>JAFEER010000248.1 GCA_018240985.1 Pseudomonadota bacterium
GCAAGGCGTGACGACGCTGCGGGCTACTGCCCGCAAGGAGGAGCAACGCCGCATGGTGCGGCGAGCGCGGTGCTGGCGAGCGCGTAGCGCACTCACCCAACAGGTGAACTGCAGCGAAGCAGGGAACGTCAATATCCATGCGGCTTTCCAGAAGGTTGCAAGCGGTCAACTGCCGAATCTAGGTTGATAGTTGCTGACGCTTGATGGAAAAGGGTTAAAGGCAAAAAAGCGCCAAGAACCGTTGATTGGCAAGCGTCAGGCGCTCCTGTTTCCGTCAGTCCGCGTAATGAACCACCGAGCGGATGGACTTGCCCTGGTGCATCAGGTCGAAGGCCTGGTTGATGCCCGTGAGGTCCATGGTGTGCGTGACGAAGGGCTTGAGCTGGATTTTGCCGGCCATGGCGTCCTCCACCATGCCGGGCAGCTCGCTGCGGCCCTTGACGCCACCGAAGGCCGTGCCCAGCCATTTGCGGCCGGTGACGAGCTGGAACGGGCGCGTGCTGATCTCCTGGCCGCTGCCTGCCACGCCGATGATCACGCTCTGGCCCCAGCCGCGGTGCGCGCATTCCAGCGCGGCGCGCATGACCTGCACGTTGCCTATGCACTCGAAGCTGTGGTCCACCCCCCAGCCTGTCATCTCCACGATGACCTGCTGGATGGGCTTGTCGTGATCCTTGGGGTTGACGCAGTCGGTGGCGCCGAAGGTGCGCGCCAGGTCGAACTTGGACGGATTGGTGTCGATGGCAATGATGCGCCCGGCCTGCGCCAGTTTCGCGCCCTGGATCACGGCCAGGCCAATGCCGCCGAGGCCAAACACGGCCACCGTGTCGCCGGGCTGCACCTTGGCCGTGTTCTTTACGGCGCCCAGGCCGGTGGTCACGCCGCAGCCCAGCAGGCACACCTGCTCGGGGTTGGCATCGGGGTTCACCTTGGCCAGCGACACCTCGGCCACCACGGTGTACTCGGAGAAGGTCGAGCAACCCATGTAGTGGTAGACCGGCTGGCCGTTGTAGGAAAAGCGCGTGCTGCCATCGGGCATCACGCCCTTGCCCTGCGTGGCGCGCACCGCTACGCACAGGTTGGTCTTGCCGCTCTTGCAGAACAGGCACTCGCCGCATTCGGCGGTGTACAGCGGGATCACATGGTCGCCGGGCTTGACGCTGGTGACACCCTCGCCGCACTCGATGACGATGCCCGCGCCCTCATGTCCCAGCACGGCGGGGAAGATGCCCTCGGGGTCGTCCCCGCTCAAGGTGAAGGCATCGGTGTGGCAGACGCCGGTGTGGGTGATCTTGACGAGCACCTCGCCCTTTTTTGGCGGGGCGACGTCGATCTCGACGATCTGCAGCGGTTCTCCGGCCTTGAAGGCGACGGCGGCACGGGATTTCATGGGCGTTCTCCTGTTAGCGAAACCCCGGGACTGTAGGCCATGGAACAAGTTTGCGCCCGAAACGCAAAAAAGCCCGCAGGCTTTGAACCTGCGGGCCTTGAGGCCTGACGGGGGTGCCCCGCTTACGGCACGTCGCGGCGCGGCGAGCCGGTGAACAGCTGGCGCGGGCGGCCGATCTTGTATTCGGGGTCGGCCAGCATTTCGTTGAGCTGGGCGATCCAGCCCACCGTGCGGGCCAGGGCAAAGATGCCGGTGAACAGGCTGACGGGGATGCCGATGGCGCGCTGCACGATGCCGGAGTAGAAGTCCACGTTCGGGTAGAGCTTGCGCGAGACGAAGTAGTCGTCTTCCAGGGCGATCTTCTCCAGCTTCTTGGCCAGGGCGAACAGCGGGTCGTTGTGCAGGCCCAGTGCGTCCAGCACCTCGTCGCAGGTTTCCTGCATGAGCTTGGCGCGCGGGTCGTAGTTCTTGTACACGCGGTGGCCAAAGCCCATCAGCTTGACGCCGCTGTTCTTGTCCTTGACTTGCTCCATGAACTCGCCCACCTTGGCCACGCCACCGTTGGCCTGGATCTGCTCAAGCATGTTCAGGCAGGCCTCGTTGGCGCCCCCGTGCGCCGGGCCCCACAGGCAGGCCACGCCGGCCGCAATGGCGGCGAACGGGTTCGTGCCGGAGCTGCCGCACAGGCGCACCGTGGAGGTGGATGCGTTCTGCTCGTGGTCGGCGTGCAGGATGAAGATGCGATCCATGGCGCGCTCGATCACCGGGTTGACCACATAGTCCTCGCAGGGCGTGCCGAACATCATGCGCAGGAAGTTGCCGGCGTAGGACAGGTCGTTGCGCGGGTACATGAAGGGCTGGCCGACGCCGTATTTGTAGGCCGCGGCCACCAGTGTCGGCAGCTTGGCGATCAGGCGGATGGCGGAGATCTCGCGGTGCTTCGGGTTGTTGATGTCGGTGCTGTCGTGATAGAAGGCCGACAGCGCCCCGATCAGGCCCGTGAGCACGGCCATGGGGTGCGCATCGCGGCGGAAACCGCGCAGGAAGAACTGCATCTGCTCGTTCACCATGGTGTGCTTGAGCACCATCTTGTGGAAGTCGCCGCGCTGGGTGGCGTCGGGCAGCTCGCCGTTGAGCAGCAGATAGCAGGTGTCGAGGTAGTCGCACTTGGTGGCCACCTGCTCGATCGGGTAGCCGCGATACAGCAGCTCGCCCTTGTCGCCGTCGATGTAGGTGATGGCCGACTGGCAGGATGCCGTGGACAGGAAGCCGGGGTCGTAGGTGAACATGTCCGTCTGACCATACAGCTTGCGGATGTCGATCACATCCGGGCCGATGCTGCCCTGGTACACGGGCAGCTCCACGCTGGGGCGGCCGTTGCTGAACGATAGCGTCGCTTTGTTGTCTGCCAGTTTCATTTCCAGTTTCCTCGGTTGGTTGCTTGGGTGAGGGGAGGGCGGTGCTGCCATCATGCGCGTTCGCGCAGCAGCTTGAGCACGGCCCTGACGTCGTCGGTTGCGATCTCGCCTTCGGGCTCCTTGCGCACAAGCAGCAAGTCCAGCAGATCGTTGTCCGACAGGTTCATCAGCATCGTCACGGCGCGTGCCTGGCTGGCCCTGAGCTGCGCGCCATGGCGATTGAAAAAGCGCTCGATGAACAGGTCGTTCTCGACCAGGCCGCGCCGGCTGCGCCAGCGCAGGATGGCGACCTCGCGTTCATCGAGCAGGGCATCTTCAGCCATTGCCGCTTAGATGGCGCGGCGCACCATCAGCTCCTTGATCTTGCTGATGGCGGCTGCCGGCTTCAGACCCTTGGGGCACACGTCCACACAGTTCATGATGGTGTGGCAGCGGAACAGACGGTAGGGGTCTTCCAGGTTATCCAGGCGTTCGCTGGTGGCTTCGTCACGGCTGTCGGCAATGAAGCGGTAGGCCTGCAGCAGGCCTGCGGGGCCGACGAATTTGTCGGGGTTCCACCAGAAGCTTGGGCAGCTGGTTGAGCAGCTCGCGCACAGAATGCACTCGTACAGGCCGTCGAGCTCTTCGCGCTCCTCGGGCGACTGCAGGCGCTCCTTGGAGAGCGAGGTGGGCGCCTCGTTCTGCAGGTAGGGCTTGATGGAGTGGTACTGGTTGAAGAATTGCGTCATGTCCACGATCAGGTCGCGGATCACCGGCAGGCCGGGCAGGGGCTTCAAGACCACGTCGCCCTGCAGCGAGTTCATGTTGGTCAGGCAGGCCAGGCCGTTCTTGCCATTGATGTTCATGGCGTCGGAGCCGCACACGCCCTCGCGGCAGGAACGGCGGAACGACAGCGAGGGATCCTGCTTCTTGAGCTTGAGCAGGGCATCGAGCAGCATGCGCTCGTGGCCGTCGAGCTCGATCTGCACGGTCTGCATGTAGGGCTTGGCGTCCTTGTCCGGGTCGTAACGATAGATTTTGAAAGTACGTTGCATGGTGGTTTTCTTTCGTGGGACTCGCGGGCTTTAGAACGTGCGCACCTTCGGAGGGATGCTGTCTACCGTCAGTGGCTTCATGGTCACGGGCTTGTAGGTCAGGCTGTTGGAGGCGCTGTCCCACAGCGTGTGCTTGAGCCATTCCTTGTCATTGCGGCCCAGCGGGAAGTCGGGGTGGTCGGCCGGATGCTCGTAGTCGTCCACCGTGTGCGCTCCGCGGCATTCCCTGCGTGCGGCAGCCGAAACCATGGTGGCCTGCGCCACTTCGATCAGGTTGTCCACTTCCAGCGCTTCCATGCGCGCGGTGTTCCAGACCTTGGACTTGTCCTTGAGCGTGACCGAGCCCACCTTGCTGCGGATGGCGGCGATCTTCACCACGCCCTCGTCCATGCCCTTTTGCGTGCGGAACACACCGGCATGCGACTGCATGGTCTGGCGGATTTCGTTGGCCAGATCCTGGGCGTAGATGCCGTCCTTGGACTCTTCGAGCTGATTCAGGCGCGCCAGCGTGCGATCTGCGCCATCGGCTGGTACGTCCTTGTGGTCACCAAAGCCGGCCACGTACTGCACGATGTGCTTGCCGGCGGACTTGCCGAACACCAGCAGATCGAGGAGCGAGTTGGTGCCCAGGCGGTTGGCGCCGTGCACCGACACGGCCGCGCATTCACCCACCGCATACAGGCCGTTGACGACGTTGTTTTTCTCGCCGTCCCAGGCCACGACCTGGCCGTGGATATTGGTCGGAATGCCGCCCATCTGGTAGTGGATGGTGGGCACCACGGGGATCGGCTCCTTGGTGATGTCCACGTTGGCGAAGTTGTGGCCGATCTCTTCCACCGAGGGCAGGCGCTTGCGGATGGTGTCCGCGCCCAGGTGGTCGAGCTTCATCAGGATGTAGTCCTTGTTCGGGCCGCAGCCACGGCCTTCCTTGATCTCCTGATCCATGGAGCGCGAGACGAAGTCGCGCGGCGCCAGATCCTTCAGGGTGGGGGCGTAGCGCTCCATGAAGCGCTCGCCGTTGCTATTCAAAAGGATAGCGCCTTCCCCGCGGCAGCCTTCGGTCAGCAGCACACCGGCGCCGGCCACGCCGGTGGGGTGGAACTGCCAGAACTCCAGATCCTGCAGCGGGATGCCGGCGCGCGCCGCCATCCCCAGGCCGTCGCCGGTGTTGATGAAGGCGTTGGTGGAGGCGGCAAAGATGCGGCCGGCGCCGCCCGTGGCCAGCAGCACGGCCTTGGCGTGCAGCTCGTACAGGTCGCCGGTTTCGAGTTCCAGGGCGGTTACACCGACCACGTCGCCAGCTGCGTCGCGGATCAGATCCAGCGCCATCCACTCGACGAAGAAGTTGGTCTTGGATTCGACGTTCTTCTGGTACAGCGTGTGCAGCATGGCGTGGCCGGTGCGGTCGGCCGCGGCGCAGGCGCGCTGCACGGGCTTTTCGCCGTAGTTGGCGGTGTGGCCGCCGAACGGGCGCTGGTAGATGGTGCCGTCGGCATTGCGGTCGAACGGCATGCCGAAGTGTTCCAGCTCGATCACCACGTTGGGGGCCTCGCGGCACATGAATTCCACGGCGTCCTGGTCGGACAGCCAGTCGCCGCCCTTGATGGTGTCGTAGAAGTGGTAGTGCCAGTTGTCCTCGTTCATGTTGCCGAGCGAGGCGGACACGCCACCCTGGGCGGCCACGGTGTGCGAGCGGGTGGGGAAGACCTTGGTCAGGCAGGCGACGGACAGGCCGGCGCGCGATAGTTCCAGCGAGGCACGCATGCCCGAGCCGCCGGCGCCGACGATGACGACATCGAACTTGCGGACGGCGATATCTTTTTTGGTGTAACTCATGGTCGTGGGTATTCGGTACGTGAGATTCTGATTTCAGTGAAAACGGGCATCACAGGCGCCACAGCACCTGCACCGCCCAGCCGCCGCAGCTGATCAGCCAGATGGCGCTCACGGCCTGGATGATCAGGCGCAGGCCGGCGGGCTTGGCGTAGTCGTACCACACGCTGCACACGCCCACCCAGGCATGCCAGATCAGGGCCACGATGACGGAGAAGGTGAGCGCCTTCATCCATTGCGGCGCGAAGATGCCGGCCCAGGTGTCGTAGCCGATGGGGCCCTTGGTGAAGATCAGCTGCGCCAGCAGCAGCAGGGTGAAGACTGCCATCAGCAGGGCGGTGATGCGTTGCACCACGAAATCGCGCCAGCCATAGTGGGCACCGACAACGGTGCGCTTGGAGCCGTAGGTTTCAGCCATGGTGTTACTCCTATTTTTGTTGAATCAGTACAGGCCAAACAGCTTGGCGCCGAGGATCAGCGTGAGGCCGACGCTGAACACCAGCGTGGCCACGGCGGACTGGCGGCCGAAGTCCTTGGTGGTCTTGTGCGACACGTCCAGGTACAGGTGGCGCACGCCGGCGGCCAGGTGGTGCAGGTAGGCCCAGATCAGGGCCAGCGTCACCAGCTTGATGCACCAGCCGGGCACGAAGCCCAGGCCGGCGTTGAAGGCGGCGCTGAAGCGGCCGAAGGAGATCTCCGACGACACCGAGGTGTCGAACATCCAGATCACCAGGGGCAACAGGATGAACAGCAGCATGCCGCTGACGCGGTGCAGGATGGAGGTCACGGCCGCCAGCGGCATGCGGTAGGTGGTGATGTCGGAAAAGAGGTTGAGGTTGCGAAACTCGGGCCTCTTCTTTTTGGCTAGCTCGGTCATGGTGGATGCTTTCTTGGTGGTAACTGCGTGGTAATCGCCTGGAGCAGACAACCCAAAATTCTATTGCAATGCCATGCATGGGTTGTGCGGCGACTGCGTATTTACGCCAATTGTGCGCAATGTCAAGCCAATGTCAGGCGTGAGTCAGTTCAATTCGTTGTGGTAATGATGGGTATCGGTGCGGTACAGGCCGCGGCGCAGCTCCATGGGCACGTCGTTGTAGGTATAGGCCAGGCGCTCCACACTGAGCAGTGGCGTTGCCATCGGCACGCTCAACCACTGGGCCTGGGTTTCGTCGGGCAGCACGGCGCGGATTTTTTCGTCGGCGCGCACCATGCGCACGCCGAAGTCGAGCTCGAACATGGCATAGGTCGGGCCTTGGTAGTGCGCCAGCTGCTCTGCCGTGAGGCCCTTGAACGCGTTACCGGGCAGCCAAATGTCTTCCAGGATGGTTGGAACGCCAACAAAAGACAGGATGCGTTTGATCTGGATCACAGGATCGCCCGCGCGCAAGGCCAGGCTGCGCGCTACATCGGCGCTGGCGCGCAAGCGGCGGCATTCGAGAATGGTGCGTTGTGCCGGGCCTTCCTCGCTGGCGTTGCCGTCGTCGGGCAGCAGCTTCAGAAAGCGGTATTGCACCTGGCGTTCGGCGTGGGTTGAGACAAAGGTGCCCTTGCCCTGGCGGCGTGTGACCAGGTTGTCTGCCGCCAGCTCGTCGATCGCCTTTCGCACCGTGCCCTGGCTCACGCGAAAGCGCGCCGCCAGCTCGATCTCGCTAGGAATGGCCTCGCCGGGCTTCCACTCGCCATGCTGCAGGCTGTGCAGTATCAGCCCCTTGATCTGCTGGTACAGGGGGCTGAAGGCCGGCGTGACTGCTGTCGCGCCAGCGCTTGGCGGTAGCGTGCCTTCGGTACTGGGCGGGAGCAGGGACGACATGGTGGTGCGGGTGGTGCCTGTGCGGATGACGAGTGCTTTCTATTCCCAATCATATCTTATATAAGACATAAGACAAGTTGACCGTGCGCCTGAAACGGCAGTAAAATCAACGGTTGTTTGTGGCGCGCGGGCCGACAGTTGCGCAGGCTGGGGCCGCGTTGCATCCACAGGATTTTTTTGTCACTTCCTTTTTGGAGTTTTTCATGAGCAAGAAGCCCGTTCGCGTCGCAGTCACTGGCGCTGCTGGTCAAATCGGTTACGCCCTGCTGTTCCGCATTGCCTCCGGCGAAATGCTGGGCAAGGATCAACCCGTCATCCTGCAATTGCTCGAAATCCCCGACGAGAAGGCCCAGAACGCGCTCAAGGGCGTGATCATGGAACTCGAAGACTGCGCCTTCCCGCTGCTGGCCGGCATCGAGGCCCACGCCGACCCCATGACCGCCTTCAAGGACACCGACTACGCGCTGCTGGTCGGCGCCCGTCCGCGCGGCCCCGGCATGGAGCGTGCCGATCTGCTGGCCGCCAACGCCCAGATCTTCACCGCCCAGGGCAAGGCGCTGGACAAGGTCGCCAGCCGCAACGTCAAGGTGCTGGTGGTCGGCAACCCGGCCAATACCAACGCCTACATCGCCATGAAGTCGGCCCCCAGCCTGCCGCGCGAGAACTTCACCGCCATGTTGCGCCTGGATCACAACCGCGCTGCCTCGCAGATCGCCGCCAAGATGGGCGTGGCCGTGCGCGACATCGAGAAGCTGGCCGTCTGGGGCAACCACTCGCCCACCATGTATGCCGACTACCGTTTCGCCACGGTGAACGGCAAGTCCGTCAAGGACGCCATCAACGACCAGGAATGGAACGCCAACACCTTCCTGCCCACCGTGGGCAAGCGCGGCGCCGCCATCATCGCGGCGCGTGGCCTGTCGTCGGCAGCATCGGCCGCCAACGCCGCCATCGACCACATGCACGACTGGGCCTTGGGCACCAATGGCAAGTGGGTCACCATGGGCATCCCCAGCAATGGCGAATACGGCATCCCCAAGGATGTGATGTTCGGCTACCCCGTGACCTGCGAGGGCGGCAAGTACCACATCGTCAAGGATCTGCCGATTGACGCCTTCAGCCAGGAATGCATCAACAAGACCCTGGCCGAGCTGCAGGGCGAGCAGGACGGTGTGAAGCACCTGCTGTAAAAACTGTAGCTGCTGACGCCCAATTGCACGGGCCGCAAGAGGCATTTGCCCCGAAGCGCTTGTCAAAAAAGCGTCAGCTGCTTCTGTTTCAATAGTGATCGATCGAGACATGCTGTTGCCATTGCCGCCCCCTGGTCGGTAGTCGCAACACCATTTCTTTGTCTGCAACCAGTCCTGCCTCCATGACTTCCGTCGCACACCATCCTCGCGAGATTCTGCTGGGCGCCCAGGCCGCCAGCGCGGCGCTGCCGGTCTGCGACCACTACAGCGGTGTCGAGCTGCGCATGCGCAAAAGCCTGCAGCTGCAGGCCGAGATGCGGCAGGAATTCGGCCACTGCGTGTTCGACGTCACGCTCGATTGCGAGGACGGCGCCCCCGTCGGCAAGGAACGTGAGCACGCCGAGCTGGTGGCGCAGCTGGCCAATGGCGCTGCGCCCGGCGCGCGCGTGGCGGCACGCGTGCACACCGTGGATCACCCGGCGTTTGCGCAGGACATGGCCATCATCGCGGGTGAGGCTGGCCAGCGCCTCGCCCACATCATGATCCCCAAGGTGGAGTCGGTGGACGATGTGCTCGCGGCCGAGCGCGCGCTGCTTGCCGCCGGCGCCGGCCACCTGCCGCTGCATGCGCTCATCGAATCACCCGCCGCCGTGCATCGTGCCTTCGAGATCGCCGCGCACCCGCGCATCCAGAGCCTGAGCTTTGGCCTGATGGACTTCGTCTCGGCCCATGGCGGCGCCATACCGGCCTCGGGCATGAGCTCCGCCGGACAGTTCCAGCACCCGCTGGTGGTGCGCGCCAAGCTCGAGATCGCCGCCGCCTGCCATGCCAACGGCAAGGTGCCGTCGCATTGCGTGGTGACCGAATTCACCGACCCGGGCGCCATGCAGGCGGCCGCCGCGCGCGCCGCGCGTGAATTCGGCTACACGCGCATGTGGAGCATCCACCCGGCGCAGATCCGCCCCATCCTGGCCGCGTTTGCGCCCGAAGATGCCGAGATCACCCGCGCCACCCACATCATTTCTGCCGCCATCGACGCCGACTGGGCCCCCATCAGCGAAGACGGCGTATTGCACGACCGCGCCAGCTACCGCTATTTCTGGCAGGTGCTCGAGCGTGCACACCAAACCGGCCGCGCCCTTGCGCCGCAGGCGCAGGCCTGGTTTGCAAATGCTGACGGCACACAAACCTGATCGTCGGTATTTAAGCGCCACAATCCAAGGTTCTCTCTTTTTTTTCCGCCGGCGCCCTCATGAAAGCCCTTATCGCATCTGCCCTCCTGTTGTTGGCACCCGCCTTGTCCATGGCGCAGACGCCAGCGCAACCCGACAGCAAGAGCGTGGCCAAGAAAGCCGCCGCCACGCCTGCCAAAACCGCCAAGTCCACCAAGACCACAAACAAGGCTGCGGCAGTTGCCAAGGCATCGCCCACCAGCAGCCGCACGCGCCTGCACAGCGGTGCCATGCAGGTAGCGGCCGGCATCTCCGCCGCCGAGGCCGCGCTCTCGCCCGAGGAGCTGGCGATTGCCGACAATGTATACACCGGCCGCATGGCCTGCGAGCTGGGCGCCTATGTGCAAGTAGAGCGTGATGCGCAGTCGCCCGGGCGCTTCTATGTCGAAGGCAAGGGTTTCAAGTACCACATGTCGCCGGTGGTCTCGGCCACCCGTGCCGTGCGCCTGGAGGATCAGAACGCCGGCGCCGTGTGGATACAGATCGCCAACAAGTCCATGCTCATGAACCAGAAGCTCGGCCAGCGCATGGCCGATGAGTGCATGGGCCCGCAGCAGGTCACCGTGGCCGAGGGCTTCAAGAAGAACCCGCCGCCCAGCCTGCTGGACGCCCCCGCCAAGTAAGCCGCCAGCGCCCGCGCGTCGGGCCGCCGGCAAAGGCCGCCTTCGCGGCATGCCCGCATGCGGCCGGCTGGCGATCGCCCCCACTTTCAAAATACTGACCACTCCGGAGAAAAAAGACATGCTGCAAGCCTACCGAGCCCATGCCGCCGAACGTGCCGCCCTGGGCATCCCGCCCCTGGCGCTGGATGCCAAACAAGTGGCCGATTTGATCGAGCTCATCAAGAACCCGCCGGCGGGCGAGGCCGAGTTCCTGCTTGATCTGCTGACGCATCGCGTGCCCCCGGGCGTGGACGACGCCGCCAAGGTCAAGGCCAGCTTCCTGGCCGCCGTGGCGCATGGCGACATCCAGGTCGGCCTGATCAGCAAGGCCCGCGCCACCGAGCTGCTGGGCACCATGGTGGGCGGCTACAACGTGCACCCGCTGATCGAGCTGCTGGACGACGCCGAAGTGGCCCAGGTGGCGGCCGAGGCGCTCAAAAAAACGCTGCTCATGTTCGACTACTTCAACGACGTGGCGACCAAGGCCAAGGCCGGCAACGCCCGCGCCAAGGAAGTGATGCAGAGCTGGGCCGACGCCGAGTGGTTCACCAGCCGCCCCAAGGTTGAGGAAAAGATCACCGTCACGGTGTTCAAGGTGCCCGGCGAGACCAACACCGACGACCTCTCGCCCGCGCCCGACGCCACGACGCGCCCCGACATCCCCATGCACTACCTGGCGATGCTGAAGAACACGCGCCCGGACGCCGCCTTCAAGCCCGAGCAGGACGGCAAGCGCGGCCCGATGCAGTTCATCGAAGACCTGAAGAAGAAGGGCCATGTCGTCGCCTACGTGGGCGACGTGGTGGGCACCGGCTCCAGCCGCAAGTCGGCTACCAACAGCGTCATCTGGGCCACCGGCCAGGACATCCCGTTCGTGCCCAACAAGCGCTTTGGCGGCGTGACCCTGGGCGGCAAGATCGCCCCCATCTTCTTCAACACGCAAGAAGATTCCGGCTCGCTGCCCATCGAAGTGGACGTCTCCAAAATGGAGATGGGCGACGTGCTCGACATCTTCCCCTACGCAGGCAAGATCGAGAAAGCCGGCGCCAAGATTGCGGACTTTGCTCTCAAATCTGAAGTGCTGTTGGACGAGGTGCAGGCCGGCGGCCGCATCAACCTGATCATCGGCCGCGCCCTGACCGCCAAGGCGCGTGAATTCCTGGGCCTGGCCGCATCGACCGCCTTCCGCCTGCCCCAGGCGCCTGCCGAATCCAAGGCCGGCTTCACGCTGGCGCAAAAAATGGTCGGCCGCGCCTGCGGCCTGCCGGAAGGCCAGGGCATCCGCCCCGGCACCTACTGCGAGCCCAAGATGACCACCGTGGGCAGCCAGGACACCACCGGCCCCATGACGCGCGACGAGCTGAAGGATCTGGCCTGCCTGGGCTTCAGCGCCGACATGGTGATGCAGAGCTTCTGCCACACCGCCGCGTATCCGAAGCCCGTGGACGTGAAGACGCACCGCGAGCTGCCGCAGTTCATCAGCAACCGCGGCGGCGTGGCGCTGCGCCCCGGCGACGGCGTGATCCACAGCTGGCTGAACCGCCTGCTGCTGCCCGACACCGTGGGCACCGGCGGCGACTCGCACACGCGCTTCCCGATCGGCATCAGCTTCCCCGCCGGCTCCGGCCTGGTGGCCTTCGGCGCCGCCACGGGCGTGATGCCGCTGGACATGCCCGAATCGGTGCTGGTGCGCTTCAAGGGCCAGCTGCAACCGGGCGTCACGCTGCGCGACCTGGTGCATGCCATTCCGCTGTACGCCATCAAGGCAGGGCTCCTGACCGTGGCCAAGGCCGGCAAGATCAACATCTTCTCGGGCAAGATCCTGGAAATCGAGGGCCTGCCCGATCTGAAGGTGGAGCAGGCATTCGAGCTGTCCGACGCATCGGCCGAGCGCAGCGCCGCCGGCTGCACGATCAAGCTCAACCCCGAGCCGATCAAGGAATATCTGAAGTCGAACGTCGTTCTGATGAAGAACATGATCGCCGACGGCTATGCCGACGCCAAGACGCTGCAGCGCCGCATCGAGAAGGTCGAGGCCTGGCTCGCCAAGCCCGACCTGCTCGAAGCCGACAAGGACGCCGAGTACGCCGCCGTGATCGAGATCGACATGAACGACATCAAGGAGCCCATCGTCTGCTGCCCCAACGACCCGGACGACGCCAAGTTCCTGTCCGAAGTCGCCGGCACACCCATCGACGAGGCCTTCATCGGCTCGTGCATGACCAACATCGGCCACTTCCGCGCCGCGGCCAAGCTGCTGGGCGGCCAGCGCGACATCCCGGTCAAGCTGTGGGTGGCCCCGCCCACCAAGATGGATCAGAACGAGCTGATCAAGGAAGGCCACTACGCCGCCTTCGGTACGGCAGGGGCCCGCACCGAGATGCCCGGCTGCTCGCTGTGCATGGGCAACCAGGCCCAGGTGCACGAGGGCGCGACCGTCATCAGCACCAGCACGCGCAACTTCCCCAACCGTCTGGGCAAGAACACCAACGTGTTCCTGGGCTCGGCCGAGCTCACGGCCATCGCCTCGCGCCTGGGCCGCCTGCCGACCAAGGAGGAATACCTCAAGGAAATCGGCGTAGTGGATCAGGACAAGGCCAGCGTCTACCGCTACATGAACTTCGATCAGATCGAGGAATACGCCGAGGTTGCCGAGGGCGTCACCGCCTGATGCATCACGGGCTGCCGCGCGCGCTGCGGCCCTGATACGGCATCGCCTTGACGCCTTGTTCTGCGCTGGGATGCAAGGCCCTGAGAAGTACAAAACCCCCGACGGCCTGAACCGTGCGGGGGTTTTGTTTTGTGCTGGGCCACCGCAATGACGTTCCAGAAGCGGCCAGGGGACAGCGCACAGGCGCAGCGGCAAGTGCGGTAAAGCTCTGGTAAAGGGCCGCATTGTGCTGCGTAAATTCATAGCGATATGCCCTTTATGGGCCAATCGCACAGGGTATTTTCAATCGCTGATTTCTTGATGTCCCGCTGAGGTCTGCAAGATGCCGGGACTGCTAGGATGCGCCTTGCAACGACTTCGTCCATTTGCCCCATATGGCTGCCGCTGAAGACTCCTCTGCGCCGGTTCCGGTACGTGCTGCGCGCCGCCGCTGGATAGGCGCAGCCATTACATTGACCTTGGTCGTGTTGCTGGTGGCGGGTGCCTATTTCCTCGTCCAGCGTGCCAAGGCACCTGCGGCGACAGCCGCGCCGGGTGCTGGTGCCGGCCCATTCGCTGGCCCTGGCGGCCCTGGTGGTGCGGGGGGGGGCGTGACCGTGGGGTTTGCGCCTGCGGTTCAGGGCGAACTGCCCGTCATCATCGACGCCCTGGGCACGGTGACGTCGCCCGTCACGGCGACAATGGTGCCGCAGGTCTCGGGCGTGTTGACCGAGGTGCTGTTCACCGAGGGCCAGCAGGTGCAGAAGGGCCAGGTGCTGGCGCGCATCGATGCCAGGCAGTATGAGCAGACGCTGGCCCAGGCGAAGGGCCAACTCGCCAAGGATCAGGCCCAGCTGGCGGCGGCCCGGGTCACGCTGGAGCGCTACCAGGAGCTGTGGCGCCAGGACTCGGTCGCCAAACAGACGCTGGATACGCAGGCCGCGCTGGTGCAGCAGCTGGAGGCGGCGGTGATCACCGACCGCGCCAGCGAGCAGGCCGCCAGGCTCAACGTGGAGTTCACCGCCATCCGTGCCCCGGTGACTGGGCGCATAGGCCTGCGCGCGGTGGATCCGGGCAACCTGGTCGGCAGCAACACCACCGCCGGCATCGCCACCATCACCCAGATCCAGCCGATCGACGTGGTGTTCTCGGTGCCGCAGGATCGCGTGCCGGCGGTGCTGGCGGCTCAGCGCCAGGGCAAGCTGCCGGTGACGGCGCTGGATCGTGCGCGCACGCGCACCCTGGCCGTGGGCAGCTTTCTCACGCTCGACAACCTAGTCAACACCGCCACCGGCACGGTGCGCGCCAAGGCCCGCTTTGCCAATGCCGACGGTGCCCTGTTTCCCAACCAGTTCGTCAATGCCCGGCTGCAGCTGGGCCAGGACAGCGGTGTGCTGGTGCCGGTGACGGCCGTGCGCACCGGCCCGCAGGGCGACTATGTGTACGTGATCGACGACGAGCGCGTGGCCCACATGAGGCCGGTGACACGCGGCATGGCCAGCACCGATCAGGCGCTGATAACGTCTGGCCTGCAGGCCGGCGAGCGCGTGGTGACCGAGGGCGGCGACCGCGTCAAGGACGGCGCGCCGGTGCGCCTGGCGGGCGACCAGGCCAATGCTGCTGGCGGCGCCAAGCCTGGCGGCCGTGGCGGACGTGCGGGCGGCTCCGGCAGTGCGCCAGCGCCGGGCAATGCCCCCGGATCTGCACGCTGACGCTGGAGTCATGGCCATGACAGCGCCTTGCAACCGCGCCCGGCAGCGGCTTCGAGCGGCCCTTGATCGGGCCGGGG
>JAFEER010000249.1 GCA_018240985.1 Pseudomonadota bacterium
ATGAACGAGCCGCCAGTAGGCGGCACCAACCCGAGGGGCCGCGTTAGCGACCCCGTTTAGCCGCTTTGAGCGGCTCACATAACGAAAGCCCCCGGCTTTGCCGGGGGATGGTTACTTATTAACACGTCCTAAGTCTTTGTCAGGGCTCAAGTTGTTGATCCTGAAAGAACTACTGACATGAGGTTGACGAGCCTTACCCCCGGCACTGGCTCCACAGTTAGGGCTGCTTGGTTCCCCACCTGACCCGGTTGGCCGCTTCACCATGCGGGGAGGCCCGTCAAGGCGAGATTGTACGCCGGGAAACCGGGACGGCCGGCCACGGGCCATAGAATCACCCCCCATGTCCTATCTTGTGCTCGCCCGCAAATACCGTCCCAAGACTTTCTCGGAGATGGTGGGGCAGGAGCATGTGGTGCAGGCGCTGACGAATGCCCTCACGCAGCAGCGGCTGCACCATGCCTATCTGTTCACCGGTACGCGCGGCGTGGGCAAGACCACGGTGTCGCGCATCCTGGCCAAGTCGCTCAACTGCCAGGGGCCCGACGGCCAGGGCGGCATCACGGCCACGCCCTGCGGTGTGTGCCCCGCCTGCCAGGACATCGACAGCGGGCGCTTTCCCGACTACACCGAGCTCGACGCGGCCTCCAACCGCGGCGTGGACGAGGTGCAGGGCCTGCTCGAGCAGGCGGTCTACAAGCCGGTGCAGGGGCGCTTCAAGGTCTTCATGATCGACGAGGTGCACATGCTGACCAACACGGCGTTCAACGCCATGTTGAAGACGCTGGAGGAGCCGCCCGAATACCTCAAGTTCGTGCTCGCCACCACCGACCCGCAGAAGGTGCCGGTCACAGTGCTCAGCCGCTGTTTGCAGTTCAACCTGCGGCCCATGGCGCCCGAGACGGTGCTGGATCATTTGACGCGCGTGCTGGCGGCCGAGCAGGTGGCCTCCGAGCCCCAGGCGCTGCGCCTGCTCGCGCGCGCGGCGCGAGGCTCGATGCGCGATGCATTGAGCCTGACCGATCAGGCGATTGCCTTTGGCAGCGGCCAGCTGCAGGAGGCCAGCGTGCGCCTGATGCTGGGCAGCGTGGATCGCAGCCATGTGTTCCGCCTGATCGCCGCGCTGGCCGAGGGCGACGGCCGCACGCTGGTGGAGACGGCCGACACCTTGCGCATCAACGGCCTGTCGGCCGCCAGCACGCTGGAAGAAATGAGCGCGGTACTGCAGCGCATGGCCGTGCTGCAGGCCGTGCCGCAGATGGCCGCCGCCGTGGACGCGAGCGACCCCGAGGCGGCTGAAGTGGCGCGCCTGGCCGCCATGCTGCCGCCCGACGAGACCCAGCTGCTCTACAGCATCTGCCTGCATGGCCGCTCCGAACTGGGCCTGGCGCCGGACGAATACGCGGCCCTGACCATGGTGCTGCTGCGCCTGCTGGCCTTCAAGCCAGCACCCGCCGCCGCGGCACAGGCGGAAAAAAAAACTCTGACGCGGCCTGAACCGGCCACGATTGCGCCCGCAGCTATCCCAGCCATTGCGCCGGCCATTGCGCCGGCCACTGCACCTGCGGTACAGGAACCGATGCCGCAGCTGCAGGCCGTTGTAGTCCCCGTGGCCCCGGCGCCCAAAGCACAAACGCAGCCAGCCGCAGCTGCGCAGCCCACGCCCGACGACGTGAACCGCGCCGTGGCCGAGGCCCTTGAGCACCCGGCGCCCGCCACTGAACCGGCCGCCGCCGCGCCCGCGCTGCGCCTGCCCGTGCGCACGCCGGAAGAATTGAAGCCAAATCAGCCCTTGGCGCCCGTCAATACTGCGCAAGAAGCTACTGAAACAGTAGTAGTTGCTGTGCGCACCATGCCCGAACCCGGCGCACGTTTGCAAGCTGCCGCACCGCCCGGCAGCGCACCCATGCGTCTAGTGCCCACCGAGGACGGCGACTTCTGGCACGCCACGGTGCAACAGCTCATCGCCCAGGAAGCCATCACGGCGCTGGTACGCGAGCTGGCGCTGCAGTCGCAGCTGGTGGCGCGCGACGAAGGCCACTGGCTGCTGCGCGTGGAGCGCGAGTCGCTGAACCAACCCGTGGCGCGCGAGCGCCTGCGCGCGGCGCTGGAGGCCGCCGGCCATGCCAGCCAGATCAGCGTGGAGTTGGGCGTGGTCACCGACAGCCCCGCGCGCCGCAACGCCCAGGCCGCAACGGCACGCCAGCGCCAGGCCGAAGACATCGTCCACAACGACCCCTACGTGCAGGAGCTGATGCGCGACTTTGGCGCGAAAATCGTGCCAGGTAGCATCAAACCTGCGTAACACGCTCACTTTTATTTAGCAAAGGAAACCAGACATGTTCAACAAGGGACAACTCGCCGGCCTCATGAAGCAGGCCCAGGCCATGCAGGACAACCTCAAGAAGGCGCAGGACGAACTCGCCAGCATCGAGGTCGAGGGTGAATCGGGCGCCGGCCTGGTCAAGGTGCTCATGACCTGCAAGCACGACGTGAAACGCGTCACCATCGACCCCAGCCTGCTGGCCGATGACAAGGACATGCTCGAAGACCTGGTGGCCGCCGCCTTCAACGCCGCCGTGCGCAAGGCCGAGGAAACCAGCCAGGAGAAGATGGGCAAGATCACGGCCGGGATGCCCGGCCTGCCCGGCGGCATGAAGTTCCCGTTCTGAGCGCGCAGCCGCGCCCATGTCCGACGCCAGTTCCCTCGAAGCCCTGATCCAGGCGCTGCGGCGCCTGCCGGGCGTGGGCGTGAAGTCGGCCCAGCGCATGGCTTTTCACCTGCTGCAGCACGATCGCGCGGCCGCGCAGCAGCTTTCGCGCGCGCTGGCCCAGGCCTGCGAGCGGGTGCAGCATTGCCAGCGCTGCTACACCTTCACCGAAGGCGCGGTGTGCGGCACCTGTCTGGATCCGGAGC
This sequence comes from Pseudomonadota bacterium, assembly GCA_018240985.1. Taxonomy (GTDB): domain Bacteria; phylum Pseudomonadota; class Gammaproteobacteria; order Burkholderiales; family Burkholderiaceae_C; genus Alicycliphilus. Next base: position 2,915 of record JAFEER010000249.1, read on the forward strand.
GCGACGCGACGCGGCTGTGCGTGGTGGAGACGCCGGCAGACCAGTCGGCCATGGAGCGCACCGGCGCCTTCAAGGGACTGTACTTCGTGCTCATGGGCCGGCTGTCGCCGCTCGACGGCGTGGGGCCGCGCGACATCGGGGTGCAAAAGCTGCTGGAGCGTGCCGGCGACGGCGTGGTGCAGGAGGTGATTCTGGCCACCAGCTTCACCGCCGAGGGCGAGGCGACAGCCCATGCCATCGCCGAGGCCCTCAAGCGCCGCGGCATCCATGTCACGCGCCTGGCGCGCGGCGTGCCCGCGGGCAGTGAGCTGGAATATGTAGACCTGGGCACCATCGCCCATGCGTTGGCAGACAGGCGGTAAAAACTATAGCTGTCGGCGCTTTCTGTATAAGCCTTACAAGCCAAAGAGGCCTGAATAGCGACATATCTCAGAGAGCGCGCAGCACAATCACCCCGTCATTCCGGCGAAGGCCGGAATCCAGGCGTCACGCACTGATCACAGCGGTAGATTCCGGCTTTCGCCGGAATGACGGCGATTTGAGAAATGTGCCCAATCAAACAAAAAGGTGCCATATGAACCCAGGCATGCAGACGACCCATTTCACCCTGGCCTACTGGTGCGTACTGGTGGCGGCGCTGTTGCCCATGGTGTGCGCGATGCTGGCCAAGCGCGGTGCCTTTCGCGGCGCCGACAACCACGACCCGCGCGCCTGGCTGGCGCGCCAGAGCGGCTGGCGTGCGCGCGCCAATGCGGCCCAGGGGAACAGCTTCGAGGCGCTGCCGTTCTTCATTGGCGCCGTCATCATCGCGCACCAGCTCGGCGCGCCGCAGGCGCCGCTGGATGGGCTGGCCTGCGCGTTCATCGTGCTGCGCGCGGTCTACATCGCCCTGTACGTGGGCGACCGGCCCACGGCGCGCAGCACGGTGTGGGGCCTGGCGTTTCTCGTCAACATCGCCATCCTGCTGCTCGGCTGGCGCTGAGCCAGCAGGCTCCTGGGGCAGGGCAGTAAAATAGGGCCCCACGGCCTGCCCATTCAGCGCAGGCCGCTGCTTTTTAAATAGCATTGCAGGCCTGCCAATAAGAGCCTGCACGGCTTTTCTGTTTTTTCCCATGATCGATCTTCGGGGCATCACCCAGATTTACCAGGGCCCGCAGGGCCCCGTCGAGGCCCTGCGCGGCATCGACCTGCATGTCACGCCGGGTGAGGTGTTCGGCATCATCGGCCGCTCGGGCGCGGGCAAGAGCTCGCTGGTGCGCGTCATCAACCTGCTCAATCGACCCTCTGCCGGCCAGGTCATGGTGGCCGGGCGCGACATGACGCAGCTGACCGAGGCCGAGCTGCGCGCCGCGCGGCGCGAGATCGGCATGGTGTTCCAGCATTTCAACCTGCTGTCCTCCCGCACCGTGTACGGCAACGCCGCGCTGCCGCTGGAGCTGGCCGGCATGCCGCAGGACGAGATCAAGCAGCGCGTCGATCCGCTGCTGGAGCTGGTGGGCCTGACGCAGCTGGCGGATCGCTATCCGGCGCAGATCTCGGGCGGGCAGAAGCAGCGCGTGGGCATTGCGCGTGCGCTGGCCAGCAACCCGAAGGTGCTCTTATCCGACGAGGCGACCAGTGCGCTGGATCCCGAGACCACGCGCTCCATCCTGGATTTGCTGCGCCAGGTGAACCGCGAGCTGGGCGTGACGGTGGTGCTGATCACGCACCAGATGCAGGTCATCAAGCAGATCGCCGACCGCGTGGCGGTGATCGACGCCGGCCGCATCGTGGAGATGGGCCCGGTGATCGACGTGTTCACGCGGCCGCAGCAGGACATCACCAAGAGCCTGATCGACGAGATCGTGCCGCAGGAGCTGCCCGCCGGGGTGCTGGCGCGCGTGCGCAGCCTGGCGGCGCGCCTGGAGGCCGGCGCCAGCGGCCAGCTGCTGCGCCTGTCGTACGCGGGCGAGCATGCCTACGAGCCCATCCTGTCGCACCTGATCCGCGAGCTGGGGCTGGACCTGTCCATCCTGCATGGCCAGATCGACGAGATCCAGGAGCAGACCTTCGGCTCGCTGGCGGTGTACGCCAGCGGCCCCATGGCGCGCATAGGCGCGGCCATCGACTATCTGCGCGCGCAGGGTGTCGTCGTGAAGACTGTGGAGGTGAATTGATGTTCGAGAATTTTTCCGAAATGATGCTGGAGCTGTTCGCCATCTCGCTGTGGGAGACGGTGATCATGGTGGGTGCCTCGGGCATCATCGGCGCGCTGGTGGGCATTCCGCTGGGGGTGTTTTTGCGCCTCACCGACAAGGGCGGCATCCTGCAGAACGCGCCGCTCAACACCATCGTGGGCGGCATCGTCAACGCCGTGCGCTCCACGCCCTTCATCATCCTGCTGGTAGCCATCATCCCGTTCACGCGCCTTGTGACGGGCACCTCGATCGGTACCTGGGCCGCCGTGGTGCCGCTCACGCTGGCGGCCGCGCCCTTCATCGCGCGTCTGGTGGAAACGGCGCTGCGCGAGGTGGACGGCGGCCTGGTCGAGGCCGCGCAGTCCATGGGCGCCACCACCTGGCAGATCGTCTGGAAGGTGCTGCTGCCCGAGGCCATGCCGGGCATCGTCGCGGGACTGACCATCGGCTTCGTCAGCCTGACGGGCTACTCCGCCATGGCCGGCGCGGTGGGCGGCGGCGGCCTGGGCGACCTGGGGATTCGCTACGGCTACCAGCGCTTTCTGCCCGACGTGATGCTGGCCGTGGTGCTGATCCTGATCGTCTTCGTGCAGGCCATACAAAGCCTGGGCGACTGGGTGGTGCGGCGCATGTCGCACCGCTGAGCGGCTGCGGGCTACGGTTTGAGCAGGGCGATCACCTCGTCGTCCTCCACCTGGGTAAAGTCCAGGTAGAACTGGCCCACGGCCTGAAAGCCTGCCGGGGCCTGCAGGCAGACCACTTCGTCGGCCTGGCCGCGCACCCTGGCCAGTGCTTCCTGTGATGCCACGGGCACGGCGCAGATCAGCCTGGCCGGCTGGCGCTGGCGCAGGCTGTGCAGCGCCGCCAGCATGGTGGCGCCGGTGGCCAGCCCGTCATCCACCACGATGACGATGCGGCCCGCCGGATCCAGCGGCGGGCGCAAGGGCGTGTATTGCGCGCGCCGCCGGCGTATGAGCGCGAGCTGGCGCTGCTTTTCGGCTTCGACGTAGGCGGTGCCCGCTGCTTGCGCGTGGGGCGACAGGTAAGTCCAGCCGCTTTCGTCGATGGCGCCGATGGCAAATTCGGGCTCATGCGGCGCGCCCAGCTTGCGTACCAGCACCACATCCAGATCACCCTGCAGGACGGTTGCCAGGGCGTGGGCCATGGGCACGGCGCCGCGCGGAATGGCCAGCACCAGCGGACGCTGGCCGCGATAGGGCGAAAGCCGGGTGGCGAGCCGCCGGGCCGCATCGCGGCGGTCACGGAACACGATGGGGTGCTGGGTGGGGTTCATGGTGCTAGCCTATGCGTGCGGGTTGTTTGCATATGAAAAAGTACTCTTTCTCATGACGGGGCAGCGGGCATAGGATGGCGGGTTTCTTTCCTGCAAGGTCTGCCCATGGTTTCCAAACGCTTATTTCTCCAAACCGCCCTGGTTCTGTCAATGGCTGCCGGCATGGCCGGCGTTGCCGTGGCCCAGGACAAGCCGCTCAAGATCGGCGTCACCGCCGGCCCGCACGCCCAGATCATGGAGCAGGTGAAGAAGGTGGCCGAGAAGCAGGGCCTGAAGATCCAGGTGGTGGAGTTCAGCGACTACGTGCAGCCCAACGCCGCCCTGGCCGCGGGTGACCTGGATGCCAACAGCTACCAGCACCGGCCCTATCTGGACGCGCAGATCAAGGATCGCGGCTACCAGTTCGCCGTGGCCGCGAACACGGTCAATTTCCCCATCGGCATCTATTCCAGGAAGATCAAGAAGCTCTCGGAGTTGAAGGAGGGAGCGCGCTTCGGCATTCCCAACGACCCTACGAACGGCGGCCGCGTGCTGCTGCTGCTGCAGGCCCAGGGCCTGATCAAGCTCAAGGACGGCGCGGGCCTGAAGGCCACGCCGCTGGACGTGGTGAGCAACCCCAAGAAGCTCAAGTTCATCGAACTGGACGCGGCCCAGCTGCCGCGCTCGCTCGACGACCTGGACGCCTCGGCCATCAACACCAACTTTGCCATTTCGGCGGGGCTCGATCCGAAGCGCGACGCCATCGCCATGGAGAGTGCCGACAGCCCCTACGTGAACATCCTGGTGGTGCGCGCGGCCGACAAGGACAAGCCCTGGGTGGCGCGGCTCGTGAAGGCCTATCACAGCCCTGAAATACGCCAGTTCATCGAGACGCAGTTCAAGGGCTCGGTGCTGGCCGGCTGGTAAGCGCCGCAGGCGACCGCGCGGCCTGCGTTCATGCGGCAGCGGCGCGCCGCGATAGCTCGTATCATGACCGGGCCGCCTGCCATGGCCATGGTGTCGGAGGCGGCTCCAATCTCTGCCTGAAAGGTTTTGTATGAGCAAGTACCGCATCGCTGTCGTCGTTGGCAGCCTCCGCAAGGATTCGTTCAACCGCAAGCTCGCCACCGCCCTGGCGCGCCTGGCGCCGTCGGAATTCGAATTCCATCAAGTTCGCATCGACGACCTGCCGCTGTACAACCAGGACGACGACGGCAACCAGGCCGAACCGGTGCAGCGGCTCAAGAAGGAGATCGCCGGATCGCAGGGCGTGCTGTTCGTCACGGCGGAATACAACCGCTCCATTCCTGGCGTGCTCAAGAACGCCATCGACAACGCCTCTCGCCCCTACGGCCAGAGCGCCTGGGCCGGCAAGCCCGCCGGGGTGATCGGCACCTCCATCGGCGCCATCGGCTCGGCGCTGGCGCAGCAGCACTTGCGCAACGTGCTGGCCTACCTGGACATGCCCACGCTGGGCCAGCCCGAGGCCTTCGTCCAAGCCAAGGACGGCCTGTTCAATGCAGACGGCAGCATTGGCGAGGGCAGCAAGGACTTCCTGCAGGGCTGGATGAACCAGTACGTCGCCTGGGTGAAGCGCCACAACGGGTGACGATTTGCTATTGATGTAATAGCTATTTCCGCCCGTCCAGTGGGCGTTGGAGAGAGATTCAATACAAAAAACCCGCTCCGGCCATGCCGCAGCGGGTTTTTGTTTGGGGGCGCGGGGAGGTCAGGCGGCCTGGACGACGTGCTCCTGGTTGGCCGCGCCGGCCTTCACCTCGGACTGGATGGCAGCAGTGGCGGCATCCAGCGCCTGGGACTTGGCGTCTTCGCCCATGGCCACGCCCTCGGCACGCACAAAGCGCACGTCGGTCACGCCAAAGAAGCCCAGCACGGTCTGCAGGTAGCTCTCCTGGTGCTCCATCGCGCGTCCGGCATCGCTGGTGGAGTACACGCCGCCGCGGCTGGAGGCCACGATCACCGTCTTGCCCTTGGCCAGGCCCTCGGGGCCGTTGGCCGTATAGCGGAAGGTGCGGCCAGGCTGGGCAATGCGGTCGATCCAGGCCTTGAGCTGGGTGGGAATGCCGAAGTTGTAGAACGGCGCACCGATCACCACCACGTCGGCCGCCAGAAACTGGCTCACCAGGCGCTCGGAAACGGCGTTCTCGCGCTGCTGGGCCTCGCTCAGGCCTTCGGTCTGGCCGGTGCGCGGGGCCATGGCGTCCATGGTGAAGTGGGCCGGGGCGTCGGCCGCCAGATCGAGGTGGCTGACCTGGGTTGTCGGATGCGTGGCCTTCCAGGCCTCGACGATCTGGGCCGTGAGCTGGCGCGAAACGGATTGGTTGCCGGTGATGGCGGAATCGATGTGCAGCAGTTGCATGGAATCTCCTGTGTGTGGGTAAACCCTTGGTTTGGGCGATGGGCGAATTGTAGTTCGTCCTGAATATTTGATAAGTGCCATGAAGTGCTATACATTGTCCTGAAATTGATTGTAATCGGCCCATGCAAGATCTGAACGACATGCTGTACTTCGCCGAGGTGGCCGAGCGCGGCGGCTTTGCCGCGGCCGGCCGGGCCCTGGGCATTCCCAAGTCGCGCCTGTCGCGCCGCGTGGCCGAGCTGGAGGCCCAGCTGGGCGTGCGCCTGTTGCAGCGCACCACGCGCACGCTGTCACTGACCGAGGTGGGCGAGGCGTTCCTGCGCCACTGCCTGGCGATGCGCGAGTCGGCCCAGGCCGCGCAGGACGCCGTGGCCCAGGTGCAGTCCGAGCCGCGCGGCACGGTGCGCGTGACCTGCCCGGTGACCCTGGCGCAGACCGTGCTGGCGCGGCTGATGCCCGTCTTTCTGGAACGCTACCCACAGGTGCGCGTGGAGATGCAGGTGACGAACCGCGTCGTCAACGTGGTGGAGGAGGGCGTGGACGTGGCCCTGCGCGTGCGCACCACGCTGGACGACAGCGGCAGCATGGTCGTCAAACGCCTGGACGAAGGCCGCCAGCTGCTGGTGGCCAGCCCCGCGCAGCTGGCGCGCCAGGGCACACCGCGGGCGCTGCAAGACCTGGAAGCCATGGACACCCTGGCCATGTCGGCCGCCGACGGGCGCACCAGCCTGCGCCTGACGGGCCCGGGCGGGCGTGTGGAGACGGTGCAGTTCACGCCGCGCTATGTGGCCGACGATTTGCTCACACTCAAGTACGCGGCGCTTGCCGGCACCGGCCTGTGCTGGCTGCCCGACTATCTGTGCCAGGCCGAGCTGCAGCAGGGCAGCCTGGTGCAGCTGCTGCCCGAATGGTCGCAACCGCCCGGGATCGTGCACGCGGTGTTTGCCTCGCGCCGCGGCCTGTCGCCGGCGGTGCGCGGATTTCTGGACTTTTTGGGCGAAACCGTGCACGGTGCGACGGGTGGTGCAGTTCAATAGATCATATTTCTATAAATTCACAACGATATATTCTTTTGAGTTTTAAGCGATCATCTCGACAATGCCTCCCATTCCTGAAAATCCGGAGAGGCATCGATGACGACCCCAAGCAAGCTCAAGACCCTTATCGCCACCCTGGCCCTGGCCGCCAGCGCCGCTGCATCGGCGCAGACGCAGTCGCTGCTCAACGTCTCGTATGACGTGGCACGCGAGTTCTACAAGGACTACAACGCCGCCTTCATCGCCCACTACAAGAAGACCAAGGGCGTGGATGTGAAGGTGGACCAGTCCCACGCCGGCTCCAGCGCCCAGGCGCGTGCCGTGAATGACGGCCTGGCCGCCGACGTGGTGACCTTCAACACCACGACCGACGTGCAGTTCCTGGCCGACAACGGCGTGGTCGCCAAGGACTGGGCGCAGAAGTTCCCGCACGAGGCATCGCCCACCACCTCCACCATGCTGTTCCTGGTGCGCAATGGCAACCCGAAGAACATCAAGGACTGGTCGGATCTGATCCGCCCCGACGTCAAGGTCGTCGTCGTGAATCCCAAGACCGGCGGCAACGGCCGCTATGCCTATCTGGCCGCCTGGGGCAGCGTGCGCGAGAAGGGCGGCAGCGACGCGCAAGCGGCGGAGTTCGTCGGCAAGATGTACAAGAACGTGCCGGTGCTGGCCAAGGGCGGGCGCGATGCCACGGCCACCTTCCTGCAGCGCGGCATCGGCGACGTGCTGATCACGTTTGAATCGGAAGTGGTGTCGGTGGAGCGCGAATTCGGCAAGGGCAAGGTCGATGCCGTCTACCCCTCGGTGAGCATCACGGCCAAGAACCCGGTGGCCATCGTCGAGCGCACCGTCGCCAAGAAGGGCACGGGCGAACTCGCCAAGGCCTACCTGGACTACCTGTATTCCGACGAGGCGCAGGAGATTGCCGCCAGGCACGCCATCCGCCCGCGCTCCGAGGCGGTGCTGAAGAAACATGCCGACCTGTTCAAGCCCATCACGCAGTTCAGCGTGGCCAAGTATTTCGGCTCGCTGACCGAGGCGCAGAAGGTGCACTTCAACGACGGCGGCCAGTTCGACAAGCTCTACCAGGCCAACCGTTGAGGCAGGACTGCGGTGAATACCACCATTGCCATGCCTGCTGCCGCCATGGGTGCTGCGGATGACCTGCCCTCTGCCGCCGGGCCGCGGCGCGCTCCCAAGCGCGTGCTGCCCGGCTTTGGGCTGACGCTGGGCTACACGCTGTTCTACCTGAGCATCGTGGTGCTCATTCCGCTGCTGGCGCTGCTCGGCAAGAGCTTTGGCCTCAGCTGGCCGCAGTTCTGGGAGGCGGTGAGCGCGCCGCGCGTGCTGGCCTCGTACCGCCTGACGTTCAGCGCCTCTTTCATTGCCGCCTGCGTGAACCTGGTGTTCGGCCTGCTCATCGCCTGGGTGCTGGTGCGCTACCAGTTTCCGGGCAAGAAGATCGTCGATGCGCTGGTCGATCTGCCGTTTGCCCTGCCCACGGCCGTGGCCGGCATATCGCTGACCGCGCTGCTGGCGGGCAATGGCTGGGTGGGTCAATTCTTCGAGCCCTTTGGCATTCAGCTGGCCTTCAACCCCAATGGCGTGGTGATCGCGCTGATCTTCATCGGCCTGCCCTTCGTGGTGCGCACGGTGCAGCCGGTGCTGGAAGACAGCGAGAAGGAGCTGGAAGAGGCCGCGACCAGCCTGGGCGCCACGCGCTGGCAGATCTTCCGTCTTGTGATCCTGCCCAGCATCACGCCGGCGCTGCTCACGGGCTTTGCCATGGCCTTTGCGCGCGCCATTGGCGAATACGGCTCGGTGATTTTCATCGCCGGCAACATGCCCATGGTGTCGGAGATCACGCCGCTGATCATCATCGGCAAGCTCGAACAGTACGACGTGGCCGGCGCCACCGCCGTGGCCGTGGTGATGCTGCTGATCTCCTTCGTCATGCTGCTGGTCATCAACGCGCTGCAGGCCTGGCAGCGCCGCCACGCGGGGATGCCGGCATGAGCACGATGGCAAACCCCTCCACACGCCGCGCCAAGGCTGGCACCACCGAGGCGCCCTGGGTACGGCGCGCGCTGATCGGCCTGGCGCTGGCCTTCCTGGGGCTGTTTTTGCTGCTGCCGCTGGCGGCAGTGTTCACCGAGGCCTTGCGCAAGGGCTGGGACGCCTACCTGGCGGGCCTGGCCGAGCCCGACGCCTGGTCGGCCATCAAGCTCACCCTGCTCACGGCCCTGATCGCCGTGCCGCTGAACCTGGTGTTCGGCGTGGCGGCGGCCTGGTGCATTGCCAAGTACGAGTTCAAGGGCAAGGCGCTGCTGACGACGCTGATCGACCTGCCGTTCTCGATCTCGCCCGTGGTGGCGGGCCTGATGTACGTGCTGGTGTTTGGCGCCAACGGCTGGTTCGGTGCGTGGCTGGCGGAGCACGACATCAAGATCATCTTTGCCGTGCCCGGCATCGTGCTGGCCACCGTGTTCGTCACCTTTCCCTTCGTGGCGCGCGAGCTGATTCCGCTGATGCAGGCCCAGGGCAACGACGAGGAGCAGGCCGCCATCGTGCTGGGCGCCAGCGGCTGGCAGACCTTCCGCATGGTGACGCTGCCCAACATCAAGTGGGGCCTGGTGTATGGCGTGATCCTGTGCAACGCACGCGCCATGGGCGAGTTTGGCGCGGTGTCGGTGGTGTCGGGCCATATCCGCGGCCAGACCAACACCATTCCGCTGCATGTGGAGATTCTCTACAACGAGTACCAGTCGGTCGCCGCCTTTGCCGCAGCGTCCCTGCTGGCGCTGCTGGCCCTGGTGACGCTGGTCATCAAGTCGGCGGCCGAATGGCAGAGCGAGCAGCAGGCCAAGGCCGCTGCGGCGCTGCCGCCCGAGCGGCCTTCCACGCCTTCCCCCCTTGGGGGAAGGTAGGGATGGGGGCCGCTTGAACCAATCATAACGATGGATGGTGCCAGCGCTGCTGGCCCCCACCCCAGCCCTCCCCCAGAGGGGGAGGGAGTGAGTAGTCTCATGAGTATCGAAATACGCAACGTCAGCAAGCAGTTTGGCAACTTCCATGCGCTGCGCGACGTCAACCTGAACATCGAATCGGGCGAGCTGATCGCGCTGCTCGGGCCCTCGGGCTGCGGCAAGACCACGCTGTTGCGCATCATTGCCGGCCTGGAGACGCCCGACCACGGCAGCATCCACTTCAGCGGCGCGGACACCACCGACGTGCATGTGCGCGAGCGCGGCGTGGGCTTCGTGTTCCAGCACTACGCGCTGTTTCGCCACATGACGGTGTTCGAGAACGTGGCCTTCGGCCTGCGCGTCAAGCCCCGCGGCGAGCGGCCGAGCGACGCGCAAATCAAGGACAAGGTGATGAACCTGCTGAAGCTGGTGCAGCTGGACTGGATCGCCGACCGCTACCCCTCGCAGCTCTCGGGCGGCCAGCGCCAGCGCATCGCCCTGGCGCGCGCGCTGGCGGTGGAGCCCAAGGTGCTGCTGCTCGACGAGCCCTTTGGCGCGCTGGATGCCAAGGTGCGCAAGGAACTGCGCCGCTGGCTGCGCCGCCTGCACGACGAGTTGCATGTGACCAGCATCTTCGTCACGCACGACCAGGAAGAGGCGCTGGAGGTGGCCGACCGCGTGGTCGTCATCAACAAGGGCCGCATCGAGCAGCAGGGCACGCCGCAGCAGGTCTGGGACAACCCGGCCAGCCCCTTCGTCTACGGTTTCCTGGGCGACGTGAACCTGTTCAAGGGCCGTGCCAACGATGGCCGCGTGCACCTGGACGACGGCACCCAGCTGGACATTCCCGACGCCCAGCATGCCGATGGCGCCCAGGCCTTCGCCTATGTGCGCCCGCATGACCTGGAGGTGGCCCGCTACGTGCCTAGCCAGGCCCAGGATGCCGAGGGCCGCCAGCGCGGCATGGTGGTGCAGCTTTCACGCTCCATCGTCGTCGGCCCGATCGCGCGCCTGGAACTATTGCCGGAAGGCGGAACCGAATCCGCGCACAATACGGCCCCCGATGCCCTCATCGAGGCGCATATTCCGGCGCAGCAGTTCCATGAGATGGGGCTGCGCGACGGCGAGACGCTGCTGGTCACGCCACGCCGCGCCAAGGTGTTTTTGGATCAAGCCGCCGGTATCTGATGGATCGCGCGCCCTTGTCGGGCCGCGGCCAGCGCCGGCCCCTGCAAGGAAGATATAGAGTGTTTTTGACCGCGATCACCGGCGCACCGCGCCGTACCCTGGCGCTGATGTGCGCCATCTGCCTGGCCATGCTGGCCTTTGGCCTGTATCTGCAATATGCACAGGGCCTGGAGCCATGCCCGATGTGCATCGTGCAGCGTTATGCTCTTATTGGTGTAGCTGTTCTCGCAGGACTGGCAAGCCTTAAGAAGCAAAAAGGCTGGTGGATGAGCTGGAGCGTACTGGCGCTGGTCATGGCCGGCTTCGGCGCCTTCACCGCCGCGCGCCAGAGCTGGCTGCAGTGGTACCCGCCCGAGGTGGCCACCTGCGGGCGCGACTTCTACGGCATGGTCGAGAACTACCCCTTGAGCCGCGCCATTCCCATGATCTTCCGCGGCTCGGGCGACTGCTCGGCGGTGGACTGGACTTTCCTGGGGGGCTCCATCGCCAACTGGTCGTTCGTCTGCTTCGCGTTGTTTGGGCTGCTGCTCCTGGCACTGCTGCTGCGCCGGACGACACGCTGAGGGCCGGCATGGCATCGCTGCGCTTCGCGCCCGACAACTTCACACTGGCCCTGCTGGGCACCGTGACCCTGGCCAGTCTGCTGCCGGCATCGGGCGCCATGGCCAGCGTGCTGGCGGTGGTGACCACCGGCGTTGTCAGCCTGCTGTTCTTTCTGCACGGGGCCAAGCTCTCGCGCGAGGCGATCCTGGCGGGCCTGGGCCACTGGCGCCTGCACCTGAGCATCTTTGCCGCCACCTTCGTGCTGTTTCCGCTGCTCGGCTGGGCGCTGCGCCCGGTGCTGGAGCCACTGGTCACGCCCGAGATGTATCTGGGCGTGCTGTTCCTGTGCACACTGCCGGCCACGGTGCAGTCGGCGATCGCCTTCACGGCCATGGCGCGCGGCAACATGCCGGCCGCCGTGTGCAGCGCCTCCGCCTCCACGCTCCTGGGCATCGTGGTCACGCCCATTTTGGCTGGGCTGTTGCTGGGCCGCAGCGCCGAAGGCGGCAGCGTGCTCGGGGCGATCATGAAAATCTCCGTGCAGCTGCTGCTGCCCTTCATCGTGGGGCATCTGCTGCGCCCCTGGATTGGCGGCTTCATCCACCGCCATGCCAGGCGCGTCAAGCTGGTCGATCAGGGCTCCATCCTGCTGGTCGTGTACTCGGCCTTCAGCGCCGCCGTGGTCAGCGGGCTGTGGCAGCAAACGCCGCTGCCGGCGCTGGCCGGCCTGCTGGTGTTGTGTGCCGTGCTGCTGGCACTGGTGCTCACGCTCACCACCTGGGGTGCGCGCGCCCTGGGTTTTGCCAAGGAGGACGAGATCACGCTGGTCTTCTGCGGCTCCAAGAAGAGCCTGGTCAGCGGCGTGCCCATGGCCCAGGTGCTGTTTGCTTCCAGCACGGCCGGGGCCATCGTGCTGCCGCTGATGATCTTCCATCAGCTGCAGCTCATGGTGTGCGCCGTGTTGGCGCAGCGCTATGCGCGCCGCCCGGAGCATCCTGCGCCGCAGCCAGCCTGACGATGCCCGTGCTGCCCGGCGCCCAGGCCGGGTGGCGCAGCATGATCGCGGCAAACAGGGCCGAATCGAGCCAACGCTGCAGCCAGGCCTGCAGCTGCGGCCAGGGCTGCGCGCTCCAGGCGCGCTCGTCGATGCGTGCGTACTGGCGCACGAAGGGCAGCAGGGCCATGTCGGCCAGGCTGGGCTTGCGGCCAAACAGGTTGCCGCTGGCCGCCAGCCGTTCATTGAGTTGCGCCAGCCAGGTCTGAGCATCTGACTGCGCCTGGCGCACAGCAGTGGCGCCATGGCGCTCGGGGTATTTGCAGCAGTCCAGCGCCTGTTTGAAGAAGCCGTCATTGCGCGCGATCAGCGCCAGCATCTCCTGCAGCGTGCCGCCAGTGGGGGCAAGCCAGCCGTCGGGGTCACTCGCGTGCAGGGCGTGCAGCATGATGTCCAGGCTTTGCTCCAGCACCTGGCCATCGGGCAGCACCAGCACCGGCACCGTGCCTTTTGGCGATGCATCCAGCAGCGCCTGGGGCTTGCTGCGCAGTTGCACCTCGCGCAGTTCGCAGGCAAGACCCGAGTACAGCAAGGCCAGGCGGGCGCGCATGGCGTAGGGGCAGCGGCGAAACGAATACAAGACGGGCAGGGCAGTCATGGGGATGCTGGATGTTGTTTCATTCATTAACATAAACAAACAAATGATGCGACAATCGGCAGCGATTCGGCTGTGAGGTTGCGGCCGGCCAGCACCATTTTTGATCGAACAAGGGGAAGGCTGCATGCCCAACGCATCGCAGAAACTGCTGCAGCGCCTGCAAGAGCTCAATGAGGTGGGTGCCGCACTGTCGCGTGAGCGTGACATCGATCACCTGCTGGAGCGCATTCTGGATGCGGCGCAGATGCTCACCCATGCCGACGCCGGCACCCTGTACCGTGTGACCGATGACGGCAGCGCGCTGCGCTTTGCGCTGGTGCGCACGCATTCGCTGAGCCTGCACCAGGGCGGCAGCTCTGGGCAGGCGGTGGATTTTCCCGATCTTCCGCTGCACCTGCCCGATGGGCGGCCCAACGATTCGCTGGTGGCCGTGCATGCGGCCGTACATGACCGCACCGTGAGCATTGCCGATGCCGATGCTGATGGCAGTGCCGATTTCGACTTCGCCGGTACGCGTGCCTTCGATCAGCGCACGGGCTACCGGTCACGCTCCTTTCTCACCGTGCCGCTGCGCAACCACGAGCGTGAGCTGGTCGGCGTGCTGCAGCTCATCAACGCCACCGACCCGGCCACGGGCGTCGTGCAAGCCTTCTCGGCGGAGGATCGCAGCCTGGCCGAATCGCTGGCCTCGCAGGCTGCGATCGCGGTCAGCAACCGCCTGCTCATCACGCAGCTGGAGCGCCTGTTCGAATCCTTCGTGAACCTCATCAACGTGGCCATCGACGAAAAGTCGCCCTACACCGGCAGCCATTGCGAGCGCGTTCCGACGCTGACCATGATGCTGGCCGAAGCGGCGCACGCCACCACCGAGGGCCCGCTGGCCGCCTTTGCCATGAGCGGGCGCGACCGCTACGAGCTCAAGATGGCCGGCCTGCTGCATGACTGCGGCAAGATCACCACGCCGGTGCATGTGGTGGACAAGGCCACCAAGCTGCAGACCATCTACGACCGCATCGGCCTCATCGACACGCGCTTCGAGGTGCTCAAGCGCGATGCGGAGATCGACATGCTGCGCCGCCAGCTGGCACTGCGCCCGCAGCAGGATGCTGCGGCAGAGGCACGCCTGCACAGCGAAATGGATGGCAGGTTGCGGCAGCTCGATGGCGAGCGCGCCTTCCTGCGCCACAGCAACCTGGGCAGCGAAGCCATGCGTCCAGAAGACCAGTCGCGCGTGCGCTCCATTGGCGCGGCCTACCGCTGGCGCAACCCCGAGGGCTGGATGGAGGACTTTCTGTCCGAGGACGAGGTGGAGAACCTGTCCATTCGCTCGGGCACTCTGACCCGCGCCGAGCGCGGCATCATCAACCACCATATCGTCGCCACGATCAAGATGCTGGAGAGCCTGCCCTGGCCCAGCCACCTGCGCAACGTGCCCGAATACGCCGGCGGCCATCACGAGCGCATGGATGGCAAGGGCTACCCGCGCGGACTCAAGCGCGAGCAGCTGTCATGGCAGGCGCGCATGCTGGGCCTGGCCGACATCTTCGAGGCGCTGACCGCGGCCGATCGACCCTACAAGCACGGCATGACGCTGTCACAGGCACTGGCCGTGATGCGCAAGATGACGGACAACGGCCATATCGACCCCGATTTGTTCGACCTGTTTATGCGCGAGCGCGTCTATCTGCGCTATGCGGAGCAATTTTTGCAGCGCGCGCAAATCGATGTACAGGCGGAACACGCGCTGAGAGCTGTCTGATCAGCTTTAGAGCTGTTTGACCAGCACCTGGCTCTTGCGATCCCAGTTGTACTTGCGCTTGCGTGCCTCGGGCAGCCAGTCCGGGGCCACGGGCGAAAAGCCGCGCTTGATGAACCAGTGCATGGTGCGCGTGGTGAGTACGAAGATGCTCGACAAGCCCAGCATGCGCGCGCGCTGCTCGATGCGCTTGAGCAGCTTTTCGCCGTCGCCCGTGCCCTGGCTGTTGGGCGAGACGGTGACTGCCGCCATTTCGGCCGTGCCGGCCTCGGGGTAGGGGTAGAGCGCGGCGCAGCCGAAGATCACGCCGTCATGCTCGATCAGCGTGTAGGCGGCGATGTCGCGCTCGATCTCGGTGCGGTCGCGCTTGACCAGGGTGCCGTCGCGCTCGAACGGCTCGATGAGCTGGATGATGCCGCCCACGTCGTCGGCCGTGGCCTCGCGCAGCTCTTCCAGTTTTTCATCGACCACCATGGTGCCAATGCCGTCGTGCACGTAGATCTCCAGCAGCAGCGCGCCATCCACGGCAAAGGGAATGATGTGGCTGCGCTCCACGCCATGCTCGCAGGCGCGCACGCAGTGCTGCAGGTAAAACGCCGCGTCCGTCGGCTGCTGCGCGGCCGGTATGCGCGCCAGCAACTCGCGCGCGTGGGCCAGCGGCATTTCGGTGTCGATGGGGTTGTCCTCGCCCGGCGGGGCATCGGGTTGCGTGCGTATGCCGGGCCCCTCCGACAGAAACAGGAGCTTGTCGGCCTTGAGCTCGCAGGCCACGCGCGTGGCCACTTCCTCCATCGCCAGGTTGAAGGCCTCGCCCGTGGGCGAGAAGCCGAACGGCGAGATCAGCACCATGGCCTCGGAGTCGAGCGAACGGCGTATGCCGGCCACGTCCACCTTGCGCACCAGGCCGGTGTGCTGGAAGTCCACGCCATCGATGATGCCCACCGGCCGCGCCGTGAGGAAGTTGCCCGAGATCACGCGCGCGCGCGCCCCCGCCATGGGGGGGTTGGGCAGGCCCTGGCTGAAGGCGGCCTCGATCTCGTAGCGCAGCTGGCCCGCGGCCTCCTGCGCGCAGTCCAGCGCCACCGGGTCGGTGACGCGCATGCCGTGGGAATACCGGGGCGCATGCCCCTTGGCGAGGAGCTGCTCGTTGACCTGCGGGCGAAAGCCGTGCACCAGCACGATCTTCACGCCCATGGCCTGGATCATGGCCAAGTCCTGCACGATGCTTTGCAGCTTGCCCGCGGCAATGGCCTCACCCGTCAGGCCGACCACGAAGGTCTGGTGCCGGAACTTGTGGATGTACGGCGCTACGGAACGGAACCAGGGCACGAAGGTGAAGTTGAAGACCGTGGACATGGCGGGGACTTGTGCGAGGTACGAAAACAAAGGCAAAAAGCCTGCAAACCCCGCAGCCAACCAGGTGGTGGAGCGGCGCCGGCAAGCGAAGCGCGCAGTGTAGCCACTGTAGGCCCGCGCCGCTTGCGTGGGATGCTGATGGCAGGCTTTACTATCTATTTGATAGTGACCAGCGCATGCAGTTCAAGGAAACATGTTAAATATCAGCGTAAAACACGATGAAATCAGCGTTTCCAGCTATTGAAATCATAGTTGGTGTTACGCATTGTCAGAATCCCTGAGCCTATCGAAACGACTCATACAAACCTTGCGTTGATTTTCTTGACCAAGGTCACTGCAAGTTTCAAAGTGATCCATGCGACGGGCCAACGCGCAGTGCATGCCATGCGTCACTGCGTGCGGAAAGCCTGTGTGCGTCGTTCACACCCGCCGCTGGCGCACCGTACTTGCTGGAGACAACATCATGAACAACACCACTCCGGACGGCATCATGCATCTGGCCATGGGCTTTATGGGCTCGAAGACACTGCTCAGTGCCATCGACCTGGGCGTCTTCACTGCGCTTGCAAGGGCGCCGGCCGATCTGCCGGCGTTGCAGCGCCAGTTTGGCCTGCATCCGCGTTCGGCCGACGACTTCTTCGATGCGCTGGTGGCGCTGAACATGCTCGAGCGTACGGACGGCGTCTACCGGAACACGCCGCAGACGGATTGCTTTCTCGACAAGGCCAAGCCAACCTATATCGGCGGCTTATTAGGGACGGGAAAACCCCCGGCTCTGCCGGGGAGGCAGTAGAAGTTTGACTTTTCAGGGGTTGTCCATCGCAGAGACTTCCAGACGTGAGCCGCCAAGCAAACGAAAGGAAGAATCAGGATGGACAAGTACGAGAGTTTGAAT
Organism: Pseudomonadota bacterium; assembly: GCA_018240985.1. Classification (GTDB taxonomy): domain Bacteria; phylum Pseudomonadota; class Gammaproteobacteria; order Burkholderiales; family Burkholderiaceae_C; genus Alicycliphilus. Next base: position 20,141 of record JAFEER010000249.1, read on the forward strand.
CACACGGCATGGGACTGCAAATATCACGTGGTCTTCATACCGAAATGTCGGCGAAGGACGCTGTACTACCAACTACGCCAGCACCTTGGAGAGGTGTTTCGGAAACTGGCTGCGCAGAAGGAGTGCAGGGTGGAGGAAGGGCATCTGATGCCCGATCATGTGCACATGATGCTATCGATACCGCCGAAGTACGCAGTATCCCAGGTGGTGGGGTTCATCAAGGGCAAGAGCGCGATTCACCTTGCAAGGGTCT
>JAFEER010000024.1 GCA_018240985.1 Pseudomonadota bacterium
CTGGGATCCGTTCCTGGAGAACGTCGATCATCAGGTGGTGCAGATGTGGAAAAACGGCCAGTGGCAGGAGTTCTGCGGCATGCTGCCCGAGTACGCCGTCAAGTGCCACGGCGAAGGCATGATGCACGACACCGCGATGCTGCTGGGCGCCCTGGGTTGGGACGCCTACCAGGGCAGGGTGGAGGTGGTGACGCCGTACTTCGGCTCCTCCGGCACGGGGCAGATCAACGCGATCTTTCCGGTGTGAGCAGTCTTTTTCTCCTCCCCTGTGTGGGGAGGTTTTGAGAAAAACGCCATGAAGCGCTTGCCCCGCAAGCGCTAACAGCTATCAAAAAAAGAGTTACCCATGCCCCATCTGACCTTTGAAATCACCGCCAATCTCGACCGGCCGGACTGCGACATTGCCGGCCTGCTGCGCCAGTCCAACCAGGTATTGATAGGGCAGGGCGGCGTGTTTCCCACCGGCGGCATCCGCTCGCGCGTGCATTGGCTGCGCGACTGGTGCGTGGCCGATGGCAGCCAGGCGACGGATGCCTTCGTCCACGCTACGCTGAAAGTCGGCGCCGGCCGCACCGAAGCGCAGTTGAAAAAAGTCTGCGATGAATTGTTTGCCCTGCTCAGCGCGCACTTTGCCGCCGAGTTCGAGCGCCGGGGCCTGGCCTTGTCGATGGAGTGCAGCGAATTCAGCGAAGCCGGTACCTGGAAGAAGAACAACATCCACGCCCGTTACAAGAAAGCCTAACAACCATGCTCAGCCAAGACACCATACAGGCCGCCGCGCAGCGCCTGCACGCCGCCGAGAAGGCGCGCCAGCCGGTGCGCCAAATCTCGCTCGACCACCCCGAGATCACGATCGAGGACGCCTACGCCATCCAGCGCGCGGGAGTGCAGCTCAAGCTGGCCGAGGGGCAGAAAATCGTCGGCCACAAGATCGGCCTGACCTCGCGCGCCATGCAGACGTCCTCGCAGATCGACGAGCCCGACTTCGGCACGCTGCTCGACGAAATGGTCTACGCCGATGCCGCCGACATCGCCATGGAGCGCTTCATCGCCCCCATGGTCGAAGTGGAGCTGGCCTTCATCCTCAAAAACCGCCTTGAAGGCGACCGGGTGACGATCTTCGACGTGCTCTCGGCCACCGACTATGTCACGCCCGCGCTGGAGATCATCGACGCACGCTGCCACCGCATCGACCCCGAAACCAAGCGCCCGCGCAAGGTGATGGACACCATCTCCGACAACGCCGCCAACGTCGGCATCGTCCTCGGCGGCCGCCCCATCAAGCCGCTGGACGTGGATCTGCGCTGGGTTGCGGCGCTCTTGTACCGCAACGCCACGATCGAGGAAACCGGCGTCGCCGCCGGGGTGCTCAACCACCCGGCGAACGGCATTGCCTGGCTGTCCAAGAAATTCGCGCCGCATGGCGTGGCGCTGGAGCCGGGGCAGATCATCCTGGCGGGCTCGTTCACCCGCCCCGTCAAGGTGGCGCGCGGCGACAGTTTTTATGCCGACTACGGGCCGCTGGGCAATATCAGCTGCCGCTTTGTCTGAAGGTGCCGCCATGCAAATGCCTTTGAATGCCTTCAAGCGCGCCCTGGCGCGCGGCGAAACACAGATTGGCCTGTTCCTCGGCCTCGGGCATGGCTATGGCGCCGAGTTGCTGGGCGGCAGCGGCTTTGACTGGCTGCTGATCGACGGCGAGCATGGCCCCAATGACCTGCGCTCCATCATTGCCCAGATGCAGGCGCTGGCCCCTTATCCCGAACGCCTGGTGGTGCGCACGGCCGACCATAGTCCGGCGGCGATCAAGCAATTGCTCGATGGTGGCGCGCAAACGCTGATGGTGCCGATGGTGGAGAGCGCCGAGCAGGCCCATGCCCTGGTGCGTGCCATGCGCTACGCGCCGCAGGGCATTCGCGGCGTGGGCACGGCCATGGCGCGTGCCGCACACTGGAACGGCGTGACCGACTACTTTGCCCAGGCCGATGCCGAGATGTGCCTGATCGTGCAGATCGAATCCGTCCAAGGCGTGGCGCAGCTTGACGCCATCACGCGGGTGCCGGGCGTGGATGCAGTCTTCATCGGCCCGTCGGATCTGGCCGCATCCATGGGCTACCTGGGCCAGCCCGGCCACCCGGACGTCAAAGCCGCGGTGGAAGACGCCATCCGCCGCATCGCCGCCGCTGGCAAGGCCCCTGGCGTTTTCAGCGCCGACCCGGCCATGGCAGCGCACTACCAGCAACTGGGCGCGCGGTTCTTGTTGGTCGGCGTCGATACCTTGCTGCTGCGCAACGCCGCCGTGGCCCTGGCAGGGCGCTTCAAGCAAGCAGCCCCCGCCGGTGCCGCGGGCGCGAGCTACTGAAATCAACCAACACAAGACATAAGAGACACCTGGATGCTGGAATTGAACGACCCCACGCTGTTGCGCAGCGCCTGCTACATTGACGGCGCCTGGGTGGGCGCGGATGCCGGCCGCACGCTGGCGGTATACAACCCTGCCAGCGCAGCCTTGATAGCCAGCGTACCCGACCTCGGCGCCGCCGAGGCGCAGCAGGCCATAGACGCCGCGCAGCGGGCCTTCACCACCTGGGGCCAGACGACAGCAGCCGAGCGCAGCCGCATCCTGCGCCGCTGGTTTGACCTGATGCTGGTGCACCAGGAAGACCTGGCGCGCATCATGACGGCCGAGCAGGGCAAGCCCCTGGTTGAGGCGCGCGGCGAAATCGGCTACGCCGCCTCCTACGTCGAGTGGTTTGCCGAAGAGGCCAAGCGGGCTTACGGCGAGGTGATTCCCTCACCGTTCCAGGATCGCGCGCTACTCGTGACCAAGGAGCCCGTGGGGGTGTGCGCGGCCATCACGCCCTGGAACTTCCCTGCAGCCATGATCACGCGCAAGGTCGCTCCGGCACTGGCGGCAGGCTGCACCATCGTGCTCAAGCCCGCCGAGCAGACGCCCTTGTCGGCGCTGGCGCTGGCCGAGCTGGCCGCGCGCGCGGGCGTGCCCGCCGGGGTGTTCTCCGTGGTGACGGGCGATGCGGTGGCCATTGGTGGCGTACTCACCGCCAGCCCGGTGGTGCGCAAGCTCAGCTTTACCGGCTCCACGCCCATCGGCCAGTTGCTGATGCGCCAATGCGCCGACACGGTCAAGAAACTGTCGCTGGAGCTGGGCGGCAACGCGCCCTTCATCGTGTTTGACGATGCCGATCTCGACGCGGCCGTGGCCGGCGCCATGGCATCCAAATACCGCAATGCGGGCCAGACCTGCGTGTGCACCAACCGCTTCCTGGTGCAGGCGGGCGTGTATGAGCGCTTTGCCGAGAAGCTGGCCCGGGCCGTGGCGGACTTGCGTGTCGGCAATGGCATGGACGATGGCGTGATGCAGGGCCCGCTGATCGATCAGGCGGCCTTGCTGAAGGTCGATACCCTGGTGCGGGGAGCCGTGGACGAGGGCGCGCGCATCGTTTGCGGTGGCCGGCGCCACGCGCTGGGCGGCACCTGGTATGAGCCCACGGTGCTGGCCGATGTGCGGCCCGGCATGGCTGTGGCGCGGGAGGAGATTTTCGGCCCCGTGGCCGCACTGCAGCGCTTTGAGACGGAGGACGAGGCCGTGCAACTGGCCAACGCCACCGAATCCGGACTAGCCGCGTACTTCTACTCGCGTGATCACGGCCGCGTGTGGCGCGTGTCGCGGCGGCTCGAATACGGCATGGTGGGCATCAACACGGGCTTGATCTCCACCGAGGTGGCCCCCTTTGGCGGCGTCAAGTATTCCGGCCTGGGCCGCGAGGGCTCGCGCCACGGCCTCGACGAATACATGCAGCTCAAGTACCTTGCCATGGGTGGACTTTAGCCATGCCCGCGCTGCGGCTTTGGCGGAGGCGCACCAACCGGAGTAAAAAAAACCGCCAGGGCCTGCGCCTTAGCGGTGTTTTTCATGGAGCCGGGCCGAATTACTTCAGCTTGGCTTCCTTGTACTCGACATGCTTGCGAGCCTTGGGGTCGAACTTGATGATGCTCATTTTCTCGGGCATCGTCTTTTTGTTCTTGGTGGTGGTGTAGAAGTGACCGGTCTCAGCCGTGGACACCAGCTTGATTTTTTCGCGTCCGCCTTTAGCAGCCATGATGTTTCTCCTTCAGGAAATTAAGCCTGGCCACGGGCGCGCATGTCTGCGAGCACGGAGTCGATGCCGTTCTTGTCGATCAGACGCAGGGCGGCGCTGGAGACGCGCAGGCGCACCCAGCGGTTCTCGCTCTCCACCCAGAAACGGCGGTACTGCAGGTTGGGCAGGAAACGGCGCTTGGTTCTGTTGTTGGCGTGGGAAACGTTGTTTCCCACCATGGGCTTCTTGCCCGTTACTTCACATACGCGTGCCATCAGGACACTCCGATAGTTGCACGGCTGCAGGCCCTGGCGGCCTGCAACCTCACCTCGCCAGTTGAAACGGGTGGCGGTAACCCGGCTGAAATCCTGCGGCCTTTGCGGCTTGGATTTCAGCAAAGCCGCGCATTATAGCGCGGCCGTGGAAAATTACTCCTGCTGTTCCAGAAAGCGCTGGGCATCGAGCGCCGCCATGCAGCCGGTGCCGGCGCTGGTGATGGCCTGGCGGTAGACATGATCCTGCACGTCGCCGGCGGCAAACACGCCGGCCACGCTGGTCTGCGTGGCAAAGCCCTTCATGCCGCCTTGCGTGACGATGTAGCCGTTCTCCATGGCCAGCTGCCCCTGGAAGATCTCGGTGTTGGGCGCATGGCCGATGGCGATGAAGCAGCCCTGCAGGCCGATGTCTTCGGTATGGCCGTCCTCGGTGCTCTTGATGCGGATGCCGGTCACGCCGCTGGCGTCGCCCAGCACCTCGTCCAGCGTGAAGAAGGTCTTCAACACGATCTTGCCGGCGGCCACGCGCTCCATGAGCTTGTCCACCAGGATGGGCTCGGCGCGGAACTTGTCGCGCCGGTGCACCAGCGTGACCTTGGAGGCGATGTTGGCCAGGTACAGGGCCTCTTCGACGGCGGTGTTGCCGCCGCCGATCACGCAGACCTCCTGCTCGCGGTAGAAGAATCCGTCGCAGGTGGCGCAGGCCGACACGCCCTTGCCCATGAAGGCCTCTTCGGACGGCAGGCCCAGGTACTTGGCCGAGGCGCCGGTGGCGACGATCAGCGAGTCACAGGTGAACCGGCCGCTGTCGCCCGTCAGCGTGAAGGGGCGCTTGGACAGATCCACCTGGTTGATGTGGTCGAACACGATCTGCGTCTTGAAGCGCTCGGCATGCTCCAGAAAGCGCTGCATCAGCTCGGGGCCCTGCACGCCGGCCACGTCGGCGGGCCAGTTGTCCACATCGGTGGTGGTGGTCAGCTGGCCACCCTGGGCCATTCCGGTGATGAGCATGGGGTTCAGATTGGCGCGGGCGGCGTAGATGGCAGCGGTGTAGCCCGCGGGGCCGGAGCCGAGGATCAGGACTTTGGCGTGGGTGGTGGTGGTCATGATTGTTGTTCAACGTTGGATGGCGGCGATTGTAAGAAGCCCTGAATAACGCCCGGCCCCTGGGTGCATGCTGGCCTTTGCGCTGGCGCAGGGTGGGGCCGAAAAGGGTGGAGCCAAGGCCTCATGCGGTAAGCTTGCCGGCTGTCTTGTCAACGTGTTTGCTGTCTTTTGGCCTATTCCCTCAATACCTTGAATGCCTCCAAGGCAGGCGGTTCCGCGCCGCGTTCGGCCGCTGCGCGCTTCGCGCATGAAATCGGCCTCATTCTGGGCCTGCTGGCCTTGGTGTTCTGGCTGCTCGCACTCGTCAGCTACTCCGCGCAGGATGCTGCATGGTCGACTTCCGGAGCCGGCAGCGGGCGGCCGTTGGCCAACTGGGTGGGGCGTTTTGGCGCCTGGCTGGCCGACGGCAGCTACTTTCTGCTGGGCTTTTCCGTCTGGTGGTGCGTGGCGGCGGGCGTGCGTGCCTGGCTGGCGTCGCTGGCGCGCTGGATGCGCGGGGGCGAGTCGGGTGCCGGGGCGCATGGGCCCTGGGTGTGGCGCGCCATGTTCTGGGGCGGCCTGGTGATCCTGATGTGCACCAGCACGGCGCTGGAATGGTCGCGCCTGTACCGTTTTGAGGCGCTGCTGCCGGGCCATGCCGGCGGCATGCTGGGCTATGTGATGGGCCCGCTGGCCGTGAAGTGGCTGGGCTTTGCCGGCTCGGGGCTGGCCGGCGTGGTGCTGGTGGTGGTGGGTGCTGCGCTGGTGTTCCGCTTTTCCTGGGGGCATCTGGCCGAACGTTTGGGCGCGCGCATCGACGTGCTGGTGCAATCTGGCCGCGCCAAGCGCGAGAAGGCCAAGGATGAGGCCGTGGGCAAGCGTGCCGCGCGCGAGCGCCAGGAGGTGGTGCAGGAAGAGCGCTACGAGATCGAGGTGCAGCACCCACGCCCGGTGCAGATCATCGAGCCCGTGCTGGCCGACCCGCCGCAGAGCACGCGCGTGGTCAAGGAGCGGCAAAAACCCCTGTTCAGCGACATGCCCGACAGCCGCCTGCCGCAGGTGGACTTGCTGGACACGGCGCAGGCGCGCCAGGAAACGGTGTCGCCCGAGACGTTGGAGATGACCAGCCGGCTGATCGAGAAAAAGCTCAAGGACTTCGGCGTGGACGTCACGGTGGTGGCCGCCAGCCCCGGCCCGGTGATCACGCGCTACGAGATCGAACCCGCCACGGGCGTGAAGGGCTCGCAGATCGTGAACCTGGCCAAGGACTTGGCGCGCTCGCTGTCGCTGGTGTCGATCCGCGTGATCGAGACCATTCCGGGCAAGAACTACATGGCGCTGGAACTGCCCAACGCCAAGCGCCAGACCATACGCCTGACCGAAATCCTGGGCTCGCAGATCTACCACGACGCCAAGAGCATGCTGACCATGGGCCTGGGCAAGGACATCGTGGGCGCGCCGGTGGTGGCGGATCTGGCCAAGATGCCCCATGTGCTGGTGGCCGGCACCACCGGTTCGGGCAAGTCGGTGGGTATCAACGCCATGATCCTGTCGCTGCTCTACAAGGCCGAGGCACGCGACGTGCGCCTGTTGATGATCGACCCGAAGATGCTGGAGATGAGCGTCTACGAGGGCATTCCGCACCTGCTGTGCCCGGTGGTCACCGACATGAAGCAGGCGGCCAACGGGCTCAACTGGTGCGTGGCCGAGATGGAACGGCGCTACAAGTTGATGAGCAAACTCGGTGTGCGCAACCTGGCCGGCTACAACACGAAGATCGACGAGGCCAAGGCGCGCGGCGAATCCATCGGCAACCCCTTCAGCCTCACGCCCGAGCAGCCAGAACCATTGGAGCGCCTGCCGCACATCGTGGTCGTCATCGACGAGCTGGCCGATCTGATGATGGTGGTGGGCAAGAAGATCGAGGAGCTGATCGCGCGCCTGGCGCAGAAGGCGCGTGCCGCCGGCATTCACCTCATCCTGGCCACGCAGCGCCCCAGCGTGGACGTGATCACCGGCCTGATCAAGGCCAACATCCCCACGCGCATCGCGTTCTCGGTGGGCAGCAAGATCGACAGCCGCACCATCCTGGATCAGATGGGCGCCGAGGCCCTGCTGGGCATGGGCGACATGCTCTACATGGCCAGCGGCACCGGCCTGCCGATTCGCGTGCATGGCGCCTTCGTCAGCGACGACGAGGTGCACCGCGTCGTCAGCTACCTCAAGGAACAAGGCGAGCCCGATTACATCGAAGGGGTGTTGGAAGGCGGCAGCGCCGACGGCGAGGACAGCGGCTTTGGCCAGGACGATGGCGAGGGCGGTGGCGAGAAGGATCCCATGTACGACCAGGCGGTGGAGGTGGTGCTCAAGGATCGCAAGGCCAGCATCTCCTACGTGCAGCGCAAGCTGCGCATTGGCTACAACCGCTCGGCGCGGCTGCTCGAAGA
>JAFEER010000250.1 GCA_018240985.1 Pseudomonadota bacterium
TGGTGGAAGGGGCGCTACACCTTGCAGGAGTACCACCAGCGCCTGACCCATGTGCGCAACGTGCGCACGGCCGTGGTGCAGGACGCGGGCCACATGCTGCACCACGACCAGCCCCAGGCCGTGGCGGGCTTGATCGAAGACTTCGTCACCGCTGCGGTGCCGGCGGCCTGAACGCCTATAGACCCGGCAACAAAGGCTTGCTCGTCATCCCGGCGAAAGCCTGGAACCAGCGCGCCTGGCGCAATGTCCCGCTTGCCCGGCCCGAGGCCCCGAGGCAGGCGGGACGCCGGCGCTCAGGCAGCGAGGTAGCGCAGCTGCGTAGGCTCTATGCCCAGGCGCACGGCCACGCCGGGCGGGAACATGGCGATGCCTGCGTAGTGCGGCTGATCCGCCACCAGGGCAACCTCGCCCACACGCACGCGATAGCGCGAGAATTCGCCCAGGAACTCGGCGCTTTCCACACGCCCGTCCAGCCACACGCGCGATGCGTCGCCCTGGCCGTCGCCCACGCAGATATGCACCTGGTGCGGGCGGAAGGCCAGCGCAGCCGGCCCGGCAGCCGGCGCAGTCTCGGGCCGCGGCAGCTGCAGCGTGCCCAGGCCCGGCACCTTGAAGGCCAGGGACGCGCCCGCGCCCTGTGCCACCTCGCCCTGTACCACCTCGCCCTCTAGCACATTGGCCGTGCCGACGAAGCCGGCGACGAAGCGGTTCACCGGGTAGTCGTACAGCCCGGCGGCCGAGCCCACCTGCTGCAAGAGCCCCGAGTCGAGCACGGCCATGCGGTCGGCCGTAGTCATGGCCTCCTCCTGGTCGTGCGTGACGAAGATGGTGGTCAGGCCCAGCTTGCGCTGCAGGTTCTTCAGCTCCTCGCGCATCTGCACGCGCAGCTGCTTGTCCAGGTTGGATAGCGGCTCGTCGAGCAGCAGCAGCTTGGGTTCTATGACCACCGTGCGTGCCAGCGCCACGCGCTGCTGCTGGCCGCCCGACAGCTGCCCCGGGCGGCGCCTGGCAAAGTCCTGCAGGCCGACGAGCTCCAGCACCGCGCCCACCTTGCGGGCAATCGCATCGCGGCTCTCACGCCGCTCCACCAGGCCAAACGCCACGTTGTCCCACACCGTCATATGCGGCCAGAGCGCGTAGTTCTGGAACACCATGCCGACGTTGCGCTGGTGCGGCGGCACGCCGGAGATGTCCTGCCCGTCGATCAGCAGCTCGCCGCTTTGATGCTGGTTGAAGCCGGCGATCAGGCGCAACAGCGTCGATTTGCCCGAACCCGAGGGGCCGAGCAGCGCGAAGAACTCGCCCGGCTCGATCTTCAGATTCACGTCACGCAGCACCGGCGTGCTGCCGTAGGACAGGCTGATGTGCCGGCATTCGAGAGAAGCTTGGTTCAGGCTCATGGTGTCAGGCCTTTGCGGTAGAGGTGACAGTGGTGCGCGAGCGCTCGACGAAGCGGTGCGAGAAATACGTGCCCAGGCCGACGACGACGACGGCCAGCACGCCTAAAGCGGCACCGGGGCCGCGCCCGGCGATGCTTTGCATGTAGAGGTAGATGCCCAGGCTCATCGGCGCCTGGCTCTCGGTGGAGACCAGCACCAGCGTGGCCGACAGCTCCACCGCCGCGGTGATGAAGCTGGTAACGAAGCCCGCCAGAATGCCGCCAGCCATCAACGGCACCGTCACGCGGCGGATGGTGGACAGGCGCGAGGCGCCGACGCTTTGCGCCGCCTCTTCCAGCGACACATGCACCTGCTGCAACGCCGCCATGCACGAGCGCAGCGCGTATGGCAGGCGCCGCACGGCGTAGGCCAGCATGATCAGCACCCAGGTCTGCACCACCAGCTGGCCGCTGCCGGGCAGCGTCACGCCCTTGAAGAAGCGCAGATAGCCGATCGCCAGCACCAGGCCGGGAATGGCCAGCGCCGCCGATGCCAGGTAATCGAGCCACTGGCGCGCCGGCAGGCGGGTGCGCAGGATCAAATAGGCAATCGCCGTGCCTATCACCACGTCCAGCCCGGCGGCCAGCACGCAGTACAGCAGCGTGTTGCCGATCATGCCGCTGGCGTCGGCGAACACGGTGGCGTAGTGCTCCAGCGTGTAGGCATCGGGCAGCACGGAGAAGCTCCACACCTTGGCGAACGACATCAGCAAGATGCCCACATGCGGCGCCAGCACCACGGCCAGCACCAGAACGATCCAGCCATAGGCCAGCACCGCCTCCCACGCCGACAGGCGGCGCTTTTGCAGCGCGCCACCGCCTTTTTGCAGCGTGGCGTAGTCGCGCCCCTTCATCACGCGCGCGGCCAGCCACAGCGCCAGGATGGAGAACACAATCATGATCACGCTGATCACGTAGCCCAGCGGGTCGTCCACCCCCACCGAGGTAATGCGCAGATAGGCCTGGGGCGCGAGCATATTCGTCACGCCCATCACCAGCGGCGTGCCCAGGTCGTCGAACACCTTGACGAACACCAGCGCCGCGCCGGCCAGGTAGCCCGGCATGGCCAGCGGAAAGATCACGCGCCGGAACAGCCGCCAGCCACGCGCGCCCAGGTTCAGCGCCGACTCCTCCATCGCGCCGTCGATATTGCGCATGGCCGCGACGAGGTTCAGCAGGATGAAGGGGAAGTAGTGGATGCTCTCGACGAAGGTCACGCCCACCAGCCCGTCCATGATGGGCACGGTGAAGCCAAACCAGTCGTCCAGCAGCAGGTTGACCGAGCCGCTCCTGCCAAAAATCAGCTGCAGCGCCACGGCACCGACGAAGGGCGGCATGATCAGCGGCAGCACGCCCAGCGTCTGGATCAAGAGCGCGCCACGGAACTCGAAGCGCACCGTGAGGTAAGCCAGCGGCAGCGCGATCACGCTGGCGAAAAACATGCTCGCCAGCGCCACCCACAGGCTGTTGAAGAAGGACTCGCGAAAGACGATCTGATCAAAGAAGTTGCCGAAATGGCCGAAGGTCAGCGCGCCCGTCTCGTTGACGAAGGCGGTGTAGATCACCGTGCCGACGGGCAGCACCAGGAACACCAGCAAAAAGGCCAGGATGAGCGCGAACGCGATCCACGGCCCCCAGCCAACCAGCGCACGCGGCGCGCGCACGGGCGCACCGACTCCAGGAAGTGCAGTCGTCATAAACCACCTTGAAAAATGCCCGCCGCGCACAAGCGGCGGGCGTACCGCTGTGCGTTATTTGGCGAGGCCCCGCGCCTCGTCGGCCAGCTGCTTGGCGCGCACGTAGTTGGCGCGCGCCTTCTCCGACCACAGCTGCTCCATGCCTGTCAGCTCCTTGGCCACGGCCACGTCGCGCCGGCTCTTGCGGAACAGCTCCAGGAACTCGGGGTTCTTGACGTTGTCCGCGCCCACCAGCGGCGTGTACGCCAGGCTGCGCGCCTGCGCCAGCAGCTCGCTGCCCCTGGCGTTGGGCTTGGCCTTGAGCGCGGCGGTGGCATCCTGGATGGACTTGGTCGCCGCCTGCAGCTCCTTCAGGCGGAAGGTGATCATCTGGTCAAACAGGCTGATCACCACCGGGTAGCGCTGGCCCGACAGCTCGGTGTTGAACTGCACCTTGGCGCGCTTGGCGATGTCCTGCGGCACGGGGTAGCCGGCCGGCGGCTTGAGCATCGAGTACGGCAGGATGGGCAGGCGGCCGATCTTGGGCTCGAACAGGATTTGCTGGCCCGGCACCGACATGGTGTAGGCCATGAACTTCTTGGCCTCGTCGATGTTCCTGGCGCCTGCCACCAGCGCGATATTGGCCGGTACCACGGCGGTCATGCTGGGGTAAACGAAATCCACCGGATAGCCCGAGTACTTGCCGGCCAGCGCCAGGAAGTCGATCACGATGCCGATGCCGTACTGGCCGCTGTTCACGCCATCGGGCACGGCAAAGCTGCGGTCGGTCACGGCGGCGGCGTTGCCCATCATTTCCAAGAGCTGCGCCCAGCCCTTGTCCCAGCCCTCGCCCTGCAGAATCGTCTCCACGGTGAGCTGCGTCGTGCCCGAGCGCGACGGCGAGGAAATCGCGATATGGCCGTGGTAAACCGGTTTCAGCAGGTCGCTCCATTCCTTGGGCTCGGGCAGCTTGTGCGCCGTCAGGTAGCGCGTGTTCCACGAGATGCCGTAGCCCGCCAGCGCCTGGCCGTAGTACATGCCGCTGGGCGCGTTCAGCGGGTGGTTGCCTATTTTTGCCGGCGCGTCCTTGTTCACCACCTCGGGCGCCGGCTGCAGCAGCTTGTAGCTGGCCAGCACCTCGAAGGCATCGGGGGCGCTGGCCCACATCACGTCGGGGCGCTGGCCCTCGGGCAGCTCGCGGATGTAGGCCACGGCGGCCGTGGTGTTCTTGTTCAGGATTTCGATGGTGATGCCGGGGTTGGCCGCCTCGAAGGCCTTCTTGTAGGCAGCGGTCAATTCCTTGGGGAAGGACGTGATCACCGTCACCGTGCCGGCCTGCGCCGCCATCACAGCCCCCCACAGTCCCGCGGCCAGGGCGGCCGCATGCCATTTGCGTTGCATTGCTTGTCTCCTTGTTGTGGCTATGACGGTGCACTATAGGCAGGGTGGGCACAAGGCGCCAATCATTGTGGCTGATGCGGCGCCTCAGGCACGGCGCCGGTCGGGATCATGGCTGACAATGCCGGTCGGCTTCGCAGCCCAGGCCCGATGCCAAACATTCAAGCCCAATGAGCTTGCAACGCCCGTCTATCAAGCGCCGCAAGCTATTGTTTTAAAAGCAATCCAAAGGTAGACGCCTATGAGCGACAACAAACAAGCCATCCGTATCGGCATCGTCGGCCACGGCAATCTGGGCCGTGGCGTGGAGGCGGCCATCGCCCGCAATTCCGACATGCAGATTGCCGGCATCTACACGCGCCGCGACCCGGCGCAGCTCAAGCCCATCACCGCGGGCGCCGCCGTGCACCCCATGGACGCCCTCGCCTCCCATAAAAATCAGATCGACGTGCTGATCCTGTGCGGCGGCTCCAAGGACGACCTGCCCCGCCAGAGCCCCGAGCTGGCGGCCCGGTTCAGCCTGGTGGACAGCTTTGACACCCACGCGCGCATCCCCGAGCATTTCGCCGCCGTCGATGCCGCGGCGCAGGCGGGCAAGACCACGGCGCTGATCTCCGCCGGCTGGGATCCGGGCGTTTTCTCCATCAACCGCGTGATGGGCGAGGTGCTGCTGCCCGATGGCGCCACCTACACCTTCTGGGGCAAGGGCCTGAGCCAGGGCCATTCCGACGCCATTCGGCGCGTGCCCGGCGTGGCCGGCGGCGTGCAATACACCATCCCCGTGCCCGAGGCCGTGGACAAGGTGCGCAGCGGCGTGCGCCCTGCCCTCACGACCCGCGAGAAGCACTGCCGCGAGTGTTTCGTGGTGCTGGCCGCAGGCGCCGATGCCGAGGCCGTGCGCCAGACCATCGTCGGCATGCCGCACTACTTTGACGAATACGACACCACGGTGCACTTCATCAGCGCCGAGGAGCTGGCGCGCGAGCACGGCGCCATGCCGCACGGCGGCTTCGTGATCCGCAGCGGCAATACGTCGCAGGCGAACAAGCAGGTCATCGAATACCGCCTGCAGCTGGAGAGCAACCCCGAGTTCACCTCCAGCGTGCTCGTGGCCTACGCGCGCGCCGTGCACCGCATGCAGCAGGCCGGGCAGTTTGGCTGCAAGACCGTGTTCGACGTGGCGCCGGGCCTGCTCTCGCCCAAGAGCGCGGCCGAGCTGCGTGCCGAGCTGCTCTGAGCTGACATACGCAAAATAGCCTGATTAGCGACATATCTCAGATCAAGCCGCGGGCCCTCACCCCCACCCTCTCCCAGAGGGAGAGGGAGAAATACCGGCGCAACCGATCGCCCTCGCCCCTTTGGGGAGAGGGAGAGGTGAGGGGCTTCTGCGGCATGTGCATAGTCAGTACAAATAGCTGCTTGCGCTTTATGAATAAGCGTCAACAGCTATTTTTTTGATAGTCATATCCATCGTTTGCTGGGCGAACACTCCAGCAAAACCTGGCGCCAGTGGCGCAGGCGCGCAACATGAGAAAATCGCGGGTTACTCACAAAGAACCGCACAGGACACCCGCACCATGGAAGCAGAACACATCAACCAGATCGGCAACACCCTCGAAGACCTCAGCGCTCGCACGGCCGAGCTACGGAGGTATCTTTGACTACGATGCCAAGTACGAACGCCTGCGCACGGTAAACGCCGCGCTGGAAGACCCGGCCTGCTGGAACGACCCGAAAAAGGCGCAGGACCTGGGCAAGGAAAAGAAGTCGCTCGACGCCGTCGTGCTGACGCTGCAAAAGCTCAGCACCGAGCTGGCCGACAACGCCGAGCTCTATGAGATGAGCCGCGAAGAAGACGACGAAGCCGGCCTGCTGACCATAGAGGCCGAGACGGCCAAGCTGCAGCCGCTGATCGAAGAACTCGAATTCCGCCGCATGTTCGGCAAGGAAGCGGATCCGCTCAACTGCTACGTGGACATCCAGGCCGGCGCCGGCGGCACCGAGGCCTGCGACTGGGCCAGCATGCTGCTGCGCCAGTACCTGAAGTACGCCGAGCGCAAGGGCTTCAAGGCCACGGTGGACGAGGAAACCCCCGGCGACGTGGCCGGCATCAAGAACGCCACCATCCACATCGAGGGCGACTACGCCTACGGCCTGCTGCGCACCGAGACCGGCGTGCACCGCCTGGTGCGTAAATCACCGTTCGACAGCTCGGGCGGGCGCCACACCAGCTTTGCCAGCCTGTTCGTCTACCCCGAGATCGACGACTCGATCCAGATCGACATCAACCCCGCCGACGTGCGCGTCGATACCTTCCGTGCCAGCGGCGCGGGCGGCCAGCACATCAACAAAACCGACTCGGCCGTGCGCCTGACGCATATCCCCACGAACACCGTGGTGCAGTGCCAGGACGGCCGCAGCCAGCACAGCAACCGCGACGTGGCCTGGCAGCGCCTGCGCTCCAAGCTCTACGAGCTGGAGATGCAAAAGCGCATGGAGGCGCAGCAGGCGCTGGAAGAAACCAAGACCGACGTCGGCTGGGGCCACCAGATCCGCTCTTACGTGCTGGACAACAGCCGCATCAAGGATCTGCGCACCAACGTCGAAATCTCCGCCACGCAAAAGGTGCTCGACGGCGACCTCGATGCATTCATCGAGGCCTCGCTCAAGCAGGGCCTGTAAACCACAAGGGACAAGCACCATGAAAGAAGGACACACCAAGCCCACCCAGCGCCTGGACTACGCGCCACCGGCGTTCTGGATCGACAGCGTGGAGCTGACGTTCGACCTCGATCCGGCCAAGACCCGGGTGCTGAGCAAGATGCAGGTGCGCCGCAACAGCGCCGTGGCGCCGCAATGCCTGCGCCTGCAGGGCCAGGAGCTGAACCTGGCGCGCGTGCTGGTCAACGGCGCCGGCACCTCGTTCAAGATCGAGGGCGACGAGCTGGTGCTGGAGAACCTGCCCGAGGGCGATGCGCCCGTCGCGCTGGAGATCTTCACCACCTGCGCCCCCATCAAGAACACCCAGCTGTCCGGCCTGTACGTGAGCCAGGGCACCTTCTTCACGCAGTGCGAGGCCGAGGGCTTTAGGCGCATCACCTACTTCCTCGATCGCCCCGACGTCATGGCCAGCTACAGCGTGCTGCTGCGCGCCAGCAAGGCCGACTATCCGGTGCTGCTGAGTAACGGCAATCTGGTCGAGTCGGGCGAGCTGGAGGACGGCCGCCACTTCGCGCGCTGGGTCGATCCGCACAAGAAGCCCAGCTACCTGTTCGCCCTCGTCGCTGGCAAGCTGGTGGCGCGCGAGCAGCAGATCATCAGCCGTGCCGGCAATCCGCATCTGCTGCAGGTGTGGGTGCGCCCGGGCGACCTGGGCAAGACCGAGCACGCCATGAACTCGCTCATGGCGGCCATCGCCTGGGACGAGGCGCGCTTCGGCCTGAGCCTGGATCTGGAGCGCTTCATGATCGTCGCCACCAGCGACTTCAACATGGGCGCGATGGAGAACAAGGGCCTGAACATCTTCAACACCAAGTACGTGCTGGCCAGCGAGGCCACGGCCACCGATGTGGACTTTGCCAACATCGAAAGCGTGGTCGGCCACGAGTACTTCCACAACTGGACGGGCGACCGCGTCACCTGCCGCGACTGGTTCCAGCTCTCGCTGAAAGAGGGCCTGACGGTGTTCCGCGACCAGGAATTCAGCCAGGACATGGCGGGCAGCCCGTCGGCGCGCGCCACCCGCCGCATCGAGGACGTGCGCGTGCTGCGCACGGCGCAGTTCCCTGAGGACGCAGGCCCCATGGCGCACCCGGTGCGCCCCGACAGCTACGTCGAGATCAACAACTTCTACACCGTCACCATCTACGAAAAGGGTGCCGAGGTGGTGCGCATGCAGCACAACCTGGTGGGCCGCGAAGGCTTTGCCAAGGGTATGCAGCTGTACTTCGAACGCCACGACGGCCAGGCCGTGACCTGCGACGACTTCGCCCAGGCGATTGCCGACGCCAACCCCTTCAGCCCGCTGGCCCTGCACCTGGAGCAGTTCAAGCGCTGGTACAGCCAGGCCGGCACGCCCCATGTCAAGGCCGTGGGCCAGTACGACGCCGGCGCGCAAAGCTACACGCTCACGCTGTCGCAAAGCTGCGCCGCCACGCCCGGCCAGCCACACAAGCTGCCCTTCGTCATCCCCGTGACGCTGGGCCTGCTGGGCGCCGACGGCAGCGCCCTGCCGCTGCAGCTGGAGGGCGAGGCCACCGCAGGCGCCAGCCAACGCACCGTGGTGCTGACCGAGGACAGCCTCACGCTCAGCTTCATCAACGTGGCGAGCCAGCCCGTGCCATCGCTGCTGCGCGGCTTCAGCGCGCCGGTGGTGCTGGATCATGCCTACAGCGATGCCGAGCTGCTCACCCTGCTGGCGCACGACAGCGACGCCTTCAACCGCTGGGAGGCAGGCCAGCGCCTGATGCTGCGCATTGCTACCAATGCAATAGCTGATAGCGCAGTCACCACGGGCGCAAACGGCCAAATCAACCAAAACCTGCTGCCCCCGGCCCTGGTGCAGGCGATGCGCGATGTGCTGCGCCACCCGCAACTCGATGCCGCGTTCAAGGAGCTGGTGCTGGCCCTGCCCTCCGAGAGCTACATCGCCGAGCAGCTCGATGTCGTCGATCCGCAGCGCGTACACGCCGTGCGCGAGGCCATGCGCGCCGAGCTGGCCCAGGCCCTGCATGCCGACTGGGCCTGGGCCTTTGACGAGCACCAGGCCTGCGGCGCCTACAGCCCCGACGCCGCATCCGCCGGCCGGCGCGCGCTGGCCGGCCTGGCGCTCAGCATGCTGTGCCTGGCTGCACGCAAGAGTGGCGACGCCATCTGGCCCGGCAAGACCTACCAGCGCTTCAAGGATGCGGGCAACATGACCGACCGCTTCCATGCGCTGTCGGCCCTGGTGTTGAACGGCCACGAGCTGGCCACCCCGGCCCTGGCGCGCTTTCACGCGCTGTTCAAGGACGATGCGCTGGTGCTGGACAAATGGTTTGCCCTGCAGGCCGGCAGCACCGACCGCGGCGGCAACATCCTGCCCGCCGTGAAGGCCCTGCTGAAGCACCCGGACTTCTCGCTCAAGAACCCGAACCGCGCGCGCAGCGTGATCTTCAGCTACTGCAGCGCCAATCCCGGCGCCTTCCACCGCCAAGACGCCGCGGGCTACGTGTTCTGGGCCGACCGGGTGCTGGAGCTCGACGTGCTCAACCCCCAGGTCGCAGCCCGCCTGGCGCGCGCGCTGGATCGCTGGAAGAAACTCGCCGAGCCCTACCGCACGGCAGCGCGCGAGGCCATCGCCCGCGTCGCCGCCAAGGCCGACCTGTCGAGCGACGTGCGCGAAGTCGTCACGCGCGCACTGGCCAACTGACCCATAGGAAAAAGGACTTACCCATGACAGAACGCATCAGCCTGACCCGCTACCTGGTCGAGCAACAACGCGTGGATGGCCGCATCCCGCCCCAGCTGCGCCTGCTGCTGGAAGTGGTGGCGCGCGCCTGCAAGCGCATCGCCCTGGCCGTCAACAAGGGCGAGCTGGGCGACGTGATGGGCACGGCGGGCAGCCAGAACGTGCAGGGCGAGGTGCAGAAGAAGCTCGACATCATCGCCAACGAAACCCTGATCGAGGCCAACGAATGGGGCGGCCACCTGGCGGCCATGGCCAGCGAGGAGATGGAGGGCATCTACGTCGTGCCCAACCGCTACCCCCAGGGCGAATACCTGCTGATGTTCGACCCGCTGGACGGCTCCTCCAACATCGACGTGAACGTGAGCATTGGCACCATCTTCAGCGTGATGAAAAAGCCCGAAGGCCACCCCGGCGTGCATGACGACGACTTCCTGCAGCCCGGCTCGCACCAGGTAGCGGCCGGCTACTGTGTCTACGGCCCGCAGACCACCCTGGTGCTGACCGTGGGAGACGGCGTGGCCATGTTCACGCTGGATCGCGAGCAAGGCTCCTTTGCGCTCATCCGCGAGAACGTGCGCATCCCCGAGGACACCAAGGAGTTCGCCATCAACATGAGCAACATGCGCCACTGGGACGAGCCCGTGAAACGCTACATCGACGAATGCCTGCAAGGCAAAGACGGGCCGCGCGGCAAGGACTTCAACATGCGCTGGATCGCCAGCATGGTGGCCGACGTGCACCGCATCCTGAGCCGCGGCGGCATCTTCATGTACCCCTGGGACAAGCGCGAACCGCACAAGCCCGGCAAGCTGCGCCTGATGTACGAAGCCAACCCCATGGCCTGGCTGGTCGAACAAGCCGGCGGCGCCGCCACCAACGGCAAGCAGCGCATCCTGGACATCCAACCGACCCAGCTGCACGAACGCGTGAGCGTGATCCTGGGCTCGAAAAACGAGGTCGAGCGCGTGACCGGCTACCATAACGGTATATAATCATCGGCTTAGCCGGTGTAGCTCAGTCGGTAGAGCAGCTCATTCGTAATGAGAAGGTCGCGTGTTCGATTCATGTCTCCGGCACCAAGACAGTAAAGGAAACCCCGCTATTTCAACGATAGTGGGGTTTTCTTTTTGCGAACGCTGCAAGACGATTTCTG
>JAFEER010000251.1 GCA_018240985.1 Pseudomonadota bacterium
GCACCGAGGTGCAGCAGCTCGTGGAGCATGTGGCCAAGCTGGCCCCCAAGCTCATAGAAGAAGTGGTTCCCAAGATGGTCTCGATCACGACGTTCCAGAAAGTGCTGCAGCTCTTGCTGGAAGAGGCCGTGCACATCCGCGACATCCGCACCATCATCGAAACCCTGGCCGAGCATGCCGGCAGCGTCACTGACCCGTCTGAGCTGGCTCGGCGCGTGCGTGTGGCGCTGGCGCCGGCCATCGTGCAGCAAATCTACGGCCCGACGCGCGAGCTCTCCGTGATCGCCATCGAGCCCGGCCTGGAGCGCCTGCTGGTGCAGGCCCTGGGCAATGCCAACGGCGCGGCGCTGGATCCGGGTGTGGCCGACCTGCTCACGCACAAGGCGGCCGAGGTGGCGCTGAAGCAGGAAGAGCTGGGCATGCCGGCCTGCCTGCTGGTGCCCGACGCCATCCGCGGCCCCATCGCCCGCCTGGTGCGCCGCGTGGCGCCGCGCCTGCAGGTGCTGGCGCACAGCGAGATCCCTGAAACCCACACCATCCGCATCGGCCCCATCCTCCAAGGTGCATCGTCATGAACATCAAACGCTTTATCGCCCCGACCGCCCGCGAGGCCCTGGCCAAGGCGCGCATGGCCTTCGGCGACGGCACGCTGATCCTGTCCAACCGCCCCACGGCCGAAGGCGTGGAGGTCATGGCCACGGCCGAGGATGCACTGTCTTCCAGCCTGCAGGGCGAGCCCGGCCAGCCCCCCGCCAGCCGCCTGCAGGAGCGTGCCGACGACATGGCCGCGGCCAAGCCGGCACGCAAGCTGCAGAATCAGCCGCGCCCGGCGCCCGAAACCACCCCAGCCCCCGCGCACACCATCGTGGCCAAGGACACAGAGCAGCTGGCCATGAGCACGCTGTCGTTCCAGGACTACGTGCGCGAGCGCATGCTGCGCCGCCGCCATGAGGCGCTGCACGGCGGCGCTCCTGCCTCGTTGGGCGAGCGCGCGGCGCTGGAGCGCGGACTGCCCCAGTCCCAGCTCGAGCGCGCATTCGAGCGTCAGCCAGAGCCCGCCCCGCAGCCGGCCGCGGCGCCAACGGCCCCGCAACACCAGGCCATGCCGGTGGTGCGCCACAACCCGCTGCGCACCATGCATGCCGCCCTGGGCGCCGAGCAGCTCACGCCGCGCCGCGCCGAAAGCGCCACCGCACCCACGCTGGCCGCGGGCGCGGGTCAGCAGCAGCTGATGAAGGAGCTGCAGTCCATGCGCGACCTCATCGAAGACCGCTTCAACACCCTGACCTGGCTGGGCCAGGCACGGCAGAACCCGATCCAGTCGCAGCTCATGCTCAAGCTGATCCGCGCGGGCTATTCGCCGGCGCTGTCGCGCGCCCTGCTGGAGCATCTGCCCGAGCAGCTGGACGCATCGGAGGCCGTGCGCTGGCTGATGGAGGTGCTGGAGCGCAACCTGCGCACCGACGCGCAGCAGCAGCCGCTGTACGAGCAAGGCGGCATCTACGCCCTGGTGGGCGCCACCGGCGTCGGCAAGACCACCACCACGGCCAAGCTGGCCGCCCTGTGCGCACGCCAGCACGGCCCGGGCAGCGTGGGTTTGATCACGCTCGACACCTACCGCGTCGGCGCACACGATCAGCTGCGCAGCTACGGCCGCATGCTGGGTGTGGTGGCGCACCTGGCGCATGACCGCGCCGCGCTGCAGGACTTGCTGGGCCTCTTGGCGGGCAAGAAGATGGTGCTCATCGACACCACCGGCGTGGCGCCGCGCGACCCGCGCCGGCGCGAGCTGCTGGACGTGCTGGATCTGCCCGAGGTGCAGCGCCTGCTGGTGCTCAACTCCAGCAGCCACGGCGACACGCTGGACGACGTGCTGGGCGCCTTCAAGAGCAGCGGCGCGCAGCAGGCCATCCTGTCCAAGGTGGACGAGGCGGTGAAGCTGGGCCCGGCGCTGGATGCGCTGATCCGCCACCAGATCGAGCTGCGCGGCGTGACCAACGGCCAGCGCGTGCCCGAGGACTGGGAGGCGGCCGATGCGCACAAGCTGGTTGCCAGCTCCATGCGCAGCCGCGGCAGCTCGGCCTTCGACCCCAAGCTGGCAGAGCTCAACTTCTTCTTCTCGCCCGCCACCGAGACGGCTAACGAACAAGGACTGGCCCATGTTGCTTGATACCGCCATCCATCAGGCCACCGGCCTGCAAAGCCTTGCCACCCAGCGCGAGCTGCGCCTGCTGCCCGTGGTGGCCCAGAGCGACGACGGCCCCTGGCTGGAGCTGTTGTGGCAGCTGTGCTCGCACCTGCAGCGGCTGGGCTACCCCGTGGCGGTGCTGGACGGCACGGCACTGGAAAGCGGCCGCAGCCCGGGCCTGGCGCAGCTGCTGGGCGCGCGCCCCTGGCCCGGTGCCGAGAAGCTGAACCACGAGGCCGCAGACGACGGCAGCCTGGCCGTACTGCCCGCGGCGCGCGGCCTGGCCTGGCTGGCAAGCCAGGCCGAGCTGGGCCAAAACACGGCGCTGCAACGCCTGCAACCACTGCTGCGCGCCTACGCTGCCGTAGTGCTGTATGCACCACCCGAGCAGCTCGCGCCGCTGCTGCTGGGCAGCGCCAGCGTGCCGCTGGTCATGACCGGCCCGGGCGCGCAGGGCATGGTGCGCAGCTACCGCCAGCTCAAGCACATGGCCTTGCATGCCGGCCTGCGCTGCACCGTGGCGGCCATCGTGCCCTCGCAATCGGGCATCCAGCCCCGGCAGACCGCCGAGGCCCTGGCCACGCTGCAGCGCAGCGCACACAAGCACCTGGGCCAGCAAGTCCACACCACCACGGTGAGCGCCGCAAGGCCCCAGGACATACAAGGCCTGGCGCTGCAGCTGCTGGAAAACGCGCCTGCCCTGGACAGCGCCATGCCCCTGCTGCAAATAGATGGCAGCGGCGCCAGCGCCATGCACCTGGACAGGAGCCACTGACGCGATGTACACCGCCAAAGGCCAGCTCAACCGCGACGCCATGTTCCAGCAGCATGTGCCGCTGGTGCGGCGCATCGCCCACCACATGATTGCCAAGCTGCCACCCAATGTGGAGCTGGACGACCTGATCCAGGTCGGCCTGATCGGCCTGAACGACGCGCTGTCGCGCTACGAAGCCGCCCAGGGCGTGCAGTTCGAAACTTTTGCCAGCCAACGCATACGCGGCGCCATGCTGGACGAGCTGCGCGAAGGCGACTGGATGAGCCGCAGCTCGCGCAAGAGCCAGAAGGAGATCGAGCAGGCCATGCACCGCATCGAGCAGCGCCTGGGCCGCAGCCCGATGGAGTCGGAGATTGCGGCCGAACTGGGCATGAAGCTCGATGACTACCAGGCCCTGCTGGGCAAGGTGCGCGGCACGCAGCTGGTGTACCTGGAGGACATGGGCGGCAGCGAAGAAGGCGAGGAAGGCTTCCTGGATCGCCATGTCGCCGACGAGGGGGCCGACCCCATGGCCATGCTGCGCGACCAGCGCCTGCGCGCCGCATTGGTACAGGCCATCAAGGCCTTGCCCGAACGCGAGCAGCACATCATGGGCATGTACTACGAGCAAGACATGAACCTGAAGGAAATCGCCGCGGTGCTCGGCGTGACCGAGTCGCGCGTGTGCCAGCTGCACAGCCAGGCGATTGCACGGCTGCGCACCAAGATGCGGGCGCATTGAAAACTTAATTGGGGTCAGATTCCAATTGTTTCTCAGCCTTTAGCAAGTCGCGCCCTGCGGGTTATGACGGCAAATGGTGCAATTGGCATAGCCAGACAAGGCAAACTGTCGGATTTTTTTACACTGCTCGCCGCATCATCGCGACGGGCTCTTGAAAATCAACCACTTAGCGAGCGGGCCTGGAATATGCTTGGTTTTTAGCTACCTTGAACAGGTAGGAGTCCCATCATGAAACTGACCACGGTCACGACAGCTTTTATGGGGGTGCTGCTGGCTGGCGCTGTCGGCTGCGCCCACGCCGGCGTCATTGATTTTCAAGATCTCACTTCGGGCAACTGCCAACCCTACAGCGCCCCATCACTGGATAGCCAAGGTTTCACCTTCACGCGCAACCCTGCCGGCAATTCCTTTCTGTATGTCTGCAATCCAGGCGTTCTGCAAAGCAACACCTCGGCGGCCCTGCTGAATGCGAATGTTCGCTCCATACTGACCATGAGCGACAGCAGTGGTGCAGCGTTTTCCCTGAATTCTTTTTTTGCCGGCGGCAGAACAGCGGACTTGAACCCGTCGCAACCTGTAACCCTGTACAGCGTCGCCACCAGCATCGACATCCTGGGCAATCTGGTGGGCGGCGGCACGGTTTCCACGAGCGTCACCCTCGACTCCACGGCTCCGTATGCGTGGACGCAGTATGTCCTTCCCGGCAGCTTCACCAACCTCAGTTCCGTGGTGTTCACCGCCCAAGGCAATGGCGACACCCCCGAGTTCCTGATTGATGACATCGTGGTCAACAAGCCCTCGTGCCGTCCCCGAACCCGCATCGCTGGCGCTGCTGGGCGCCGCGCTGACTGGCCTGGGCCTTGCCAGGCGGCGCAAAGCCGCCTGAACGGCCACACCGCCCTCTCAACCAGCCACCGCCAGCAATCGTGCGCGCACCGACTCGGGTATCGGTGCCGGTTTGTGCGCCACGCGGTCGATGAACACTATGCCGCTCTTGCCACGCGCCACCTCGCGGCCCGTGGACAGTTCGGTCAGGCGAAACACCAGGTCGCAGCCGTAGCGGTTGAAGTCCTGGGGCGTCATCTGCACGCGCAGGGTCTCGCCATGGAAGGCCTCGGACTTGTACTGCGCCAGCATGTCGCCCACGACCGTGGACAGGCCCTCGACATCGGCCTCGGTGTAGCCGAGGGAGTGGAAGAAGCGCACGCGCGCCTCGGACACCAGGCTGAGCAGCTGGGCGTTGTCCAGATGCCCGCCGTGGTTGACGTGGCTGATGTAGATCTGCAGCTCGGTGCTGAAACCGAAGCGCTCGGGGACTTCAAAGATGATGCGGGCCATGGTGCTACCGGTCGTCAAATTTCCTTGCGCAGGGTGGCCGGGGCGATCTTCAGTGCCTCGCGGTACTTGGCGACGGTGCGGCGCGCGCACTCTATACCCTGCTCCTTGAGCATGTCGGCGATCTGGTTGTCCGACAGCGGCTTGCGCGCGTCTTCCGCGGCCACGAACTGCTTGATAAGCGCACGCACCGCCGTGCTCGATGCATTGCCGCCGGTCTCGGTGCCCAGGCCCGAGCCGAAGAAATACTTGAGCTCGAAGGTGCCCTGGGGCGTGGCCATGTACTTGGCGCTGGTCACGCGGCTGATGGTGGACTCGTGCAGACCCAGCTCGTCGGCAATCTCGCGCAGCACCAGCGGCCGCATGGCGAGCTCGCCATGCACGAAGAAGTTCTTCTGCCGCTCCACGATGGCGCGCGATACGCGCAGGATGGTGTCAAAACGCTGCTGTATGTTCTTGATGAACCAGCGCGCCTCCTGCAGCCGCGACTGCAGCGCCTGGTGGCCTTCGCCTTTGCTGCCGCCGCGCAGGGCGCTGGCGTAGATCTCGTGCACGCGCAGGCGCGGCATGACGTCGGGGTTGAGCTGCACGCTGAACGCCTGCTGCGCGCCGCGCCCGGTCTTCTTCACGATCACGTCGGGCACGATGACGTTGCGCTCCACGTTGGCAAAGCGCCGGCCCGGGCGCGGTTCGAGCCGCGTGATCAGCGCCATCGCCTGCCGCGTGTCTTCCTCGTTCGTGCCGCAGGCCTGGGCCAGGCGGCGCAGGTCGCGCCGCGCCAGCAGATCCAGCGGCTGGCGGCAGATGCACAGGGCCGCCTGTACGACGGCGGGGTCGCCCTCCTCGTCCTGGTTCATGGCATTGAGCTGCAGCGTCAGGCATTCAGCCAGGTCGCGTGCGCCCACACCCGCGGGATCCAGGCTTTGCAACAGGCGCAGGGCCACGGTGAAGCGGTGCACCAGCTCGTCCAGCTGCTCGGGGTCTTCGCTGCCTGCCAGGCCCGCAGCCAACACCTGAAGTGGCTCCTCCAGGTAGCCATCGTCGTTCAGCGACTCAATGAGAAAACGCAGCGCCGCCATGTCCACTTCCGACAGGCGCAGGGCCAATGCCTGGCGGTGCAGATGGTCGGTGAGGGACTGGTGCGTGCGCGCCAGCTCGGCGGCATCGGCGTCGCCATCGTCGGCGGCGCCGCTGGCGCCGGCCGAGCCGTCGCCGCCCCATTCGCCATCTTCCACGGCGGCGTCCATGCTGCCGTCGCCCTCCCAGTCGGCGGGCGTGTCAACGGCCGGTGTTTCAGCATCAAATTCGGCTCCAGCGCTTTCTACGCCTGCACCAGTAGCTTCTGAATACGTAGCGTCATCAACCGGCTGCTGGCGCTCGGGCGCCTCGTACACCTCTTGCGCCTGGCCGGCGTCGTCCGCCGCCTGTTCCAGGAAGGGGTTTTCGTCGAGCATCTGCTCAACCTCCTGCGCCAACTCCACCGTGGACAGCTGCAGCAGGCGGATCGACTGCTGCAGCTGCGGCGTGAGCGCCAGGTGCTGCGAGACGCGCAGTGACAGGCCGGGCTTCATGGCCGTGCCCCCCCCATCCGGATGCCGCGCCGATTCACCACATTCACATGCGGAAATGCTCGCCCAGGTACACCCGGCGCACTTCCGCGTTGTCCACGATGTCCGACGGCGTGCCCTGCGCGAGCACCCGTCCGTCGCTGATGATGAAGGCGTGGTCACAGATGCCCAGGGTCTCGCGCACGTTGTGGTCGGTGATCAAGACGCCGATGCCGCGCTCCTTCAGGAAGCCGATGATGCGCTGGATCTCGATCACGGCAATCGGGTCAATGCCGGCAAAGGGCTCGTCCAGCAGGATGAAGCGCGGCTGCGTGGCCAGGGCCCGCGCAATCTCCACGCGGCGGCGCTCGCCGCCCGACAGCGACAGCGCCGGCGACTGGCGCAGGTGCTCGACCCGCAGTTCCTGCAACAAGCCGGTGAGCCGGCGCTCGATCTCGGCGTGCGCCAGCGGCCGGCCGGACTCATCCTTTTGCAGCTCCAGCACGGCACGCACGTTGTCTTCGACGTTGAGCTTGCGGAAGATAGAAGCCTCTTGCGGCAGGTACGACAGCCCCAGGCGCGAACGCCGGTGGATCGGCATGTTGGCCACCGACTGCCCGTCGATGCGGATGTCGCCGCCGTCGCTGCGCACCAGGCCCACGATCATGTAAAACGATGTCGTCTTGCCAGCGCCGTTGGGGCCGAGCAGGCCGACGACCTCGCCCTTTTGCACCACCAGCGACACGTCCTTGACGACCTTGCGGCTGCCGTAGGACTTCTGCAGATGCAGCGCCTCCAGCCGGCTGCTGCCGGCCACCTGGCTGTGTGCCGCAGCGGCCTGCTCTTCGGTCTGGGACATGCTCACTTGGCGCCACCCAGGCTTGGCGTGGAGCGAAGCTCGGGCGGCTGGCCACGCGCCGGTGCGGCATTCGTGGCCGCCTCCTTGGGTGCCAGCACCGCCCGCACACGCCCACCGGGTGTTCCCGCCGGCGTGCCGGCCGGTGCCGTCTTTTGCCCGTCCACGGTGAACACATCCGTGAGGTTGTTGTAGACGATGATCGCGCCCTCGACCTCGTCGGTCAACTGGGCCTCGCGATAGCGGCGCAGCTCGGCGCGGCGAATCAGCTTGACGATGTCGGTGCGGCCGTCATATTCGATGACCTCGCCCTCACCCTCGACGAACTCGTCGGGCGCGCCCGCTGGTGTGTCGCGCTTTTGCCTGAAGAAGGCCCGTTTGCCCGGCTCTGCCGTCACCACACCATGCTGGTAGCCGTCCGAGTCCTGCCGCACATCCAGCTGCGCGCCGCGCAGCACGATGGTGCCCTTGGTCAGAACTACGCGGCCCGTGAACACGCTGGTCTGTTTGAGCTCATCGTGGCGCAACGCATCAGCCTCGATATTCATGGGCTTGTTGCGGTCTGCCTTTTCGGCATGTGCAGCGTGCAGACTGGCCAGCGCCAGCGCAGCAAACAGCAGGAGGGAAGGCGGTCGGATTTTCATAGGGCACGATTCTTGCGATCATTGTACTGATCGCCTTGCCCTGAACCGACAAGCGGCCAAACAAAAGCGCGCCCAGGGCGCGCTTTTGTTTGGCAATGTCCGCGACTCAGAGGGTGAGAGGAAATTGCCCGTGCCCGAGGGGTGCGTCAAAACGCCACCAATCGAGGCGCAAAACGCAGCCATAGCTCGGGCTAAGGCGAGTATTTGCAACGAAGAGTGGGGGTGTTTTGGCGCGCAAGGCGGGCATGGGGGATTGCCTCTCAGCCTCTCAGGCCTTGCTTACCTGCGCCACGAGTTGATCCACCACGCGCAGCACGTTCTCCATGCTGCCGGCCATGGTGCCATCGACATAGAAACGCCCGGCCACACCCATGGAGGGCACGCCCTCCACGTCGTAGGACTGCTGCAGTTGCGTGGCCTTGCGCACCTGGTTGGCGACACCGAAGGAGTTGTACATCTCC
>JAFEER010000252.1 GCA_018240985.1 Pseudomonadota bacterium
AAGTCCACATGCGCGCTGTCATCGGCGCGATCCGAGATGGTGCGCACCGCCGCGAAGGGCAGGCCATAGTCGCGGCACACCTGGGCCACGGCGGCGCCCTCCATCTCCACGGCCAGCACCTCGTGGCCGGCGGCGCCCAGCGCCTGGCGCAGCGCAGCGGATTCGGCGGAGGTCGAGACAAAACGATCGCCGCTGACGATCAAGCCCCGGTGCGCACGCGCCGCGTGGCTGTGCGCGATGGCTGGGTTTTTTGGATCAAAACCGGCCTTTTCGCTTTCCAGATAAGCGCTGGCAGCTTCAAATAACATAGTGGCCAGCGCCCCATCGCAGGGCATGCGCGCCAGGCCATAGCCGGGCACCTCCCAGCGCGGGAAGATGGGCGAGGCATCCATGTCGTGCTGCAAAAAATCCTGCGCCACCACCACGTCGCCCACCTGCACGCCATCGCCCAGGCCGCCGGCCACGCCGGTGAAGACCATGCGCGACACGCCAAAGCGCTCGGCCAGCAGCGTGGCCGTGGTGGCCGCCGCCACCTTGCCTATGCCCGACAGCGCCAGCACCACCGGCCTGCCCTGCAGGCTGCCGCGCCAGAAGCTGCGGCCAGCGTGCGTGATGCGCTCTTGTTTTTGCAGTGCATGAATGAGGCCGCCCTGCTCTTCGGGCAGGGCGCTGAGGATGGCGGTGGTCATGGGCAGGGGTGGCTGTGCCTAAAAAGCCGGGATTATCCCGGCCCGTTGCCCGAGGAGCCTGTCGGAGTTGGGGCTATTTTTTGTCGCGCAGCTCGCGGCGCAGGATCTTGCCCACGGGGGTCTTGGGCAGCTCGGTGCGGAACTCGATCACCTTGGGCTGTTTGTAGCCCGTGAGGTTGGTGTGGCAGTAGTCGCGCACCTGCTGCTCGGTCAAGGCCGGGTCTTTCTTCACGATCACCAGCTTGACGGCCTCGCCGGTTTTTTCGTCGGGCACCCCGACCACGGCGCATTCCAGCACGCCGGGTATCAGCGCCACCACGTCCTCCACCTCGTTGGGGTAGACGTTGAAGCCGCTGACCAGCACCATGTCCTTCTTGCGATCGACGATCTTGAAGTAGCCGCGCTCGTCCATGATGCCGATGTCGCCGGTCTTCAAGTAGCCGTCCTCGGTCATGGTCTTGGCGGTCTCGTCGGGGCGCTGCCAGTAGCCGGCCATGACCTGGGGGCCCTTGATGGCGATTTCCCCGGGCTTGCCGGTTGCCGAAATGTCATGCCCATCGTCGTCCAGGATGCACATCCAGGTGCTCGGGATAGGGACGCCGATGGTGCCGGAGAACTCCTTGGACGTGACCGGGTTGCAGCTCGCCGAAGGGCTGGTCTCGGACAGGCCGTAGCCTTCGCAGATGGGGCAGCCGGTCTTCTCCAGCCACAGCCGGGCGACGGCCGCCTGCACGGCCATGCCACCGCCCACCGACACCTTCAGGTGCGACCAGTCCACGGTCTTGAAATCGGGGTGGTTGGCCAGCCCGTTGAAGAGCGTGTTGACGGCAGGAAAGCTGTGGAAGCGGTGCTTGGACAGCTCCTTGAGCGTTGCCGCCAGGTCGCGCGGATTGGGAATGAGCAGGGTCTTGCCGCCCGTGCGCATGGACAGCATCATGTTCACCGTGAAGGCGAAGATGTGGTAGAGCGGCAGCGCGCACACGCTGGTGGGCTGCTCGCCTGCTGAAATGCGCTTCATCACCGGATCGTTCCAGGCCTCGGACTG
This sequence comes from Pseudomonadota bacterium, assembly GCA_018240985.1. Lineage (GTDB taxonomy): Bacteria > Pseudomonadota > Gammaproteobacteria > Burkholderiales > Burkholderiaceae_C > Alicycliphilus. Next base: position 1,735 of record JAFEER010000252.1, read on the forward strand.
CAGCACATTGGCGATCACGTTGCGGTGCAGCAGCACGGCGCCCTTGCTCACGCCGGTGGTGCCGCCGGTGTACTGCAGCATGGCGATGTCGTCGGGCTTGAGATGGGGCTGGTTCAACTGGCCCGAGGCCCCCTTGGCCATGGCGTCGTTGAAGCGCACGGCGGCCGGCAGCTGGTAGGGCGGCACCAGTTTCTTGATGCTGCGCACCACATAGTTGACCAGCAGGCCCTTGAGCAACCCGAGCCGGTCACCCATGGCACACAGCACCACATGCTTGACCGCCGTGTTGGCAATGCAGGCCTGCAGCGTGGCGGCGAAGTTCTCGATGATGACGATGGCCTTGGCGCCCGAGTCCTTGAGCTGGTGCTCGAGCTCGCGCGGCGTGTACAGCGGGTTCACGTTGACGACCACGAAGCCCGCGCGCAGCACCGCCGCCACGGCGATCGGGTACTGCGGGATGTTGGGCATCATCAGCGCCACACGGTCGCCACGCGCCATGCCCAGGCCTTGCAGGTAGGCCGCGAACTGGCGACTCAGCGCATCGACCTCGGCAAACGTGACCTCCTTGCCCATGAAGCTGTAGGCGGTGCGCGCAGCGTAGTCGCGAAACGCCTGCTCCATCAGCTGCACCAGCGAGCTGTACTGCGTCGGGTCGATGTCCGCAGGTACGCCCTGCGGATAGGCCGCCAGCCATGGTCGGTCGGTCATCTCCAAGTCTCCTGGTAGTTTGAATGCAATAAACCTAGATTCGGCAGTTGACCGCTTGCAACCTTCTGGAACGTCGCATGGATATTGGCGTTCCCTGCTTCGCTGCCGTTCACCTGTTGGGTGAGAGCGCTACGCGCTCGCCAGCACCGCGCTCGCCGCACCATGCGACGTTGCTCCTCCTTGCGGGCAGTAGCCCGCAACGTCGTCCCGCCTTGCCTGGCACGCCGATCACGGCACTGGCGAGCGCGTTCAACTACCGAATCTAGGATAAGAAACCGTGCCGGCAATAAACCAGCACGGCCGTGCTTTTTTATCGGCTAATTATGCCTTGTTACGCCCTGAGCGCAGCCAGCACCTCGTCAAGCATCTTCTTCGCGTCGCCAAACAGCATGCGGTTGTTCTCCTTGTAGAACAGCGGGTTGTCCACGCCGGCATAGCCCGAGGCCATGGAGCGCTTCATCACGATGGAGTGGTGCGCCCTCCAGACCTCCAGCACCGGCATGCCGGCGATCGGGCTGCTCGGGTCTTCCATGGCGCTGGGGTTGACGATGTCGTTGGCGCCGATGACGATGGCCACGTCGGTGTCGGGGAAGTCCTCGTTGATCTCGTCCATCTCCATCACGATGTCATACGGCACCTTGGCCTCGGCCAGCAGCACGTTCATGTGGCCGGGCATGCGGCCCGCCACGGGGTGGATGGCAAAGCGCACGTTCACGCCCTTTTCGCGCAGCGTCTGCGTGATCTCGAACACCGTGTGCTGGGCCTGGGCCACGGCCATGCCGTAGCCGGGCACGATGACCACGCTCTTGGCCTCGCGCAGCATCTCGGCCGTCTCCTGGCTGCTGACCGGCACCACCTCGCCCTGTGGCTCGGCGGCGTCGCCCTTCTTGGCCGGAGCCGCGCCGCCGCCCGAGCCGAAGCCGCCGGCGATCACGCTGATGAAGTTGCGGTTCATCGCGTTGCACATGATGTAGGACAGGATGGCGCCCGAGGAACCGACCAGCGCGCCGGTGACGATGAGCAGGTCGTTGCTGAGCATGAAGCCCGTGGCCGCCGCCGCCCAGCCCGAGTAGCTGTTGAGCATGGACACCACCACCGGCATGTCGGCGCCGCCGATGGCCATCACCATGTGCACGCCAAACAGCAGCGCGATCACGGTCATGACGATCAGGGGCGTCATGCCGGACTGCACGTCATGGGCGTTCAGGAATTCGCGCCCGAACCAGATCACCACCAGCAGCCCCGCCAGGTTGAGCCAGTGGCGCCCGGGCAGCAGCAGCGGCTTGCCGCCGATCTTGCCGTTCAACTTGCCAAAGGCGATCAGCGAGCCGGAGAAGGTGATGGCGCCGATCAGGATGCCGACGTAGATCTCCACCTCGTGGATGGCCTTCTCGGCGCCCTCCAGCTGGATCGAGGTATCGACATAGCTGGCAAAGCCCACCAGGCAGGCCGCCAGGCCCACCAGGCTGTGCATCAGCGCCACCAGCTCGGGCATCTGCGTCATCTTGACGACTTTTGCCGCATACAGGCCGATACCGCCGCCGATCACCAGCGCACCCACGATCCAGGCAATGCCCGAAGCGCTGACGCGCGGGCCGAACACCGTGGCCAGCACGGCCAGCGCCATGCCTATCATGCCCAGCAGGTTGCCGCGGCGCGAGGTTTCGGGGTTGGAGAGCCCACCCAGGCTCAGGATGAAAAGAATGGCCGCGCCGAGATAGGCGACGGTGGCAAGACTTTGGGACATGTTCTGTTCTCCTCGTGCTTCTTGTCGTTATTTGCGGAACATGGCCAGCATGCGGCGCGTGACGGCAAAGCCGCCGAACATGTTGACGGCGGTGAGCACCAGCGCGGCAAACGCCAGCCACATGATCAGTCCATCGGGCCGGCCATTCGCGCCCGCCTCCGGCGGCGCAATCTGCACCAGCGCGCCGATGGCGATGATGCTGGAAATGGCGTTGGTCACGCTCATGAGCGGCGTGTGCAGCGCGGGCGTGACGTTCCACACCACCATGTAACCGATGAAGCAGGCCAGCACGAACACCGTGAAGTGGCTCAGGAAGGCCACCGGCGCATGGGCGCCGATGGCCCAGAACAGCACCGCCAGCACGGCAAAGACGATGGTCAGCGTCTTGCCCGACATGGGCTCGCCGGGGCCGTGGGCGGACTTCTTCTCGGCCACGGGTGCCGCCGCCTTGGGCGCGGGGACTGGCGCGGCCTTGAGCGGCGGCGCGGGCCAGGTGATGGCGCCGTCCTTGACCACGGTGAGGCCGCGGATGGCGTCATCTTCCATGTTCACCACGGCCCGCCCGTCCTTGGCCTTGCACAGCTCCTCGGTCAGGCGCAGCAGGTTGGTGGCATACAGCGTGGACGACTGCTTGGCCAGGCGCGAGGCCAGATCGGTGTAGCCGACGATGGTCACGCCATGGCGCACCACGGCCTCGCCCGGCACGGTGAGCTCGCAGTTGCCGCCCTGCTCGGCCGCCATGTCCACGATCACGCTGCCCGGCTTCATGCTTTGCACCATCTCGGCGGTGATGAGCTTGGGCGCGGGCTTGCCGGGAATCAGCGCGGTGGTGATGATGATGTCGGCGTTCTTGGCCTCGGTCGCGTACATCTGGCGCTGCGCGGCCTGGAAGCCCTCGCTCATCACCTTGGCGTAGCCGCCGCCGCCCGAGCCTTCCTCCTCATAGTCCACCTTGACGAACTCACCACCCAGCGACTTGACCTGGTCGGCCACCTCGGCGCGCGTGTCGTTGGCGCGCACGACGGCGCCCAGGTTCGCCGCCGTGCCGATGGCCGCCAGGCCCGCGACACCGGCGCCGGCGATGAACACCTTGGCCGGCGGCACCTTGCCCGCCGCCGTGATCTGGCCGTTGAAGAAGCGGCCGAAGGCATTCGCTGCCTCGATCACGGCGCGGTAGCCCGAGACGCCCGCGGTAGACGTGAGCGCGTCCATCTTCTGCGCGCGCGAGAGCGTGCGCGGCAGGCAGTCGATGGCCAGCACCGTGGCCTTGCGGGCCGCCAGCTGCTCCATCAGCTGCGGGTTCTGCGCCGGCCAGATGAAGTCGATCAGCGTGCCGCCTTCGCGCATCAGGCCCACCTCGCCCTCGCTGGGCGGGCGCACCTTGAAGACGATGTCGGACGCGGCCCACAGCGCCGCAGCATCGGGCAGCACCTCGGCGCCGGCGGCGCGGTAGGCCTCGTCGCTGAAATTGGCGGCATCACCGGCGCCGGATTCCACGCTGACCGTGAAGCCGAGCTTGATGAGCTTTTCCACCACGTCGGGCACCGTGGCAACGCGCTTTTCCAGCGGGAAGGTCTCGCGCGGCACGCCTATGCGTTGTGGCTGCGCCTGGGCCTGTGGGGTTGGGTCGGTTTGCATGGGGGATCTCCTGGAGTTTGTTAATCGTTGTACATAGCGCGCCAACCAACGGCGGGAGGTTTGCCGTCGTTAGGGAACGGATGCGCTGAACGGGAACGGCGGAACGGCAAGGTAACCATCCACCATGCCCGTGCTGACGCGCACAGCCTGGGCCAGCGCATGGCCCCATTGCAGCGCGGGCCTGCCGGCGGCCAAAAATTCCTGGTTGTTGCGTGTCTTGGGACTGAGCAGCCGCTGGTCTGCCAACACATCCACCATCACCGTGGCGCCACCCTCGGTGGTATAGCGGTAGTTCATGAATGAATAGGGGGCGTTGACCGCCAGTTTCTGGCCGGTCAGCCACTGGGCAAGATCCGGCTGGTTCTGCTCCAGCCATTGCGGGCCGTTCACCCAGCGCTTGAAGCGCAGGCAATCGACGCGCACGCGGCTGCCACGGCTGACATCCTCCACCTGCACGCCCTGCTGGAGGGGGCAGTTGCCCGGCCAATACATCGGGCCCTGCCAGTCGTTGCTGCGGTTGGCCTGCACACGCAACACCGCCAGCAGCTCCTGGTGTGCGCCGCGCAGTCCTACCGTGCGGGTCTGCAGCGCAATGCGCCCATCGGGCTGCGGCAGCAGGCGAAGCGCCTGGTCGGAGCTGCCAAGGTCTTCCCACGATCCAGCGGGCAAGGCCAGGCGCACGCGCCCGGCGGAATACTCCGTCTGCTGCGAAGGAAGGGGGGCACATGCCACCAGCGCCAGCAAGGCGCAGGGCAACAGGCACCTGATCGTCAAACACACCTGATTCATGAAGGAAAAACCTGAAACAGCCCCATGGGCACGCACGGGCGAGCTGACCACAAGCTTACATGAAGAACCTTGCTGCCCCTGAGACATGCGCGTCAAAGGGCGCAGCCGCACAAGGTGCCGACAAAAAACCCGGCGCCTTTAAGCAGCCGGGTTCGTTGCAGCGCGCCGCCAGTGCTATCAATTCACCAGCTGTCGCAGCTCGCCCGCCGCGTACTTGGCCGCCATCTGCTCCAGGCTCTGGCCCTTGACCTTGCCGCCCTGGCCCTCGCAGCCGAACTCCAGGTAGCGCTGCTTGCAGATCGCCTTGGCCGCCTCGCGCGCGGGCTTCATCCACTCGCGCATGTCGAACTTGTCGGGGTTCTCGGCCTGGAACTTGCGCACTGCGCCGGTCATGGCCATGCGGATGTCGGTGTCGATGTTGATCTTGCGCACGCCATGCTTGATGGCTTCCTGGATCTCCTTGACCGGCACGCCATAGGTCTGCTTCATCTTGCCGCCGAACTGGTTGATGATGGCCAGCAAGTCCTGCGGCACGCTGGAGCTGCCATGCATCACCAGGTGGGTGTTGGGGATGCGGGCGTGAATTTCCTTCACGCGCGAGATCGCCAGCACGTCGCCCGTGGGCGGGCGCGTGAACTTGTAGGCGCCATGGCTGGTGCCGATGGCGATGGCCAGCGCGTCGAGCTGGGTGGCCTGCACGAACTGCGCCGCCTCCTCGGGGTCGGTCAGCAGCTGGCTGTGGCTCAGCTTGCCGGCGGCGCCCACGCCGTCTTCCTCGCCGGCCTCGCCGGTTTCCAGCGAACCCAGGCAGCCGAGCTCTCCCTCCACCGTGGCGCCGATCTTGTGCGCCATGGCCACCACTTCCTTGGTGACGCGCACGTTGTAGTCAAAGTCCGCCGGCGTCTTGCCGTCTTCCTTGAGCGAGCCGTCCATCATCACCGAGCCAAAGCCCAGGTTCAGCGCGCCCTGGCAGATGGCCGGCGAGGTGCCGTGATCCTGGTGCATGACCAGCGGGATGTGCGGATAGGCCTCGGCCGCCGCGGCGATCAGGTACTTGATGAAGCTCTCGCCGGCATATTTGCGCGCACCGGCGCTGGCCTGCAGGATGACGGGTGCGCCCACCTCGTCGGCGGCGGCCATCACGGCCTGCACCTGCTCCAGGTTGTTGACGTTGAAGGCGGGAATGCCATAGCCGTTGGCGGCGGCATGGTCGAGAAGTTCGCGCATCGAGACGAGAGGCATGTCGTGGATCCGTTCGAAGGTTGGAGAAAACGCGCTTGGTAACCGCGTGGTAACCGGCAATTTTACGCCACCCCCTCGCGGCGGCCCGAGGCGTGCCAAAAACCGCCTGAACCATGGCTGAACGGCCGTTTCAGCGCCGATTCAGTTCGCCTGCCTATCGTGCCTGCTGGGGTACATTCCGTACCGCCCCCAAATCATGTTCGAACTCGACCGCATTCTTTTTCTGGCCTTCAACGCCACACCGGACACGCCCCATGCCGTGGTGCAGCTGGCCGTCTTCGTCTCCAACGTGCTGCCCTGGCTGGCACTGGGCACCCTGCTGGTGCTGTTTGCGCGCGGCGCTGCGCCCATGCGCCGGGCCGTGCTGCTGTGCCTGGCCAGCATGGCCCTGACCTGGTGCGCCGCGCAGGCCATCCGCTGGGCCCTGCCGATGCCACGTCCGGCGCAGCTGGGCCTGGGGACGCAATGGGTGGCGCATGGCCTGCGGCCGGGATTTCCGAGCATGCACATGAGCAGCGCCAGCGCCTTGGCCATGGCGCTGACCCTGGGGGGCGCGCGCCGCTGGGCCCTGGCGGCATGGGCCTGCGCGCTATTGATGGGCTGGAGCCGGCTCTGCCTGGGCGTGCATTTTCCGTCCGACGTGCTGGCCGGCCTGTTCACCGGCAGCGGCTGCGCGCTGCTGGCGGCGCTGGGCGCGCGCCTGCTGGCGCGGCATCGCACCGTCAGCGCACACGGCAGATCTTGAGCATGTTGGTGCCGCCGGGCTGGCCCATGGGCTCGCCGCAGGTGATCACGTACAGGTCGCCCTGCTGCACGATGTTGCGCATCTTCAGGTGGCGCTCGGCCTGCTCCAGCGCCGTATCGCGGTCGGCGCTGGTGTCCATGAGCAGCGGGCGCACATTGCGGAACATGGCCATGCGCCGCTGCGTGGTGACCTTGGGCGTGAGCGCGTAGATGGGAATGTGAATGCGATGGCGGCTCATCCACAGCGCGGTGGAGCCGCTGTCGGTCATGGCCACGATGGCCTTGGCGCCCAGGTGGTGGGCCGTGAACAGCGCGCCCATGGCCACGGACTGGTCGATGTGGCCCACGGTATGCCCTTCCAGGTCGGCGTCGCGGTCGGGATCCTCGGCAGCCTCGGCGGCCGAGCAGATCTTGTCCATCTCCTGCACCGTCTCCAGCGGGTACTTGCCGGCCGCGGTCTCGGCGCTGAGCATCACGGCGTCGGTGCCGTCGAGCACGGCGTTGGCCACGTCGCTGACCTCGGCACGCGTGGGTACCGGGTTGGTGATCATGCTCTCCATCATCTGCGTGGCGGTGATCACCACCTTGTCCATGTCGCGCGCCATGCGGATCATCTTCTTCTGCAGCGCCGGCACCACGGCGTTGCCCACCTCCACCGCCAGGTCGCCGCGCGCGACCATGATGCCGTCGCTCGCCTTGAGGATTTCCTCCAGGCGCGGAATGGCCTCGGCGCGCTCTATTTTTGCGATCAGGCCCGGCTTGTGGCGGTATTCGGCCGCCGCCACGTTGCACAGCTGGCGCGCCATCTCCATGTCGGTGGCGTTCTTGGGGAAGCTCACGGCGACGTAGTCGGCCTGGAAGCTCATCGCCGTCTTGATGTCCTCCATGTCCTTGCCCGTCAGAGCCGGCGCCGTGAGGCCGCCGCCCTGCTTGTTGATGCCCTTGTTGTTGGACAGCTCGCCGCCCAGCTTGACGGTGGTGTGCACGGCGTCGCCGCGCACCGCGTCCACGGTGAGCACGATCAGGCCATCGTTGAGCAGCAGCATGTCGCCGGGCTTGACGTCACGCGGCAGCTCCTTGTAATCGAGGCCCACGCCGGAGAGGTCGCCGGGCTCGGTGCGCGAGGCATCGAGCACGAAGCGCGCGCCCGGCTCCAGCATCACCCGCCCTTCAGCAAACTTGCCGACCCGGATCTTCGGGCCCTGCAGGTCGGCCATGATGGCTACCTCGCGCCCGGCGCGCTTGGCGGCCTCGCGCACCATGGTGGCGCGATCCACATGGTCGCTGGCCTTGCCGTGGCTGAAGTTCAGGCGCACCACGTTGACACCTGCGGCGATCATCTGCTCCAGAATTTGCGGGTCGCTGGAGGCGGGGCCCAGGGTGGCAACGATTTTGGTGGCGCGGCGGCTTCGCATGGTCATGTCTCTTTCCTGAATCCTGAATCTGTTGATGTAATCGAGTTTCGATTCTTGCACAAAACATCGCCCGTGCCAGCCCCTTGCCCCCATAGCGGACTCAATCGCTGCCAGCGCGCAACGCCCTTGCCACAGCCACGATGCGGGCCAGCGCAGGGATCGCCTCGGCGCGTTGGCGGGTCTTCAGGCCGCAGTCCGGGTTCACCCACAGGCGCTCGGCCGGCATGCGCTCGGCTGTCTTTTTTATGAGCGCGATCGTCCGCAAGGGCGCGAGGATATTGGGCGAATGGATGTTGTAGGTGCCGGGGCCGATCCGGTTCGGACAGCCGAAAGGCGCGAACGCAGCCAGCCGCTCCCTGTCCGAGGGCGCGGTCGCGATGGCGATCACGTCGCAATCCATGGCGGTGGCCGCGGCCATGATGTCGCTGCATTCGGAATAACACATATGCGCATGTATCTGGGTTTCATCGGCTACGCCGTGGGCGGTGCTGCGAAAGGCCTGTACTGCCCAGTCCAGGTACTGCTGCCCGGGGCCCGGCCGCTGCACGCGGGCGTGGCGCCGATGCGGCACAAGACCATCAATCGAGGGTGATGTTCGCCTTCTTGATCACCGGCCCCCACTTCGCGCGCTCCTGGGCGATGAACTTGCCGTAGGCCTCGGGCGTGCCGCCGACGACGATGCCACCGCTGCCCTCGATCATCTTGCGGACGTCTGGCTGTTTGAGCGCCTCGTTCACGGCCTGGTTGAGCCTGGCGATCACGGCGTCGGGCGTGCTGGCGGGCGCAATCATGCCCAGCCAGTTGTAGGACTCGAAGCCCTTGATGCCGGCCTCGTCCAGCGTGGGTATGTTGGGCAGCAGCTTCAGGCGCTGCCGGCTGGAAACCGCCAGCGCGTGGATCTTGCCCGCCTGAATCGATGGCAGGGCCGCATAGCCCATCTCGAACATGAAGGCCAGGTGCCCGCCCATCAGGTCGGTGGCGGCCAGCGATCCGCCCTTGTAGGGCACATGCGTCATCTGGGTATTGGTCTCGAAGGCCAGCAGCTCGCCCGACAAATGGTGCGCCCCGCCGACGCCCGAGGAGCCATAGGAGAGCTTGCCCGGATTGGCGCGCGCATAGTCCACCAGCTCCTTGACGCTCTTGAAGCTCTGGTTTGGCGCAATGGTCAGAAACAGCGGCGCCTCTTCGATCATGATGATGGGCTTGAATGCCTTTTCGGCGTCATAGGGCATCTTCTTCATCAACATCGGGTTGGTGACCAGCGGCGCCGGCGAGCCAAAGCCGAAGGTGTGGCCGTCGGTGGCCTTGGCAATCATGTCGGTGCCGGTCACGCCGCCCGCACCGCCGCGGTTGTCCACGATGACGGGCTGGCCCAGTACCTTGCCCAGCGCCTCGGCAACCTTGCGCGCACGGGTATCGACGAAACCGCCGGCGGCGTAGGGCACGATGAGCTTGACGGTCTTGGTGGGCCAGGGCTGTTGCGCTTGCGCTTGTGCTGGCAGGGTGCTGGCCAGCGCCGCAAGGGCGGCGCACAGGGTCAGAAGGCGGCGGCTCGGTTGCATGGTGTCTCCTTGGGTGAGTTGTTGAAGTCGAGAATGCTCCACAGTCAGCGTGCCGGCGGAACAACCTCCAGGCCGGTCTTTTCGATCACCGGCCTGGCCTGGGCCGACTGGTAGAAGCGCAGCAGCGCCCTGGCGCCTTCGGGGTTCTGCGCCTTGGTGCTGATGCCCGCAGAAAACACTGCGTAGCTCTGCACCGCATCCGGCAGCCGGCCGGCGAAGCTGATGCCGGGAATGGGCAGCAGCTCGCTGACCTGTTGCATGCCCACGGCCGCATCGCCACGCGCGACGATGGTGCCCACGCGCTCGCCCACCACCTTGCGGCTCTTGGGCAGCACCTGCGCCTCGATGCCCAGCTGCTTGAGCATGCGGGTCTCGTAGAAGCGGCCGCTGGCGCTGGCCGAGTAGGCGATGGAGGGCGCATCGAGCAGCACCTGCCTGAATTTGGCCTCGGTGCTGATGTCGGGCACCGGCGCACCGGCGCGCACGGCCAGCCCGATGGACGAGCGCACCAGATCCACCTAGCTGCCGGGCACCACATAGCCCTGGGCCACGAGTTGGTCGAGTGCGCCACGCTCGAGCACCACCACGTCGATGGGCTCGCCGCGTTCCAGCCGGTTCGGGATGGAGGTGGTGGATTCGCCCATCGACGAGCCGTAGGCCGATTCCACCTTGGCGCCCGTCTGCTGCTCGAACAGCGGAAACAGCTTCTGATGCGCCTCGGCGAAGCCACCGGAGGTCACGAGGCGTATCGGCTGGGCCTGCGCCAGACTGGCCGGCGCTGGACTATTCGTGCCGCAGCCGGCGGCCAGGGCCGCGGCCGCTAGCAACAGTGCGCGGCGTGTCAAGGCATAGCTTGCATGACGCATGGAAGTCTCCTTGGCTATCCGATGGAACCGGCGCACCAACGGCCGGAAAACCCGCCGATTGTGCTCCTTTGCCCAGCGACTTTGATGCTATTTAATCAATAGCCATCGGCGCCTGATACATAAGGGCCACCAATGGTTTTAAACGGTAGCAAAGCCATTCTTCATTGGTACTTTTTTTCCAGCGCATCCCAATGGGTCTTGCCCACCAGGCGCTGGCGCTCGGCAAACGGCGCGACCAGGCCACTGGCCTCCTGCACCTCCTTCTCGTCGCGCAGCACGGTCAGCGCCTTTTGCATGCCGGCCACCGCCCCCTGCAGCGCGGCGTTGGCGTAGAGCACGATGCCGAAACCCAGCTGCCCCAGCTGCTCGGCATTGAAGATGGGCGTCCTGCCGCCGATCACCATGTTCATGAGCTGGGGTTTGGCAAGCCGCTGCGGCAGCGCGCGCACCTCCTCGGCTTTCGTCACGGCCTCTACGAAGAGGATGTCGGCGCCGGCCTCGGCAAAGCGCTGCGCGCGCTCCACCGCGGCCTCGAAGCCGTGCGTGGCGGCGGCGTCGGTGCGCGCCATGATGAGCAAGTCGCCGTCGCGCCGCGCGTCCACCGCGGCCTTGATCTTGGCCACGGCCTCCTCGGTACTGATGACCTCCTTGCCCGAGAAATGGCCGCAGCGCTTGGGCGCCACCTGATCTTCGAGCTGTATGCAGTCGGCCCCGGCGCGCTCCAGCGTGCGCACCGTGTGATAGACGTTGAGCGCGTTGCCAAAGCCGGTGTCGGCATCCACCAGCAGCGGCAGCTGCACCGCGTCGCGAATGCGCGCCGTGTGGTCTGCGATCTCGGCCAGGCCCATGAAGCCCTGGTCGGGCATGGCGAACCACATGTTGGTCACGCCGGCGCCGGTGATGTAGAGCGCCTCGAAGCCCAGGTCTTCTATGACCCTGGCCGAGAGTGCATTGAACGCCCCGGGCACGAGCACGCCACGGCGCGCCTCGACCAGGGCCTTGAGTTGCTTGCGAGTAGACATCTGCTGCCTTTCGATCAGAACGAATCGCCGGGCACGCGCACCCAGCCTTCCATGAGGATGCGCGCGCTGCGGCTCATCAGCGCCTGGGTCACGACCCACCTGCCGTTCTGCTGCCTGGCCGGGGGGCAGAAGCAGGAGCTGCTGTTGGTTTTCACACTCCCCACTCCCCTTGCGGGAGAGGGGCCGGGGGAGAGGGGTTGCCATGCAACGCCGCCCAGATACTTTCCAGCACCGCGTCTGTGCGTAGCAAGATGTCGTCATTCCAAAAGCGCAGCACCGCGAAGCCTTGGCTGCGCAACCAGCTATCGCGCGGCCCATCGTGTGCTGAATCTGCGTGCTGCCCACCGTCCGCCTCGATGATGAGCCGGGCACCAAAATGCACGAAATCGACGATGTAGGGGCCAATGGGTTGCTGGCGGCGGAATTTCTGGCGATCCATGCGGTGGGCACGCAAATGCATCCACAGACGCTGCTCGGCCTCGGTCATGTTCTGACGCAGGGCTTTGGTGAATTCGCGTTGGTGCATGGAACAAACCCCTCTCCCCCGGCCCCTCTCCCGCAAGGGGAGAGGGGAGTGACTACCATGGCAGCGCATTTTGCACCTCAAAACCCATTTCCCCTTGCGGAAACGGGAACCGCAGCAGCTCTTACACACCCACCTCGCGTGCCTAAAAATCCTGCGCCAAACGCTGCAACACGCCGCACGGGCGCACCACCGGCTCTCTGGCTCGATGTGCACCAGCGAGCCCTTCCTGCCCACCATTTCGTTGAACAGTTGCTGGTTGGCAAAGGCCGCGCGCATGGGCCTTCGCCGGGATGACGATCAACCCTTGCTGCCTGCTCTCAAGCACGCTCAGCCGCGCATCAGGGCTTCGATCTCGTCGGCCTCCACCGGCACGCCGCGCGTCATGAGCTCGCAGCCGTCCGCGGTGACGATGGCGTCGTCCTCGATGCGGATGCCGATGTTGTGGAACTGCTCGGGCACGCCCGGCGCCGGGCGCACATAGATGCCGGGCTCCACCGTCAACACCATGCCGGGGTGCAGGATGCGGCTCGGGCGGTTCTTGATGATTTCGCCCGACAGCGGATCCTTGCGCTCGCTCACCTGGCCGACCTCGGTGGGCTCGACGTAGCTGCCGCAGTCGTGCACGTCCATGCCCATCCAGTGGCCGGTGCGGTGCATGTAGAACTGAAAGTAGGCGCGCCTGTCGATCACGTCCTGGGCATTGCCATGCTGGTTCTTGTCGAGCAGGCCGACATCCAGCATGCCCTGGGCCAGCACGGCCACCGCGGCATCGTGCGGGTCGTTGAAGCGCGCCCCGGCGCGCGTGGCGGCAATTGCGGCCTTCTGGCTGGCCAGCACCAGGTCGTAGAGCGCGCGCTGCGGCCCGCTGAAACGCCCGTCGGCGGGGAAGGTGCGCGTGATGTCGCTGGCATAGCCGTCCAACTCGCAGGCGGCGTCGATCAGCACCAGCTCGCCGTCCCTGATGGGCGCATTGCCGGCGCGGTAATGCAGCACGCAGGCGTTGGCGCCAGCAGCCACGATGCTGGTGTAGGCCGCAAACTCCGAGCCGTGCTGGCGAAACTCGTGCAGCAGCTCGGCCTCCAGGTGGTATTCGCGCACGTCCTCGCCGGCGCGCAGCATGCTGCTGCTCGCCTGCATGGCGCGCACATGGGCACCGGCGCTGATGCTGCCGGCGCGGCGCAGGATGGCGAGCTCATGCTCGTCCTTCACCAGGCGCATCTCATCCAGCAGCAGGCACAGATCGCCCTGCTGCGCCGGGCACAGGGCGCCGTAGCGCACACGCGCGCGCACCTGGTTCAGCCAGCCCTCCACGCGCGCGGCCAGCCCGCCATGGGTGGCAAACGGAAACCAGACCTGGCTGCGGTTTTCCAGCAGGCGCGGCAGGCGGATATCGAGATCGGCCGACGAATGCGCAGCCTGCACGCCCAGCGTTGCCACGGCCGCCTCGGGCCCCAGGCGGTAGCCATCCCAGATCTCGCGTTCCACATCCTTGGGCTGGCACAGCAACGTGGCCTCGCCCTCGGCGCTCAGCACCAGCCAGGCGCCGGGCTCGGTAAAGCCGGTCAGGTAGTAGAAATAGCTGTCGTGGCGATAGGGGAAGTCGCTGTCGCGGTTGCGTGGGCGTTCGGGTGCCGTGGGCACGATGGCGATGCCGCCCGCGCCCAGTTGGGCGGCCAAGCGTGCACGCCGTTGGGCGTAGATGGAGGTCATGCGGCTATCGTACTGCGGCACCACGTCCCTGTGCATGGCGCCGCTACAACCCCGAGGCCAACAGGCTTGCCCCCGCGAGCATGAGCAGTGCGCACACGATCCACTGCACCACGCGCACCGGCAGCTGCGGCGGGTGCCTGGCGTGCAGCCAGGTGACGCCGGCCACGACGGGCACGGCGATGGCACTGGCCCACACCACATGCCACGGCAGCTGCCCCGTGGGGATGACCACGGCCAGCCGCACCAGCGTGCAGGCCAGAAAGGTGACCAGCAGGCACTGGCGCACCAGCGAGGCCGGCAGCGGCTGGCGGTACAGGTGGTAGACGATGGGCGGCCCGGCCGTGGAAAACAGCCCGCCCAGCACGCCCGACAGCAGGCCCGCGCCCCACAGCGCCGCCGCGCCCGAGGACGTGGCGCGCCGGCGTTTTTGCAGCAGCAACAGCAGCGCGCAGGCCATGACGACCAGGCCCAGCGCCATGCGCAGGCCGCCGAGCGCATGGCCGTCGAGCCAGAACAGCAGCGCCAGCCCCAGCACCACGCCGGGCACGCTGCTCCACAACAGGGGCCGCAGCAGATCCCAGCGCGGCTCGAACGGGTGGCTGCGCAGGTACACCACGCCGTTGACCAGCGACAGCAAGCTGGCGACGTTGGCCGCGTCCGCGATCGGCATGAGGCGCAGTGCGCCCGCCACGCCCACGAAAATCAAGGCGAAGGCGAACCCGGTCAGGTTCTGGCAGAACGAGGCCACCGCCACCAGCAGCGCCATTTGCGCGTACTCCGCCACACTCACAAGCCAGCCCGTCGGTCAATCAAGGTCATGCGGCGATCGTACTGCGCCGTTGCGGCGCAGCCAGCCAGCGCCCGGTTAACAGCCAGGCTCAGTCACGCCGTTGCTTGCGCTTCAGAAAGGCGTTCATATGCTGCTGCGGCTCGCCGGTCTTGAAGGCCTCGCCGAACTCGGCAATGCTGTCGTCGATGGCGGCGTCCACCGTCATGCCCTCCCAGCGCCGCAGCAGCCGCTTTTGCTGGCGCAGCACCACGGGGCCGATCTCGGCCAGGCCCGCGGCGACCTGCAGGATGCGCTCATCCAGCTTCTCCTTGGGCACGCACTCGTTGATCAGCCCCCATTGCTGGGCCTGGGTGGCGGGGATGTTCTCGCCCGTCAGCAGCAGCCAGGCGGCGCGCGTGGCACCGATCTGGGCCGGCATCATGGCGGCGTGGATCACGGAAGGTATGCCCACCTTGACCTCGGGCATGCCGACCACGGCATCGTCGGCGGCAATGCGCAGGTCGCCGGCCATGGCCAGCTCCAGGCCGCCGCCCAGCGTGTGGCCCTCCAGGCGCACGATCACCGGCACGGGGAAATGCCGCACGGCATTGCACAGGTCGCGCAGGGCGCTGATAAAGACGCGCCCCGTGGCTGCCGTCAGCGTGGAGAGCTCCTTGATATCGGCCCCGGCAATGAAGGCGCGCGAGCCCGAGCCGCGCAGCACCAGGCAGTGGAGCTGCGGGTTTTCGGCCAGCTCACCCAACTGAGCCGTCAGTGCATGGATCACCGGCGTGCTGAGCACGTTGAGCGGCCCGGCATCGGTGATGGTCAGGACTGCGGTAGTAGGCGTGGGATAGGAAACTGCGGAATACATGG
>JAFEER010000253.1 GCA_018240985.1 Pseudomonadota bacterium
CAGAACCACAGCACGTCGCGCTGCTGCCCCACCTGCTGCAGCACCTGGCCCAGCACAAAGGTCTTGCCCGAGCCCGTGGGCGCGCGCAGCAGGCAGGGCGGGCGCTGGGTGCGATGGGGTGCTTGTAGGGCGGCGCTGATGGAGTCGATCAGCGTGGACTGGAAGGCTTCGGGTTGCAGCGCGGTGGCTTGGCGGGCCAAGGGCAGCGGGGTTTGCAGCTGGGTGGTGGTCGTGTGGCTCATGCAGTTGCCTTGCGCGGGCGCCCGCCCTTGGCACCGTTGGTACGCGCAGCCTCGGCCTTGGCGGGGGAGGTGCTGCGGCCGGCGCGGGCGGCGTGCTGGCGCATCCAGGCGCGGCTGCCAAACAGGCCGGCAAGCAAGCCCTCCACGCTCAAATCGGCGTCCAGGCGCGGCCAGTGCAGGCCGGTGCCCAGGGGGGAAATTTCAATCACCGCCAGATCGGCGGCGCGGGCGTGCTCCAGCCCCTGCGCCAGCGCGGGCGGAAAGGCAAATTGGCTGCCATTGGCCAGCTCCACCACCACGCGCTTGTGGCGCGCGTCGTAGCGTGCTGCCGTGGCCTGCAGGTGCGCGCCGGCGCGCACGGCGCCCTGGGCGGCGGCCTGTGGGGCGCGCTGCAGTTCGGCTTGCACCCAGTTTGGCAGCGTGGGGGTGGTGGGATCAGTCATGCAGCTCACTCCAAAAAATGCGCAACTGCGCCAAATGCGCCGCCACGGCCAGCAGGGCGGCAGCGATGTCGGCCACTTTGGCGGGGCCGGCCACCGTCAGCAATGCGGGCGGCTGCGATAGCTCGATGCGAATTTCCCAGCCTGGGCCCAGGGATGCTCTGCACGATTCGAGCGGCAAGCATGCGCTGCGGATCGGGATGGGCTGCAAGGCGCAAACCGCAGCGATAGCCACTGCTATCGCGAGGATTTGCAACGACGCAGACCGCCCGAGTCCGCAGATGCAGGCGGCGCGATGATTCGTACAGAGCATCCCAATACATGGGCGTGCGGCGGCGGGTGGTCGTTGGGGTAGACCACCAGACGCAAATGCTTGTGACGCAGGCTGGCCATGGCGCAATATTAACCCATCATGTTTGGTTTATAGGGGGGCGTCATTTCCCAATCCCCAAAAACACCGCCAGGCAGCGCTCCACTTCCACCAGCGTATCGGCGTCGATGCGTCCAAAGGCGGGGCCGAGTTTGCCCTGCTGCACCGTCATGGCCTTGTCCACCATGATTTGCGAGGGTTTTTGCAGGCCGTTGTCGGTGCTTGGTTGCAGGGTGATGCGCAAGAGCGGCGCGTCCACCAGCGTGCCGGTCACGGGCAGCACCGTCACGCTGCTGTGCGCGGCAAACCAGTCGGCCTGAATGACCAGCGCCGGGCGCGGTTTGCCAAAGTCGCCCTGCAGGGCGATGGTGATCAGGTCGCCGCGCATCAATCCGTCCAGCCGTCCAGATCAGCCAGGGCCGCGTCCATCAACTGCGGCAAGTCCTTGTCCATCTGGTCGGCCTGTGCCACCAGCAGGCTCTGGCGCCGGCATTCGTCGGCAAAGTCGGGGCGGCGCGTGTCGGGCACCCACAGCTGCACCGGGCGCAGGCCGGCCTGGCGCAGGGCGTCGCGGTGCTTTTGCACGCGGGCGTTGACGTGGGCGGTGGTCATGATGATCTCCTTGGCGTTACATGCAACATGGTAGGTGCGTTGCATGTAACGGTCAAGACGGACGCGGCATTCAATGCACTATTTCATCCAAAGCCACAAACAGGCCTGGCCCGACGCCAAAGCGCTGGCACAAGCGGGTGATCTGGCGCACGTTCAATTGCCGGTGGCCTGCCAACACCTGGGAAACCACGCTTTGGTTGCCCACCTCGGGCAGTTGCGACTGGCTCAGGCCATGCTGCTCCATCAGAAAGCGCAGGGCTTGCGCGGGCGTGGCATCGGGCACGGGGTGCGCGCGCTTGTCATGGGCTTGCAGCAGATCGGCCAGCAGTGCAAACAGGTTTTCCTACGCGCCGCCTTCTCCGGCCTGGCCGCTATCGGCCAGTGCGTTCATCAGCGCCAGCAGGCGCTAATCGTCGTCCAGCCCGGCGGCCTCGTGAAAGGCCATGAAGGCTTGGTTGATCTTGTCCATGTTCAGGGCATCCATGGGAGCTACTCCTTGAGCGTGAAGTCATCGCAGGCAAGGCTGCCAATCCCTCCGCAGGGTCAAGCGCCTGGGCGCTTGCGCCCGCCCTGCCCCAGCGCCAGCACCTCGTGCAGGGCCTGGGTGTGGGCGCTGATGCCTTGCTCCTGCAGCCACAGTGCCAGCGCTTTCGGGCGCGGGGTGACGACCGTCAGGCGGGCTTGCGGCTGCTGATGGTGCAGCGCGCGCAGGGCGGCCAGGGCGTCGGAGGCGGTGTCCTGGCACAGCACGAGCAGCCAGTCGGGTTGCGTTGCTATCACTTGCAGAGCTCCTGGCGCTTGACTGACGGGCGCTGCACCCATGTTTCGCATGGAAAGCAGCAGCGCGGCGTGCTCGGGCTTGGCGTCCAGCAGCACGTCGGCGCCGTCGATCTTGTCGAGCTGCAGGTAGGCAAATTCGCCGCCCTGCGCCAGCTGGTGGCCGGGTTTGCCGCCGTAGCCGTTGATGACGCGGCGCAGGCGCTCGGCGCAGACGTCGCGGCACAGGTTCTTGGCGGGCTCCTTGGGCGTGGCCTCGGTGCTGGAGCAGAGGATAAAGCGGCGCGCGCCACCAGCGTCATCTTCTTTCCATCGACCTTCAGGGCCTGGATGGTGACGACGCGGTGTGCATACCAATGCTGACTTATCCTGCTTGTTGTGTTAGTTCAGGCTTAGCACGTTGCCGTTGGCATCCACAGTCGCAACCGCTGTCCCGGGAACAAGGGCATTGAAGCTATTGCGCGCACGGTACGTCGTGTGCACCGTTATTGAGTCCGCGTTCACTGAGTAGCGGGTCTCCACGTGCTCGTAGCTGCCGGGGTCTTTAAGTCGCGCTTTAATCGCAGCTTCGACTTTTCGATGAGAGCCGTCGTAGCTTGAAAATTGGCCTTTGACGTTGGCTTCCATGGCAGCACGCTTGCTTGCATCTTCTTGCTGCTGCCGCTTCGCTGCCAGCAGGCTCTCCATCTGCCGCAGCTTCTGCTCGTACTCAGGCCTCTTGTTCAAGTCTTCTTGCATGAGCGCTTTGTAAATGTCAGCGCGGCGCTCTGGTGATAAGTTGGCTTCATTGGCTAAGTCCAGCCTCATGGTCTGAATGTTTGCCCTGTGCAGGTGCCTGCCAAGGTTCGGGTCTTTTGTGACCATCATGTATTTGTTGATGGTTGCAAGCGCTTCCCTGGGCTGATTGTTTGCAAGCTGCTGCTCTACTTCAGCAATGATGGCAGCCTTGTTTTTTGTGTACTCTGCTTCTCGGTCTGCCTTGAGTTTTGCAATCCGCGTAGCGGACTCGCGCTGCATCTTTGCCTCATTCTCCGCCTGCTGCCGCAGTTTCACTTCACCCATCGATGTAGCCATGAACAGCACGAAGACGAAGGCCATGACGAGGCTCCAGGCCAAGCCAGGCAAAAAGGAAATCTTTTGAGAGATGCGCGCCCGGCTCGGAGGAAGCAAGAGCACAAGAACGGGAAGCAACACCAAGGCGGGCCAGGCGAAACCTACGGACTTCACGGCCCACCCTGTGTAAAGCGTCACAGCAGCTGCCGCCACGTACAGGTACAAGTCTGATTGCGATAAGCCGCTTTGACGCGCGTCGTCTGGTTTAGCCATCTCTCTTTGCTCCCAAATTTTGTTACACCCATCTTAGTCGAGGGGTGGTTACCTTGCCCGCGTGCGTGGCGCGCAAGAGGCGCAGGGCGTCGAAGTTGTCGCCCTCGATGATCAGGTTGGCGTGGGCCGTGCAGCCCGCTGGGGTGTGGCTGTATTCGGCCACCAGGCGCGGCAGCACCACGTCGGCGTTGAGCGCGCGGTCGTGCGCGATGGCGTCGCGCTCCCAGGTCAGGCCCAGTTTTTGTTTGGTGAGCTGCTCGGCCAGCAGGCGGCGCAGCTCGGGGGCGCTGAGGTGTTCGAGGCGTTGTAGCAAGGGGAGGGTGGACACGGTGATCTGGCGGGCGGGGGCACCAATGGGATGGAATTCTGGAAAAGGCAGCGCTGGGTGGCTTACACCGGCTCGTCGCCCGGCTGCGGCGGCTGTTCCGGCACGCGGGCCAGAAAGGCGTCAAAGGCGCTGCGCCGGCCCAGGGCGGCTTCGGCCCGCAGATAGTCCAGCGTGAGGACGGAGGCCATTTTTTCGGCCACCGCGCTGGCGATGAACTGGTTGACGGAAACGTCGTCGCGCTGTGCCAGTTCTTTGACCTTTTGGTGTACGGAGTTGGGCAGGCGGATGGTCAAGGCGGTCATGGTGCGCTCCTGAGCAGGGTGAGAAAGTCTTTGGGGCTGATGGCTTGCACCTTCAGTTCCTGGGTGCGGCGAAAGTCTTTCACGTTGTGGGTGACGATGTAGCGGCTGCCAGAGGCCACCGCCGCTTCGAGCACCATGTCGTCGTCGGGATCGCGCAGGAACGGCCGCCACAGGAAATGCACGTCTTGCTGGTGGGCGATCGACGCCAGGTAACGCAAAAACCCGAGGGCTTCATCTACATGGCTGTCTGGAGGCAAATGCTCGGGGCGCGTCAGGACGGCTTGCCATTCGGTGTACAGGGCCACGGTCAGGGCGATTTCGACATCGCGGCGAGGCAGTGACGAGATCAGCTGAAAACTGGCGCCGGTGCGCGAGCGTGTGGCCGCCAGCAGCACGGAGGTGTCCAGAACGATGCGCATGGCGTGTAAATCTTAATTTGGTTGCATCAGTATAACCAAAATAATTGTTGCAAGAAACCTCCATGAGCCGCTACGCCCTGCGGCTGCCCGAGTCGCTCAAGCAGGCGGCCAAGCGCATTGCGGCGGCGGACGACACCACCATGAACCAGTTTTTCGTCGTTGCCATCGCCGAAAAAATCAGCGTTATGGAGACGGCGGACTTTTTTACCCGGCGTGCGCAAGAGGCCGATAGCGTCGCTGCGCAGGCGACCTGGGACAAGGTGGGCGCTGGCAATCCCATGCCCCAGGATCAATGGGAAAAATAACCTGATGAGGGACATGCCTCAGATCAGG
The DNA here is from genome assembly GCA_018240985.1 of Pseudomonadota bacterium. GTDB lineage: Bacteria > Pseudomonadota > Gammaproteobacteria > Burkholderiales > Burkholderiaceae_C > Alicycliphilus. Next base: position 5,150 of record JAFEER010000253.1, read on the forward strand.
CCGCGAGCCCTCACCCCTGCCCTCTCCCAGAGGGAGAGGGAGTAAAGCCCGCGCAACCGATCGCCCTCGCCCCTTTGGGGAGAGGGAGGGGTGAGGGGCCTGCAGCGCTTACTGCATCAGCGCGGACAGCTATCTTTTTTGCACTAAAACCGCTCCCACCCCTGCAAATACCGCCACTGCCCCTCGGGCAGCTTGGCCAGGGGCAGGCGGCCAATGCGGATGCGTTTGATGGCCTGCACGCGCAGGCCCACGGCCGCGCACATGGCGGGGATTTGCCCCGGCCGGATGCCCTTCAGCGCGAAGCGCAGCCGGGTTTCGTTCTGCCAGCTGACCTTGATGGGCGGCAGCGGCCGGCCGTTGAAGCTCAGGCCGTGGCACAGCTTCTGCAGCCCGCCCTCGGCGATCTGGCCCGCCACCTCGACGATGCATTCCTGCTCCAGCGTCTCGATGTCCTCGCGCAGCTTGCGTGCGATGCGCTTGTCCTGCGTGTAGACCACCAGGCCGCTGGCCTCGGTGGGCAGGGGGGTGAAGCACTCCAGGTTGCGCAAGTGGCGCAGCAGCACGCGCTGGCGGTTGCCGTCTTCGGGCCAGTGCGATGCGGCGCTTAGCAGCGTGGCGGCCTGGGGCGCGCCCTGGCTGCGGCTGGCATGTGCCGCCGCACCGGCGGGCACGGCCAGGCCGGCCTCATAACCGGCGGGCTTGTGCAGCAGCAGGGTGACGGGGGTGATCTCCAGCAGGCTGGCATCGGGCGCCAGCGTGACTGGCTGCCGCGGCGTGACGCGCGCGCCGGGCAGCTCGACGACCCGGCCATCGACACTGACCCAGCCGCCTTCGATGTATTGCTCGGCCTCGCCGCGCGAACAGCCGAACTGCTGCGCCACGCGCTTGGATAGGCGTTCCGTATCGTTTTTATCCATTTCATTGCTCTACGGAGCTACGCATTGCGCGCAAGCCATGCGACTGGCGCGCCCCACGCCAGTAGACGCCGCGCAAGGGCCGCCCCGCCGCGCTGGCGTCGTCTCCCCTCCCGGCGATAGCCGAGAGAGGGGGGAAGCCGCGAAGCGGCTCAGGGGGGTGTTCAATCATTGCCCGGTTCCAGCATGCGGATGCGCTCCACATGCGCCAGCAGCGAGCGCTGGGCCACGGGCCACATGCGCGGCGGCACGTCGTCGTAGGCCAGGCGCACCCAGTCGTCCATGCTGCCGTCGGGCTGGGCCTGCATGGCGGCCAGCACCTTGGCCTCGCGCGCCAGGCGGTGTGCCTTGAGTTTGGCAATCGCCGCGCGCGCCGCGCCCAGCACGTAGCCGTGCGCCGGCAGGATGAAGTCCACACCCTGCTCGGCGCACAGCGCGTCCAGCCGATCGAGCGAATCCAGGTAGTCGGCCATGTTGCCGTCCGGCGGGTCGATGACGGTGGTGCTGCCGTTCAGGATGTGGTCGCCGGACAGCAGCAGCCCATCCTCGCGCAGCAGCAGGCACAGGTGGTTGGCGGCATGGCCGGGTGTGAAAATCACCTGCAGGGTGTGGGTGATTTTGCCATTCGGGCCTTGTCCCTCAAGCGTGAGCAGCTCACCATCTTGTAGCGCACGGTCGGGCGTGAACTGGCTCGCTGCGCGTGCCGTGGGGGCCGATGGCAGGCCCAGTACGGGCGGTCTGGCGCGCCCGGCCGCCGCCACCATGGCCTGCAGCGGGGCGGCGCCTGGGGAATGGTCGGGGTGCGAATGGGTGCAGACGATCATGCGGATGTCGCCGCCGGCGGCGCGCCACAGGCGCTCCAGGTGCTCGGCATCCTGCGGGCCGGGGTCGATGGCGATGTAGCCGGTGCCGGGGTCGCCCACCAGGTAGCTGTTGGTGCCGGGGCCGGTCATCACGCCGGGATTCGGGGCGGTGAGGCGCTGCAGGTTCTTCAGCAGCGGCACCGGGGTTTCGCTCTGCCAGTCCAGCACATGCTCGCCGCGGCCGTTGGGCGTGACCAGGGCCAGCTCGCCATAGGGCGGCTCGTGCTCCATGTAGCGCGCCTCCTTGCCGCCCAGCAGGCCCGAGCGCGGGCTGCTGGCCCACAGCGGCTGTTCGTTCGCCACGGCGGCCAGCACGGCGGCAACGTCGGCAAACTCGGCCAGGCGCCCCAGCGTGCGGATGGTCGGGAAGATCATGAAGAACTGGCCGGCCTCGTGGCGCGCCAGCGCGTCGGCGGGGCGCACCCAGACGGGCTCGAACTGCTCGGACTCGTCGGCCACGGGCTCCTGCCCCTCGGGCATGCGCGCCACCAGAAAGGGCACGGCAAAGCGCTTCGGCAGATTGCGGTCGGCCGTCCAGTGCGCCAGTTGATAGACCTTGTCGGCCGCCAGGCGCAGGCCGCGTTGGGCGCATTCGGCGGCAAAGCTCGCGCCTTCGGGCAGCTTGCGCGCAATGGCGGCGATGTCGGCAGCGTCGGCCCAGCTGCCGTCGGCGTGGCGCGCCAGCAGCACGCCCAGCTCTTCAAAGCTCTCGCGGATGGCGGCCAGGGCGTCGGTTAGGCGCGCGGCCGTCTGCGTGGGGCGCTGGTCGGCCAGGGCGTGGCTGGCGGCGGCGCCGTCCTGGGCCTCGATGCCGCCGCCGGGAAAGACGTAGGCGCCGGGGAAGGCGCTGGCCTTGTCGGAGCGCCGCGTCATCAGCACCTCCAGCACGCTGCCGCCACCGGCGACGGGCGCGTCGCGCAGCAGCAGCACGGTGGCGGCATTCAGGGGGGTGACGGGTTCGCGGTGCGGGTGGAGTTGCTGGTTGATGCGTGGCATCAGCGCATTATCAGCAAGTGAGATCGCTTGCGTGCGAGGGCGCGCGGATAATCGCGCCCCATGCAGATCCGCTTTACCAAGATGCAGGGCGCGGGCAATGACTTCGTGGTGCTCGACGAGACCCGGGGCGGCCTGGGCCTCACGCCCGCGCAATACCGCTTCCTGGCCGACCGCCACTTTGGCGTCGGCGCCGACCAGATCCTCAGCGTGCGCCCGTCGCCCGCTGCCGGCATCGACTTTGAATACCTGATCCACAACGCCGACGGCAGCCAGGTGCAGCAATGCGGCAACGGCGCGCGCTGCTTTGCACGCTATGTGCGCGACAAGGCTCTGACGGACAAGGATCAGATCCGCGTGCAGACCCTCTCGGGCGTGATTGCGCCGCGCCTGGAGGCCGACGGCCGCGTGACCGTGGACATGGGCCGCCCAAGGTTCGAGCCGGCCAGCCTGCCGTTTGACATCACCGGGCTGCAGGCCGTGCCGCAGGGTTCAATGCAAAAATGGCCGTTGACGCTTGATAGTCAAGCGTCAGCAGCTACGGTAATGATAGTTGCCGTATCCATGGGCAACCCGCATGCGGTGCAGCTGGTGGACGACGTGGACAGCGCCCCCGTGGCCCTGACCGGCCCGCTGATCGAGGGCCACCCGCGCTTTGCCGAGCGCGTGAACGCCGGCTACCTGCAGCTGCAAAGCCGCAGCCAGGTGCGCCTGCGTGTGTACGAGCGCGGCGCCGGCGAGACCCTGGCCTGCGGCACCGGCGCCTGCGCCGCCGCTGTGGCGGGCATGGGCCTGGGCCTCCTGGATGCGCGCGTTGATGTGCACACGCGCGGCGGCCTGCTCACCATTGCCTGGGCCGGTGGGGCGGATGACTCCGTCTTCATGACCGGCCCCGCCAGCACCGTTTTTGAAGGCCAGATCGACATTCCCGAGCTACCATGAACCATTCCTCCGTCAACCCCATCACCGAAGACGACATCGCCCACTTTCTGGCCAATACGCCGGGCTTTTTCGAGCGCCACGCCGAGGTGCTGGCCAGCGTCACCATCAGCAGCCCGCACGGCCAGCGCGCCGTGAGCCTGCAGGAGCGCCAGGCCGAGATGCTGCGCGAGAAGATCAAGGGCCTGGAGTTTCGCATCATGGACATGGTGCGCCACGGCCACGAGAACACAGCCATCACGCACAAGATCCACCAATGGTCGCGCGAGCTGCTGGCGGTGCAGGACGCAAGCCTGCTGCCGCAGGCCGTGGAGCAGGGCATACAGCAGCTGTTTGACGTGCCCCAGGTGGCGCTGCGCCTGTGGGACGTGGCGGGCGAGCATGCCCAGGCGCCGTTCGCCCAGGGGGCCAGCGAGGATGTGCGCTCCTTCGCCTCGTCGCTGACCATGCCGTTTTGCGGCCCGAATCTGGGCTTTGAGGCCACGGCCTGGCTGGAACAGGCGGGCGAGCTGCAGTCGCTGGCGCTGCTGCCGCTGCGCCGTGGCGCGATCGACAGCGCCGACGAGCCGGCGTTCGGCCTGCTGGTGCTGGGATCGCCCGATCCGCAGCGCTTCCAGGCCACCATGGGCACGGACTTCCTGGCGCGCATCGCCGAGCTGGCGAGCGCGGCGCTGTCGCGTTTGCTCTGAAAAAGAGAGTCGCTTGCGTTGATAGGGTGCTAGTCCCATGGGTTTTTTCTTGATAAGCAACATGGCTCAGATCAAGCCGCGGGCCCTCACCCCCACCCTCTCCCAGAGGGAGAGGGAGAAATACCGGCGCGCCCGATCGCCCTCGCCCCTTTGGGGCTGAAGGTTGCAGCTCCAGTTGCGCCTGCGCGCAACTGGACAGCCTGAAGAGCGCAGCGTCTCGCTGCAGCCCCCGGGAGGGGCGAGGGGCTTGCAGCAGCATGTCCAGAGTCAGGTGTTTGTGTAGTAGATTCGTTGAATGACAAGCGCTGGACGCGATCCAATTGATGGCACTGACGGCACGGATTGCACGCCGCAGTTACCGCCCGAGGCCCTGCAGTACCTGGAGCATGTGCGCGTCGAAAAACGTTTGGCGGCGCGCACGCTCATCCTCTATGAGCTCGACCTGCAGCGCCTGCTGGCCTTTGCCGACGGGGTGAAGCTGCCGCTGTTGCAGCTGCAGACCGCCCATATCCGCCGCTTTGTGGCGCAGATGCATGCCGCCGGGCGCAGCGGGCGCGGCATCGCGCT
>JAFEER010000254.1 GCA_018240985.1 Pseudomonadota bacterium
TTCACGCCCTGGGACGGATGCAGATCTGCGACCACCGCCTTTGTCGCCCACACCTCGGCGCCGCCGGCGAGATCACACAGCCGCGCAGCGACGTTCACGGCATCGCCATAGCAGTCGCCCTCCACCTCGACAACCTCGCCAGTGGCCAGGCCGACGTGGATCTCCACGCGCAACGCCTCGGGCTGGAAGTGCAGCCACTGGTGATGCTCGCGCATCAGGGCCACCGAGGCCGCCACGGCCTCGCCTGGCTGGGCAAAAACCCCCAGCACACCGTCTCCAAGCTTTTTCACCACGCGGCCGCCGTGTTCCTGCACGCAGGCACCGATGCCGCGCGTAAGCCGCGTCACCAGTGCTGCGGCCTGCTCATTGCCCAATGCTTCAAACAATGCCGTGCTACCGGCCAAGTCTGCAAACACGACTGTGGTGCTGGAACTCACGCTTTATTTCCTGTCATTTGCCCACTTCAGCCGCAAGACACCTATCACGGCGAGGGGTAGCCATTGGTATGTTACAAAACGCAAAGACTACATCATAAGCAAGATGATATCGCAGTAACAGCTTGACCCATTGTCGCGGGATGGCATTAACAAACTTTGACACAAACACAACGATCAACCGCCGGATTCCGATGGCCTCTCAGTGCGCATGCCCCCAGTAGATCAGCGCATCGCGCCCTTCCACCGACAGCGACACCTCGGCCCCCACGGGCAGCAGCACCTTGGTGGGCACATGGCCGAACGGCAGGTTGGTGAGCACGGGGGCCTTGATCTGCGCGCGCAGCCAGTCCACCACGCTCTGCAGCTTGAAGCCCTTGTCGTGCGGGGTGAGCTTGTACTCGTTGAACTGGCCCAGCACCACGGCCTTCTGGCGCGCCAGCACGCCGGCGTGCAGCAGCTGGGTGAGCAGGCGCTCGACGCGGTACGGGTGCTCGCCCACGTCTTCCAGGAACAGCACGCCGCCCTGGATCTGCGGCAGATAGGGCGTGCCGACCAGCGCGCACAGCACGGCCAGGTTGCCGCCCCATAGCTGGGCCTTCTTCACGTAGATGTCGCGCACGGCGGGGCGGCCGTCGGCCAGGGGTTTTTCGGCATGCATGCGCCAGCCGCTGCCCTCGCCGTGGCCGGTGAACAGGTCATCCAGGCAGGCCAGCATGATGTCGTCGGGCTCGCCCTCCACTCCCAGGTCGCCCACCAGCGCCGGGCCGGCCCAGGTGGTGGCGCCCGTTTGGGCCAGCAGGGCCAGCTGCAGCGCGGTGAAGTCGCTCACGCCCACGAACTGCGTGCCGCGCTCCACGGCCTTGGCCAGGGCCTTGTATTTGATGCCCGGCAGGATGCGCGTGATGCCATAGCCGCCGCGGCTGATCAGGGCGACGTCGGCGCCGCTGGCGGCTGCGCGGTGGATGGCGGCCAGGCGCGTGGCGTCGTCGCCGGCAAAGCGCGTGTGGCTGGCGAGCGCGTCGGGGTCTACCTCCACCTCGTGGCCCAGGGCCTTCAGGCGCGTGATGCCGCGCTTGAAGGCGGCCTTGTCGCGCACGGCGCCCGAGGGGGAGTAGATGTAGATGTGCTGGGGGCCGTGGTTGTGGCCGCAATCTTCTTGGTGGTCATGCATGGTGGGCGAAGTATTCCATAGCACGCCGGGCCGAGTCGGCGCTGGCATCGGGCACGGTGAAGGCGGGCGCGCCAGCGTCCGGCGCCCAGCGGGCCAGTGCGCGCGGCCCGGCGCGGTGGCCGGCGTCGGGGAATGGCGTGCCGTCGTCCTCCGGCTCTTGCAGCACGCGCAGCAGGGGCGCATCCAGCAGCGGCAGCGGCGCGCCCGGCTGGGCCACCAGCACCACGCCGCGCAGGGCCAGCCGCTGCGCCAGCTCGGTCAGCACCTGCCGGTGCCATGCCAGCGTATGTGCGCCCTCCTTCTTGGGCTTGTCGCTCTTGCCAAAGCCGATCAGGTCGGGCGCGACCACGCGGTGGCCCGCCTGCAGGAACACGGGCAACATGTGGCGCCAGACCCGGCTCCAGCCGGGGCTGGCGTGCAGCAGCAGCCAGGTGCGCGGCGCGTCCCGCGGGCCCTCGTCCAGATAGTGCAGGCGCAGACCGGCCAGCGCAGGCAGGTCGCTGACGTAGTGCGGCGCCCAGGGGTAGTCGGGCAGATCAGCAAAGGCGCAGTCGGGCGTGCGCAGCGCATCCTGGCGCAGCGGGTGGGCGGCCAGCTGCTGCGCGCGCTGGGCGCGGCGGCGGTCACGGAAAAAGTCGCTGAGCAGCGCGCCGCATTCATCGGCCAGCACCCCGCCCTGCACCTGGGTTTGATGATTCAGCCGCGGTTCGGCGAACAAGTCCACCACGGAGCCAGCCGCGCCGGTCTTGGGGTCGGCCGCGCCATAGACCACGCGCGGCAGGCGCGCGTGCAGCATGGCGCCGCTGCACATGGCGCAAGGTTCCAGCGTGACGTAGAGCGTGCAGCCGTCGAGCCGGTAATTGCCCAGTTGCTGGGCGGCGTCGCGCAGCGCGGCCATCTCGGCATGCGCCGTGGGGTCGTGGCCGGCAATGGGGGCGTTGCGCCCGCTGGCGATCACCTGGCCGCCGCGCACCAGCACGGCGCCCACGGGCACCTCGCCGGCTAGCATGGCGGCGCGCGCCTGGGCCAGAGCCTCGCGCATCCAGTGGGCGTCGTCTGCGTCACTCATCTTTCAATAGCTGCTAGGGGCTTAGGGATAAGCGCTGTAGGTCATTTTTGCTTGACTAGCAACGAGTCTCAGATGGCTTGTCTTACTCCCACCCCCTCTGGGGGAGGGTAGGGGTGGGGGCCAGCGACGCTAGCGCGTTTGCCGGCAAGATGCCGGCGCTCCAGCCCCCATCCCAGCCTTCCCCCAAAGGGGGAAGGAGTCTGAGACAGCTTTCTAATCAAGCATTTTTGCCATCAATCCTCGGGCATGGGGCGCGGCTGCTGCATCAGCGCATCCATTTGCTGCTTGACCTGCTGCTGCATCTGCTGGCCTTGCGCGCGCACCGTGGCGGGCGCGGCTCCGTCCGCCGGCGCCGGCAGGCCCTGCACGGCGGGCGGCACGGCCGCGCGCGTGGCGCCCATTTGCTTCTTGGCCAGCACGGCCACGATGGCCAGCGCCAGCAGCAGGCCTATCAGGCCGAATCCCATGCGCATGCGTCATTCCTCCTGTGTGCCGCCCGTCAGCCCCAAGCGCGGCATCCAGTCGGCCAGCGCGCGCTCGTCGGGCGTGCCTGCGCCGTAGCGCGCATACAAGGCGGCGTACGACTCCTTGCGGTGCTGGTTCAGCTTGATCTTGCATTGCAGGTCCAGCACGCGCAGCTCGAAGGCCACGATGCCGGCCAGCATCTTGTGCTGGAACTCCTCGCCCAGGCCGCGCCACTGCGCCGCGTAGGCGGGCTCGTGGTCGCCGATCAGGGCCTTGAGCAGCGCGTCCTTGTCCTGCGCGCCGTCGATCAGCCGGGCCTGCACGCGGCAGTGCACGGCCAGGTAGTTCCAGCTGGGCACGCGCGCGACATCAGGGTAGACGGCGGGCGACAGGTAGGCGTGCGGGCCCTGGAAGGTGACCAGCGCCTCGGGGCGCGCCTGCAGGTAGCGCCAGTGCGGATTGGGGCGCGCGCAGTGGCCCAGCAGCACCAGGGCGCCGTCCGCGCCCTCCTGCACATGCAGCGGCAGGTGGCTGACGAAGGGAAAGCCCTCGTCGTCGTTGCTGATCAGGCTGGCGAACGGGTGCTCGCGCATCAGCGCCAGGGCGTGGGCGCGATCCTTGGAGGCGAACTGGGGCGGTAGATACATGACGGCGGCAGAAAGGTCCGTGGGAATCTTCGACTGTAGCGGCGATTTCCCGCGCGCCAGCGCGCGCGGGGCCTCGCTGGGATAATCGCGCCCCTATGTCTCTCCTGCCCCACCAGCTCGAACTGCTCTCCCCCGCGCGCGACGCCGACATCGGCATGGCCGCCATCGACCACGGTGCCGACGCCGTCTACATCGGCGGCCCGGCCTTCGGCGCGCGGGCCACGGCGGGGAACGACATCCGCGACCTGGAGCGGCTGATCAACCATGCGCACCGTTTCGGCAGCCGCATCTTCATCACGCTCAACACCATCCTGCGCGACGACGAGCTGGAGGGCGCGCGCCGCATGGCCTGGCAGGTCTACGAGGCCGGGGCCGATGCGCTCATCATCCAGGACATGGGCCTGCTGGAGCTGGACCTGCCACCGATCCAGCTGCACGCCAGCACGCAGACCGACATCCGCACGCCGGAGAAGGCGCGCTTTCTGCAGGATGCGGGCCTGAGCCAGATCGTGATCGCGCGCGAGCTAGACCTGCAACAGATCGCCGCCATCCGCGCCGCCACGGACCCGGCCCGCACCACCATCGAATTCTTCGTGCACGGCGCGCTGTGCGTGGCGTACTCAGGCCAGTGCTTCATCAGCCACGCCCACACGGGCCGCAGCGCGAATCGCGGCGACTGCAACCAGGCCTGCCGCCTGCCGTATGAGGTGCTGGACGGCGCCGGCCGCATCATTGCGCACGAAAAACATGTGCTGTCGATGAAGGACAACAACCAGAGCGACAACCTGCGCGCGCTGATAGCCGCGGGCGTGCGCAGCTTCAAGATCGAGGGCCGCTACAAGGACCTGGGCTACGTGAAGAACATCACCGCCCATTACCGCAAGCTGCTCGACGAGATCGTCGAGGAAGGCGAGTTTGCGCGCTCGTCGAGCGGCCGCACCACCTTCACGTTCACGCCCGACCCGGACCAGAACTTCAACCGCGAGTTCACCGACTACTTCGTCAACGGCCGCCAGGAGGACATCGGCGCCTTCGACACGCCCAAGACACCGGGCCGCGCGATCGGCTGGGTTACGCAGCTGGGCGACAAGTGGTTCGAGCTGGAGGTGAGCGACAAGTCCACCGAGCTGCACAACGGCGACGGCCTGTGCTACTACGACCTGCAAAAGGAACTGGTGGGCGTACACATCAACCGCGCCGAATGCATGAGCGCCAAGAAGGGCATCTGGCGCGTGTTCCCCAAGAACGAGATCGCCGAGTTCAAGGACCTGCGCAAGGGCCTGGAGATCAACCGCAACCGTGACATGGACTGGGTGCGCACGCTGGAGAAAAAATCCAGCGACCGGCGCATAGGCCTGTGGGCTGAGCTGTCGGAAACGGCGGACGGCTTCGCGCTGCGGCTCACCGACGAAGACGGCTTCGTGGGCAGCGCCGCCATCGCCCAGGAGCACCAGCCAGCCACCGACGCCGCCCGCGCCGAGGCCACGCTGCGCGAGCAGCTGAACCGCTTTGGCACGACGATCTTTGCCGTGCATGACATTGCGCTGCAGCTGTCGCAGCCCTGGTTCGTGCCCGCGTCGGCGCTCAACCAGCTGCGCCGCGACGCCGTGGCCGCGCTGGAGGCCGCGCGTGCCAAGGGCCTGGTGCGCCTTCCGCGCGCCGTACCAGTCGAGCCGCCCTCCCCCTTCCCCGAGGACACGCTGACGTATCTGGCCAACGTGTTCAACCACAAGGCGCACGACTTCTACGCGCGCCACGGCGTAAAGGTGATTGACGCCGCCTACGAATCGAAAGAGGAGGAAGGCGAAGTCAGCCTGATGATCACCAAGCACTGCGTGCGCTTCTCCATGAGCCTGTGCCCCAAGCAGGCCAAGGGCGTGATAGGCGTCAAGGGCACCATCAAGGCCGAGCCGCTGCAGCTCATCAACGGCAAAGAGAAGCTCACCCTGCGCTTTGACTGCAAGCCCTGCGAGATGCATGTGGTGGGCCGCATGAAAAAGTCGGTCATGAACCAGCACCTGAAGGACATGCAGGCGCAGCCCCTGCAGTTCTACCGCACGCGGCCGGCATAAGCACATAACCGGCGCGTCGCTCTCCTGACCGACAATCGGGCGACCACAACACAGGAGAGACCGACCCATGCGCATCGAAACCCTGGCCGTCCACGCCGGCTACTCGCCCGACCCGACCACCAAGTCAGTCGCCGTGCCCATCTACCAGACCGTGGCCTACGCGTTTGACAGCGCCCAGCACGGCGCCGACCTGTTCGACCTGAAGGTCGCGGGCAACATCTACACGCGCATGATGAACCCGACCACCGACGTGCTGGAAAAGCGCGTCGCGGCGCTGGAGGGCGGCATTGCCGCTGTGGCCGTGGCCTCGGGCATGTCGGCCATCACCTATGCCATTCAGACGATTGCCGAGGCCGGCGACAACATCGTCAGCGCCAGCACGCTGTACGGCGGCACCTACAACCTGTTCGCCCACACCTTCCCGCAGCAGGGCCTGGAGGTGCGCTTTGCCGATCCGCGCGACCCGGCCAGCTTTGCCAAGCTGATCGACGCGCGCACCAAGGCCATTTTCTGCGAATCCGTTGGTAACCCGCTGGGCAACGTGACCGACATCCGGGCTCTCGCCGACGTGGCCCATGCCCACGGCGTGCCGCTGATCGTGGACAACACCGTGCCCAGCCCCTACCTGCTGCGCCCCATCGAGCATGGCGCCGACATCGTGGTGCACGCGCTGACCAAGTACCTGGCCGGCCACGGCAACAGCATGGGCGGCGCCATCGTCGATAGCGGCAAGTTCCCCTGGGCCGAGCACAAGGCGCGCTTCAAGCGCCTGAACGAGCCCGACGTGAGCTACCACGGCGTGGTCTACACCGAGGCCCTGGGCCAGGCCGCCTACATCGGCCGCGTGCGCGTGGTGCCGCTGCGCAACCAGGGCGCCGCCATCTCGCCGCACAACGCCTTCCTGATCCTGCAGGGCATCGAGACGCTGGCGCTGCGCATGGATCGCATCTGCGAGAACTCACAAAAAGTCGCCGAGGCGCTGCAGGCTCACCCCAAGGTGGAATGGGTGCGCTACGCCGGCCTGAAGGATCACCCCGACCACGCCCTGTTGCAACGCCAGATGGGTGGCCGCGCCTCGGGCATTCTGTCGTTCAGCCTGAAGCTCGCCGCCGGCGAGGACGCCCGCGCCGCAGGGGCCCGCTTCCTGGACGCACTCAAACTCTTCACGCGCCTGGTCAACATCGGCGACGCCAAGTCGCTGGCCACGCACCCGGCCTCGACCACGCACCGCCAGCTGGATGCGGGCGAACTGGCCAAGGCCGGCGTGACCGAGGGCATGGTGCGCCTGTCGATAGGCATCGAGCATATCGACGACCTGCTGGCCGATTTGCAGCAGGCCCTGGCCGCGGTTTAACACGTCCTGTCAGTGCGTCGGGTTCCAAGGCGCCTGCCAGCCGCCGCCCAGCGCCTGAATCAACCCCACGGCCGCCTGCTGGCGCTGCAGCTGCAGCTGGATCAGCGAGCGCCGGGCGGTAAGCGCGCTGGCCTGCGCCGTCACCACGTTGGTGTAGGCCGATATGCCGGCGCGGTAGCTGTTCAAGATGCGCTGCTCGGCGCCGGTGGCGGCATCGGCCGCCAGCCGCGTGTGCGTTATCTGGGTGGCCAGCGCATCCAACGCCGTGAGCTGATCTTCGACCTGACCCAGCGCCGTGAGCGCGGCCTGGCGATAGCTGGCGCTGGCGCCCCGGTGCGCGGCCAGCGCCTGGTCGATGGCGGCATCGATCGCGCCGGCGTTGAAGATGGGTTGCGCCAGCGCCGCGCCCAGCGACCAGGTGAGCGCCGGCGCCGACACCAGGCTGGCAAGACTCGTCGCGCCGCGGCCGACGCTGGCGCTCAGGTTCAGGCTGGGAAACCAGGCCGCGCGCGCCACGCCAATGTTCGCGTTTGCAGCAGTCACCACGCGCTCGGCGGCAGCCACGTCGGGTCGGCGCAGCAGCAGCTCGGACGGCAGCTCGGGCGGCACCAGCGGCACCGTCTTTACCCAGGGCGCCGGCAGCAGCGCAAAGTTGGCCGGCGCCTCGCCGATCAACAGGGCAATCGCATGTTCAAAGGTATCGCGGTTGCGCTGCAGGCCGGCGCGCGTGGCCAGGGCGCTCTGCAGCGTGCTTTGTGCCTGCAGCACGTCCGTCTGCGCGGCCTGGGCCGCCTGGTAGTTGTTCTCGGTAATCGTCAGGGCGCGCCGGTAGCCCTCTACGATGTCGTCCAGCAAGCGGATTTCCTCATCAGCCTCGCGCAGGCCGAAATAGGCGTTCGCCAGATTGCCCTGCGCGGCGAGACGCGCCGCCGCCAGATTGGCCTGGCTGACCTGCACGTTGGCGCCCTGGGCACGCGCGGCTTCCCCAAGCCGCCCCCACAGATCGGGCGCCCAGCTGGCGGTGACGCCGAGCAGCGCCGAGCCCCTGGCCGGCGAGCCGCTGCGCTGCTCGTTCAACTGCGCACCCAGCGTGGGCCAGCGCTGCGCCTCTACCTGGCGCAACAGCGCCTCGGCCTGCGCCACGTTGGCCAGCGCCAGCGCCAGGTTCTGGTTGCCGATCTCGATGCGCGGCATCAGCGCATCCAGTGGTTCATCGCCAAACAGCGCCCACCAGCGCCCTTCCTGCCACTGCTGGAAATCTGCGGTACTGACCCAGCCCTGCGGCGCCACGCTCTTCCAGCCGCTGGGCAGCACGGCGGCGGGTGCGGGCGCCGGCGGCGCTACGCTGCAGGCACACAGCTGCAAGGCCAACAGCAGGGGAAGGCCGTAGTGGCTTAGACGAATACTTGCCATAGGTTTCTCACATCATGCCGCGCGCGCCAGCTGCGCCTCGCCATCGCGGCGGCGCCGGCGCAGGCGATCCAGCAGCACATACACCACGGGCGTGGTCAGCAGCGTCAACAGCTGGCTGGCGATGAGGCCGCCGATGATGGTCACGCCCAGGGGCTGGCGCAGCTCGGCGCCCTGGCCAAAGCCTATGGCCAGCGGCAGCGCGCCCAGGCCGGCGGCCAGGGTGGTCATGAGAATCGGGCGAAAGCGCAGCAGGCAGGCCTCGCGCACGGCCTGCACCGGCGTAAGGCCGCGCGCGCGCTCGGCGTCGAGGGCAAAGTCGATGATCAGGATGGCATTCTTCTTGACGATGCCGATCAACAGGAACACGCCGATGAGCGCGATCAGCGAGAACTCCATCCTCAAAGCCAGCAGCGCCAGCACGGCGCCAAAGCCGGCGCTGGGCAGCGTGGTCAGCACCGTGACGGGGTGGATCAGGCTCTCGTAGAGGATGCCGAGCACGATGTAGATCACGACGATGGCCGCCAGGATGAGCAGGCCCTGCTGCGACTGCGACTGCTGCGCCTGCGCCGCCGCGCCGCTGAAGGCGCCGCGCACGCTGTTGGGCATGCCGATGGCGTCCACCGCTTCCAGCACCGCCTGGCGCCCCTGATCCAGGGAGACGCCGTCGGCAAGGTTGAACGACAGCGTGCTGGAGAGCTCGCCGCCGTCGTGGTACACCGAGGTCGGCACGGCGCGCTCGGAAAAATGCGCGAAGGCCGACAGCGGCACCATGGTGGTTGCACTGAGCGAAATCGGCTGGCCGGTGGAGGCGTTGCGCAACGCCGGGTTCGCCGATGCGCCCGCCGCCGCTGCGGCCCGACTGGCCGGCACCTGCACGTCGCTCAGCGCCACGGGGGCGCGCGCGTAGCCTGGCGCCCACTCCATGACCACGGTGTACTGGTTGATGTCGCTGTACATGGTGGCCACCTGGCGCTGGCCGAAGGCGTTGTACAGGGCGGCATCAACGGCCGCCAGCGACACGCCCAGGCTGGAGGCCTTGCTGCGATCGACCTGCACGAAGGATTCGACGCCGTTGTCGCTCTGGTCGTCGTCCACGTCGGTCAGGTGCTCGTCCTGCTTCAGGCGCGCGGCCAGCTTGAGCGCCCAGGTCTTGAGGTCGGCCTCGCTGCCGGCCTTGAGCGTGTATTGGTAGGTGGCGTTGCTGCTGCGCCCGCCCATGCGCAGCTCCTGCACCGGGTTCAGGAAGATGCGCAGGCCGGTGATGCGCGACAGCTGGGGCCGCAAGCGGTCGATGACGCTGCGCGTGGTCTCGCCCTTGGGGCGCAGCTTGGCGGGCTTGAGCGCCGCCGACAGAAAGCCGCCGCCCGCCGTGCCGCCGCCGGCAAAGGCCACAACCGTGCCGACGGACGCATCGGCGCGGATGATGTCCACCGCCTGCTGCAGTTTGTCGGCCATGGCGGTGGATGAAATGCTCTGGTCTGCGCGCAGGCCGCCGACCAGCTGGCCGTTGTCCTGATCCGGGAAAAAGCCCTTGGGGATGGCCGAAAACAGGTAGCCGTTCAGCCCCACGACCACCAGCAGCACCAGCACCACCAGCCAGGGCGAGGCCAGCGCCCAATCCAGCGAATAGGCGTAGGCGCGCACCAGGCCCTGCTCAGCCCCGTACAACCAGCGTCCCAGGCGCGCGCGCAGCCGGCCCAGCAGGCTCAAGCGCGGCGCGGGCGCTGCCGGCTGGCGCCCGAGCAGCAGCGCGCACAGCATGGGCGTGGTGGTGAGCGAGATGACGAGCGAGATCATCACCGCCGCCGACAGCGTGACGGCAAACTCGCGAAACAGCCGCCCCGGCTGGCCGCCCATGAACAACAGCGGGATGAACACCGCGATCAGCGAGACGCTGATGGTCAGCACCGTAAAACCGACCTCCTTCGCGCCCTCGAGCGCGGCGCGCCGGCGCGAGCGGCCCATCTCCAGATGGCGCGAGATGTTCTCCAGCACCACGATGGCGTCGTCCACGACGAAGCCCGTGGCCACCGTGAGGGCCATCAGGCTCAGGTTGTTGATGGAAAAGCCGAGCGCGTACATCACGCCAAAGGTGCCCAGCAGCGACACCACCGTGGCCACGGCCGGAATCAGGGCCGCGCGCAGGTTGCGCAAAAACAGGCCCACCACCAGCACCACCAGCAGCACGGCGATGACCAGGGTGGCCTCGACCTCGCGCACCGAGGCGCGCACCGAGCCGGTGCGGTCGATCGCCACATGCAGCTCGACGTCCGACGGCAGCTGTTCGCGCAGCTGCGGCAGCAGGGCGTCGATGGCGTCGGCGGTGGCGATCAGGTTCGCGTCGGGCTGCTGCGTGATGCCGACGACGATGGCCGGCTCGCCGTTGAACATGCCGCGCGTGCGTGTGTCCTGCACGCTGTCGATCACGCGCGCCACCTGCGACAGGCGCACCTCCTGCTGGTTGCGCATGGCGATGATGAGGTCGCGGTAACCGGCCGCGCGCAGGCCCGGCGCGGGCGTGAGCACCTGCAGCGCGCGCCCGTCATCCTGCGTGCCGATCTCGATCACACCCTTGGGTCGGTTGGCGTTGTTGGCCTGCAGCGCGGCGCGCACGTCGTCGCTGCTGATGCCCAGGTCGGCCAGGGCAAAAGGGTTCAATTCCACACGCACCGCCGGCTGCGAGCCGCCGCCCAGCGTCACATCGCCCACGCCGCGCACCTGCAGCAGGCGCTGGCTCATGATGTTGTTCACGGCGTCGTAGATCTGGCCCGGCGTGCGCGTCTTGGAGGTCAGCGCCAGGATCATGAAGGGCTGGGCCGCCGGATTCGCCTTGCGGTAGGTGGGGTTGGTGCGCAGATTCACCGGCAGATCGACGCGCGCGGCGTTGATGGCGGCTTGCACGTCGCGCGCGGCGCTGTCGATGTTGCGCGAGAGGTCAAACTGCAGCACCACGCGCGACGAGCCGGTGTTGCTGCTGGACGTCATCTCGTTCACGCCGGAGATCGCCCCCAGCGTGCGCTCCAGCGGCGTGGCCACGGTGCGCGCCATGTCCGACGGGCTGGTGCCGGCCATGTTGGCGCTGACGAAGATGACCGGGAAATCCACCGCCGGCAGGCGCGCCACCGGCAGCACGAAGTAGGCCGCAATGCCCGCCAGCGCCAGGCCCAGCGTGAGCAGGATGGTGGCGATGGGCCGCTCGATGAAGGGGCGCGAGAGGTTCATGGCGCGCCTTCGCTCCCTCCCCCTCTGGGGGAGGGCTGGGGTGGGGGCTCCTCGCCCGGCGTGGGCGGGAAAAGGGAGGCCCCCAGCCGGTCAAACCACAGATAAATCACCGGCGTGGTGAACAGCGTCAAGAGCTGACTCAGCACCAGGCCGCCAAAGATGGCAATGCCCAGCGGCCGGCGCAGCTCGGCGCCGTCGCCCCAGCTGAGCATCAACGGCACGGCGGCGGCCAGGGCCGCCAGCGTGGTCATCAGGATGGGGCGAAAGCGCAGCAGCGCCGCCTGGTGGATGGCCTCGCGCGGGCTTTTGCCGCCATGGCGTTCGGCCTCGATGGCGAAGTCGATCATCATGATGGCGTTCTTCTTCACGATGCCGATCAACAGCACCAGGCCGATGATGCCCACCACGTCCAGCGCATGGCCGGTCAGCAGCAGCGCCAGCAGCGCGCCCACGCCCGCCGAGGGCAGCGTGGACAGGATGGTGAGCGGGTGCACGTAGCTCTCGTACAGCACGCCGAGCACGATGTAGACGCAGACCACAGCCGCCAGGATGAGCCAGAGCTGGTTCGCCAGCGAGCTTTGGTAGGCGCCGGCGGCGCCGGTAAAGCGCAGCGTGAGGGCGCCCGGCAGCCCCTCGGCCTGAGCGGCGGCGCGCACCGCCGCCACGGCCGCGCCCAGGCTGACGCCGGGCGCGGTGTCGAAGCCCACGGTGGCGGCCGGGTACTGGCCCACGCGCTGCACGGCCAGCGGCGCCGGCTCTTCGACGATGCGCGCGAACGAGCCCAGGGGCGCGGTGCCGCCGCTGGCCGTTTTGACCGGCAGGTCGTGCAGCGCCTGCAGGCTGGTGGCGTCGCCGCGCGCGGCCTCCAGAATCACGCGGTACTGGTTGGTCTCGGTGAAGATGGTCGAGACGATGCGCTGGCCAAAGGCGTTGTAGAGCGTGTTGTCCAGCGTGCTCGCCGTCACGCCCAGGCGCGCGGCGGTGTCGCGATCCACGCGCCCCATGGCCGCCGGGCCGCTGGCGCCGGCGTTGGTGGTGGCGTGGCGCAGCTCGGGCAAGCTGGCCAGGCGCTGCACCAGGCGCTGTGCCCATTGGTTGACGAGCTGCGTGTCCACGCCTTCGACGTCGAAGCGGTACTGCGTCGGGCCCCGGTCGGAGTCGATGGTCAAGTCCTGCGTGGGCTGCAAGAACAGCGTGGCGCCCGCCACCTGCTCGGCCACGCGCGCGCGCAGGCGCTGCATGATGGCCGCCTCGGAATCGCCAAACAAGGGGCGCGGATACAGGTTGATGACCAGGCTGCCCAGCGACAGCGCCTGGTTGTTCGCCGCATCCACGCCCACGACGGAGCTGAGCGACTGCACTGCCGGATCGGCCAGCAGCAGCCGCGCCACCTCGCCCTGCAACGCCGACATGCGCGCGAACGACACGTCGGGCGCGGCCTGCACCTGGCCCTGCAGCTGGCCCGTGCTCTGGATGGGGAACAAGTCCTTCGGGATCAGCACATAGAGCAGCGCCGTGACCACCAGCGTCAAGGTGGCGACGACCAGCGTGAAGGTCTGGTGGCGCAGCACCCATTGCAGGCCGCCGTCGTAGCGCGCAATCGTCCAGTCCATGCGCGCCTGCACCCAGCGCGCAAAACGCCCCTGCGCCTCGTCCAGGGGTTCCAGCATGCGCGCCGACATCATCGGCACCAGCGTCAGCGACACCAGGGCCGAGAACAAAATCGTGATCGCCAGCGTGACGGCGAACTCACGGAACAGCCGCCCTATCACCTCCTGCATGAACAGCAGCGGGATCAGCACCGCAATCAGCGACACGGTCAGCGAGATGATGGTGAAGCCGATCTCGCCGGCGCCCGACAAGGCCGCCTGCAGGCGCTGCTTGCCCATCTCGCGGTGGCGCGAAATATTCTCGATCATCACGATGGCGTCATCAACAACGAATCCGGTGGCAATCGTCAGCGCCATCAGGCTGAGGTTGTTGAGCGAATAGCCCAGCAGGTACATGGCAGCCAGCGTGCCGATGAGTGACACCGGCACGGCGATGCTGGCGATCAGCGTGGCGCGCAGGCTGTGCAGGAAGGCAAAGATCACCAGCACCACCATCACCACGGCCAGCACCAGCTCCATCTCCACATGCTCGACCGAGGCGCGGATGCCCAGCGTGCGATCCGTGAGCACCGACAGGCGCACGCTGCGCGGCAGGCTTTGTT
>JAFEER010000255.1 GCA_018240985.1 Pseudomonadota bacterium
GGGTCGCAGGTGGCGACCTCGCGGCTCCAGTCGATGGCCAGGCCCATGGCCTGCATCTGCTGCTTCATGTAGGCGATGTTCTCGTAGGTCCACTTGGCGGGCGGCACCTTGTTCTTCAGCGCGGCGTTCTCGGCCGGCAGGCCAAACGCGTCCCAGCCCATGGGCATCAGGACGTTGTAGCCCTTCATGCGCAGCTGGCGCGTGAGCATGTCGTTGATGGTGTAGTTGCGCACATGGCCCATGTGCAGCTTGCCGCTGGGATAGGGCAGCATGGAGCAGGCGTAGTACTTGGGCTTGGTCCTATCCTCGGTGACGCGGTAGGCGTCCTGGGCCGTCCAGTGGGCGTGCGCGGCGCGCTCCACCTCGATGTGGTTGTATTTGTCTTGCATGGAAGCTGGGGGAAAGGCTACTGCGGGAAACTGCGCCAGGGCGCAGCAGGCACACTTAGGGTCTGTTGCGCCTGATTTTAGGCCCTCCTCCCCCCAACCCCCCGGGCATCGTGCGCCTGCAGGCGCCGGCATGCCACTGCATTGCAAGGATTTTTTCTTGATCGAGACCACCCTGACGCCGCTGAACTCAGCCCCGCCCTGGATGCAGGCCTGCATCGGCCTGGCGGTGCTGCTGCTGCTGGCCTATGTGATCCAGACCGTGGCGCAGTACCTGCTGATGAACACGGTGCCGCGCATTCGCGAACGCATGGATGCGCGCTGGGCGCGCGTGTTCTGGCACGACCAGGTGCTGCGCCGCCTGGCGCGGGTGGTGCCGCCGCTGGTCATACAGGCAGGCGTCGGCGCCGTGCCGCACCTCGATCCGGTGGTGTTTGCGGTGATCCGCAACCTGACCGTGGCGTTGACCGTGCTGCAGCTGATGCGCACGCTGAACGCGCTGCTCAACGCCATCCTGCAGGAGCACGAGCAGTCACCAGAGGTGCAGCGCACGCCCACGCGCTCCATCAAGAGCTATGTGCAGCTGGGCAAGCTTGCACTGGGCCTGATGGGTGCCATCGTCATCATGGCGGTGCTGATTGATCAATCGCCACTGATCCTGCTGTCGGGCCTGGGCGCCATGTCGGCGGTGCTGATGCTGGTGTTCAAGGACACCATCCTGTCCTTCACCGCCGGCGTGCTGCTGGCCTCCAACGACATGCTGCGCGTGGGCGACTGGATTGAAATGCCGCAGACGGGCGCCGATGGCGATGTGGTGGACATCGCCCTGCACACGATCAAGGTGCAGAACTGGGACAAGACCATCACCACCATCCCCACCTGGCGCCTGATGAGCGAGAGCTACCGCAACTGGCGCGGCATGCGCGAGTCCGGTGGCCGGCGCATCAAGCGCCAGCTGCGCCTGGACGCCACGGCGGTGCGCTTTCTGGGCGATGCGGATCTGGATCGGCTGGCGTGCATCGACCTGCTGGCGCCCTACCTGCAGGAAAAGCGCCAGGCCGTGCAGGCCAGCAACGCCCCCCTGAACGCCCAGCCACGGGCCCCTGCCAACCTGCGCCGGCTGACCAACATCGGCACCTTCCGCGCCTATGTGCTGGCCTATCTGCGCGTCCACCCCGGCGTGCACCAGGGTATGACGCTGATGGTGCGCATGCTGGAGCCCACGGCCGAGGGCGTGCCGCTGGAGATGTACTGCTTCACCGCCACCACGGTGTGGGTCGATTACGAGGCCACGCAAAGCGACATCTTCGACCACCTGATCGCCGTGCTGCCGGAGTTCGACCTGCGCATCTACCAGAGCCCGACGGGCAACGACCTGCGCGCCGGCCTGCGGCAAAGCGCCCAGCCGTGAGGGCTGGCTTTTCGCCCCTCAGAGCGCGTTTACGCTCAGTGGGCCTGGCTGCGCGTTGCCCCTTGCGCCAGAATCTGGTGCGCGGTGGGGGCTGCATGGGCCGCATCAGCCCCTCCGGCGCTGATGCGCACCGGCTGATGGAGCTGCGCGAAGCGCAGGGGCGCGCCGTCCTGGGCGGCAGGGGTTTCGGGCGTGATCCAGCGTGGGTCGGGGATCTCGGAGAACACCTGGCGCAGGCGCTCGCCCCAGGTGCTGTGGATCATGGCCAGGTACTGGCTGTTCTCGTCCAGGCAGGCGAAGCGCGTCACGCGCAGCGTGTCGCGTTCATAGACCAGCAGATCCAGGGGTGTGCCCACCGAGATGTTGGAGCGCAGGGTCGAGTCCATGGAAATCAACAGGCACTTGGCGGCTTCGTCCAGCGATATCTGGGTGTGCAGCACGCGATCCACGATGGGCTTGCCGTACTTGGATTCACCGATCTGCAGGTACGGGCTCTCGGGGCTGGTGGCGATGAAGTTGCCGGCCGCGTACACCTGGAACAGCTGGCAGGGCGCCTGCCCGATCTGACCGCCCAGGATCAGGCTGACGTTGAAGTCTATGCCTTGCTCCTTGAGTGCCTGGCTGTCGCGCGCGTGCACGGTGCGCACGGCGTCGCCCACGCACTGCGCGGCGTCCTGCATGCTGACGGCGTTCCAGAGTGACCGCGGGTCTTCCGTGCCGCGCTGCGCCAGCAGCGCCACGATGGCCTGGCTGATGGCCAGGTTGCCCGATGTCATGAGTGCCAGCATGCGGTCGCCGGGGCGCTCGAACACGCGCAGCTTGCGGAAGGTACTCACCTGATCGACGCCGGCATTGGTGCGGCTGTCGGCCAGAAAAACCATGCCTGCATCCAGGCAGGCGGCAACACAGTAGGTCATGACAAAAAGGCCAGAAAACGCGCCGGCACTGGGATTTCAGCACTGGGCGCGTGGCGCGGGGCGGCGTAGCGCAAAGGCGCAATTTTATGCAAGGCCGGGGCGTCCTACTGCTGCACCAGCACGTCCACCCGCATGGTTTCCTGGCCGCCGCCGGTGCGTACACCGCGCACGGGTGAGGCCGAGTCGTAGTCGCGCGCCACGGCCAGGCGGCAGTGGTGGTCGGATGCGTACTGCCGGTTGGTCACGTCGATGCTGACCCAGCCCTGCTCGGGCCACCATACATCGGCCCAGGCGTGGCTGGCCATGTGCTCGGCCGCGGCTTGCAGATAGCCGCTGACGTAGCGGGCCGGGTGGCCCAGTGCGTGTGCGCAGGCCAGGAACAGGTGGGCATGATCCTGGCACACGCCGCGCCCCAGCGCCAGCACCTGGCTGGCGGCCGTGCGCACGTCGGTGCTGCCGGGTTCGTAGGCTACGCGCTGCTCGATGGCCTCGGCCAGCGCCAGCGCGTCGTCCGGCCCGCGCAGTCCGCGCGGCAGCATGACCTGCGCGAACGCGCGGATGGCGTCGTCGCAGGCGGTCAGCGCGGTGGGCACGCAATAGGCTTGCACCGGCAGGCGCTTGTCCTCGCCGGGCACGGCGCCATCGTGCAGCGGGCCCACGTCGATCTGACCCGTCACCTTCAGCTCGATGGCGTCGTGCGGCTGCGTCAGCGTGAGGATGTGGGTGATGTTGCCGTAGGCGTCCACCTGCTCCTGCAGCAGGCCGGGGGCGTCGATGTGCCAGCGCAGCAGGCGCTGGTGCTCGTCCTGGCGCGGCGTCAGGCGCAGCACCTGGATGCTGTAGCTCACCGGGTCGGTGTAGTGGTAGCGGGTGGTGTGCTTGATGAGGTGGCGCATGTTGTACTCCTTGCTGTTTCTCAAAACTACTTGATTGGAAAGCTGTCTCAGACTCCTTCCCCCTTTGGGGCTGGAATGGGGGCGGGAGCGCCGGCATCTTGCCGGCATCGACGCGCTAGCGTCGCTGGCCCCCACCCCCGCCCTCCCCCAGAGGGGGAGGGAGTAAGACAAGCCATCTGAGACTCGTTGCCAGTCAAGCAAAACTAATAGCATTCAGCGCTTGCTGTACGGGCGCTAGACGCTTAACGGAAGCAAAAAGTCGCGGCCGATGCGCGTGCCCAGGTGGTTGACGCGCGCCAGGAAGTTGGTCAGGAAGCGGTGCAGCCCGGGGCCGCGCAGGATGTCATCGATGCGCCCGTACTCCAGCTCGGCCAGCAGCAGTCCGGCCTGGCGCTCGGTTTCGGCCGAGCGGTCGTTGGCCACCCGTGCCAGGTTGTCCTTCACGCCGCGTATCAGGGCCACCAGCGCGCTGGGCAGGGTGGCGTTGAGCACCAGCAGCTCCGCCACGCGCGAGGGGGTGACCACGTCGCGATACACCTTGCGGTACACCTCCAGCGCCGACACGCAGCTCAGGATGGCAGACCAGCGGTAGAACTCGCCCGCGTCGGTGTCGAGCGACTTTCCCTGCGGCGCCGTGCTCTCCTGCTCGTGAAAACGCACGTCCAGCATGCGCGCCATGTTGTCGGCGCGCTCCAGCTGGCTGCCCAGGCGCATGAAGTGCAGCGCCTCGTCCACCAGCATGGTGTTCTCGGTGACGCCGCGCACCAGGTGCGCGCGGTGCTTGATCCACTCGAAGAACTGCTCGGGGCTGCGCTCGAGCACGCCGTCGTCCAGGTCGTGCAGCAGCGTCAGCCAGGTGAGGTTGATGGTCTCCCACAGCTCGGTGGTCAGGCTGCCGCGCACGGCGCGGGCGTTTTCGCGGCAGGCGCGCAGGCAGGCGTAGATGGAGGAGGGGTTGTCCGCCTCGCGCACCATGTAGTGGATCACGGCCTGCGGCTGCGGGGCTCCATAGCGCGCGGCGAAGTCGTCCTCCAGCTCGAACAGGCGCAGCATGGCCTGCCACGACTGGCGGTGCACCGCCTCGTCGCGCGGCAGCAGGGCCAGCTGGGTGTTGACGTGCAGCATGCGCGCGGTGTTCTCGGCACGCTCGATGTAGCGGCACATCCAGAAAAGATGGTCGGCGGTGCGGCTCAGCATGGCTTGGTGCTCCTTTTCATTTCAGTTTTCCATGGCGCTGCGCGCCACCCGCAGCCCATGAAACCGGCGCGGCCCCAGCGCGGGCAGCCGCGCAAGGGCCGCCCCGCCGCGCTGGCTGCGTCCCCCTCCCACGCGAAGCGTGAGAGAGGGGGAAGGCGCGAAGCGACTCAGGGAGTGCTGTTTCATCTCACTCCTCCAGCACCCAGGTGTCCTTGGTGCCGCCGCCCTGGCTGCTGTTGACCACCAGCGAGCCCTCCTTGAGCGCCACGCGGCACAGGCCGCCGGGCACCGTGCGGATCTCCTTGCCGCACAGCACGTAGGGCCGCAGATCCACATGGCGCGGAGCCACGCCGGATTGGACGTAGGTGGGCGTGGTGGACAGCGCCAGCGTGGGCTGTGCGATGTAGTGGCCGGGATTGGCCTGGATGCGGCCGCGGAACTCCTCCCGCTCGGCGCGGCTGGCCGTGGGGCCGACCAGCATGCCGTAGCCCCCGGCGCCGTGCACCTCCTTGACCACCAGCTCGCTCAGGTGCGCCAGCACATGCGACAGCTCGCTGGGGCGGCTGCATTGCCAGGTGGGCACGTTGGAGAGGATGGGCTCCTCGCCCAGGTAGAAGCGGATCATGTCCGGCACGAACAGGTAGGTGGACTTGTCGTCCGCCAGCCCGGTGCCGATGGCGTTGGCCAGCGTGATGCGCTGCGCCCGGCAGGCCGACAGCAGCCCCGGCACGCCCAGCGCCGAATCGGCGCGAAACGACAGCGGGTCGAGAAAGTCGTCGTCCACGCGGCGGTAGATCACGTCCACGCGCTGCGGGCCGCAGGTGGTGCGCATATAGACGGTGTTCTGATCCACGAACAAGTCCTTGCCCTCGACCAGCTCCACGCCCATCTGCTGCGCCAGGAAGGCGTGCTCGAAATACGCCGAGTTGTACATGCCCGGCGTGAGCACCACCACGGTGGGGTCGTCGATGTTGCGCGGCGCCACCTCGCGCAGGTTGTCCAGCAGCAGGTCGGGGTAATGCGCCACCGGAGCGACACGCTCGCGGCTGAACATCTCGGGCATGAGGCGCATCGACATCTTGCGGTTTTCCAGCATGTACGACACCCCCGAGGGCACGCGCAGGTTGTCCTCCAGCACGTAGAACTCGCCGGCGTTGGCGCGCACGATGTCGATGCCGGCAATGTGGCAGTAGATGTTCTCGGCCACCGTCACGTCCTGCATCTCGGGGCGGTACTGGGCGTTGAGGAATACCTGCTCGGCCGGCACGACGCCCGCCCGCACGATGTCGTGGTCGTGATAGATGTCGTGGATGAACATGTTCAGCGCCCGCACGCGCTGCTTGAGCCCCTGATCCAGCCGCCGCCACTCGGCCGCCGGGATGACCCGCGGGATCAGGTCGAACGGGATCAGGCGCTCGGTGCCATCGGCATCGCCCGCCATCGAGAAGGTGATGCCGATGCGGCGGAAGTTCAGGTCTGCCTCCAGCCGGCGCGCCGCCATGGCATCGTCGGATTGGTGGGCCAGCCACTGGGCAAAGGCGCGGTAGTGGGGCCGCACGTTGCCTTGGGCGTCCAGCATTTCGTTGAAGGCGCGTTCGGTGATGGTCTTGTCGACTGCGGCATCGCTCATGGGCTGATCCTCCCCCGCCGCGCAGACCGGCGGCATCTCGCCCCGGTATCAACGCAGCAGGAATGTGCTGATGCAACGGGGCAAGCAGATACCGTGCCACCTGGCAGGCATACCCTTGCGCACCAAGGTGCAGCCGGTTCTGCAGGTTTTTTGTGCGCCGCTACGCCGTGGTGCGCCGCACCGAAGCGGTGCGCGCCCCCGCCGGTGCACCCGGCCGGTGCACCACAAGTCCATGCTCGCCCCATGGCTGCCGCCAAGAATTTGCCGATCGCCGTGGCCGCCCGACGGGCAACGACCTGCGCGCCGGCCTGAGGCAAAGCGCCCAGCCGTAAGCGCTGGATTTACTCATACCTCAGATCCCCGTCATCGCGGCGAAAGCCGCAAATCTGGACGTTGTGGCCCCTGCAGCAAGTGGCGGCGAGGCGGCTGTTCCAGGCACGCCACGCCTGTCATGCAGGCGTGGCGGAGTAGGTTGATACGCATCAAACATTCGCCACCAGAAAGTTGAATGTTTCAACTAAGCGACGTAGCATCCATACAGTTGAAAAATTCAACCTTAAAGGAAAAGGAGCCTTGCAGATGCCGCCAGCGACCGATCGTTCCACCCGAGGCGCGCGCAGCGCGCGTCGGCCTCATTCGTCTTCCGAGCGGGCGGCAGGGTGCCTCCCGTTCCTTCCCGTTTGAACCTGGTTTCAGGAGATTTATATGAGCACTAGCGTCATATCCGCCGGCCGCAGCGACGCCGTGCCCTTCAAGGGCAACGACAAACTGCTGTTCGGCATGATCATGGGCGTGATCGCGTTCTGGCTGTTCGCCCAGACCACGCTGAACATCGCGCCCGACATGCAGAAAGACCTTGGCATGGAGGCCAATGTGATGAACATCGCGGTGGCCATCACCTCGCTGTTCTCGGGCATGTTCATCGTCGTGATGGGTGGCCTGGCCGACCGCATCGGCCGTGTCCGCATCATGAACCTGGGGTTCGTCCTCAGCATCGTCGGTGCGCTGATGATCGCGCTGACGCCCACGGGCTCGCTGTCCACCTCGTTCCTGATGGTGGGTCGCGCCATCCAGGGCCTGTCGGCGGCGTGCATCATGCCCGCCAGCCTGGCGATCGTGAAGACCTACTGGGACGGCGCCGATCGCCAACGTGCCATCAGCATGTGGTCGATCGGCTCCTGGGGCGGCTCGGGCCTGTGCGCGCTGTTCGGCGGGCTGATGACGCAGAACTTCGGCTGGAGGTCGATCTTCTTCGCCTGCGCGGCGGTGTCCGTGATCGGCATGCTGATGATCCGCGGCACGCCCGAGAGCAAGGTGGAAGGCGGCGGCAGCGCCAAGCTCGACCTCTCCGGCATCCTGAGTTTCATGGTCGGCATGGTGGGCCTGCAGATCGTGATCACGCAAGGCAACAAGCTCGGCTGGACTAGCCCCCTCATCCTGGTCGCCGCCGTGGTGACGGTAGTCGCCGCCGTGCTGTTCTTCATGGCCGAAGGCAAGGCCGGCAAGCCTTTCATCGACTTCAAGCTGTTCGACAACAAGATCTTCACCGGCGCGACGATCTCCAACTTCATGCTCAACGGCGTGGCCGGCATGCTGATCGTGTCGCTGCAACTGGTGCAGCTGGGCGGCAACATGAACGCGCAACAGGCCGGCATGCTGACGCTGGGCTACGCCATCGCCATCATTGCCTTCATCCGCGTCGGCGAGAAGCTGCTGCAGCGCTTCGGTTCGCGCAAGCCCATGATGTGGGGCTGCCTGATCACTGGCCTTTCGATCATCCTGCTGATGCCCAGCAACCTGATGCTGGCCGACTACAAGATCCTGGCCATCGTCGCCTACATCCTGTTCGGCGTCGGCCTGGCCTTCTACGCCACGCCGTCGACCGACGCGGCGCTGTCCAACCTGCCCGCCGCGCAGGCCGGCTCGGGTGCCGGCATCTACAAGATGGCTTCTTCGCTCGGCGGTGCCTTCGGCGTGGCCATCTCGGCGGCCATCTTCACCGCCCTGCGCGCCGACAGCAGCAGCATCAACTGGCTCGAAGGCGTGA
Source organism: Pseudomonadota bacterium (assembly GCA_018240985.1). Taxonomy (GTDB): domain Bacteria; phylum Pseudomonadota; class Gammaproteobacteria; order Burkholderiales; family Burkholderiaceae_C; genus Alicycliphilus. The sequence goes on from JAFEER010000255.1 coordinate 8,485, forward strand.
TCACCTTCGTCGGCCGCCAGGACAACCTCGCCGTGCGCGAGGCCGCCATCATCGCCCTGGGCTTCAACCTGCTGATGGTCGTGTTCGCCATGGTGTCGATCATGCTGACCATCCCGAAAGGCAAGAAGGCCTGAGCGGCCTGCCGAACCGGTTCGCGCGCGCCCTGTGTAGCCGCGCGGCGCGCACCGGCGCCATCCAAGCAAACAACCTGTCAGGAGATTCCGAAATGAACCCGATCCTTGAAAAAGTTAGTGCCGACAAAGGCAAGATCGAAGCGCACTTCCACTATCTGCACCAGAACCCCGGCGTGGCGTTCGAGGAGCAGGCCGCCGCCGGCTACATCGCCGGCAAGCTGCGCGAATGGGGCTACGAGGTGACCGAGGGCCTGGGCAAGACCGGCGTCGTCGGCCAGCTGAGGGTGGGTGACGGCAAGGCCCGCATCGGCCTGCGCGCCGACACCGACGCGCTGCCGGTGCAGGAGGGCGCCGACCTGCCCTACAAGAGCCGGGTCAACGGCAAGTCGCACATGTGCGGCCACGACGCCCACAGCGCGATGCTGCTGGGCGCGGCCGAATACCTGGCCCGAACGCGCAACTTCAGCGGCACGCTGAACCTGATCTTCCAGCCGGCCGAGGAAATCATGGCCGGCGCGCCCGCCATGATCGCCGACGGCCTGTTCGAGAAGTTCCCGATGGACGTGATCTTCGGCATGCACAACATGCCCGGCCTGCCGGTCGGCAAGCTGCACTTCACCGGCGGCCCCATCATGGCGTCGGTGGACAACTGGGAAATCGTGCTGACCGGCGTCGGCAGCCACGGCTCGATGCCCGAGAAAAGCGTCGACCCGCTGGTGGCCGGCGCGGCGCTGGTGATGTCGCTGCAGACCATCGTGTCGCGCAACGTGGCGCCGATGGACGCCGCCGTGGTCAGCGTCGGCGCCTTCCTGGCCGGCGGCGCCGGCAACGTGATCCCGCAGAACGCCACGCTGCGCCTGTCGACGCGCACCCGCAAGCCCGAAACGCGCAAGATGGTGCTGGACAAGATCCGTGCCATCACCCGGGCCACCGCCGAGGCCTACAACGTGCAGTTCGAGATCAAGGAAGGCCAGCCCGGCGCGATCCTGATCAACGACGACGCACACACCGAGCGCTGCGCCGCCATCGCGCGCGAGACGCTGGGCGACGAGCAGGTGGTCACCCCCGGCCCGACCTTCATGGGCAGCGAGGACTTCGCCTTCTATGCGCAGCAGGTGCCCGGCGTCTACTGCTTCGTCGGCAACGGCGACACTCCCAACGTGCACCACCCGATGTACGTGTTCGACCAGGCCAATCTGCCGGTGGGCGCCGCTTACTGGGTGGCGGTGGCCCAGGCCTACCTCAAGTAAGGCACACTTAAAGGTTAACGCGGGGCCCGTGCCGCCCCACGGGTTCCTGATGAGTGCCTTGCCGACTCCCAACCCATCCCAACCGGTGCGCTGCCCGCACCGTTACCTGACCTACAAGCTGGACTTGCTGAAGACGCTGGCCACCAAGGCCATCGACCCGCATTACCAGCTGCTGGCCGGCATGCGGGTGCGCGAGCTGCGCGTGCTGCGCCTGCTGCACGACCAGCCGGGCATCGCTGCGACCGAGCTGCGCCATCAGCTGGTGCTCGACAAGACCCTGCTGTCGAAGAATCTGGTCGAGCTGGAGCGCCGCGGCCTGATCGAACGCCGCCCCCACGAGCGCGACAACCGGCTGCAGTGCCTGCACCTGAGCGCCGAGGGCCAGCGCGTGTGGCTGGCCTGCGAGCAGCTGGGGCGCGAGATCGAGGCCGACATGTTCGCCGACCTGTCGCCCGAGGAATGGGAGCAGCTGCACACCCTGCTGAACCGCGCCATCGACTCGTTCAACCGCTGGCAGGCTGCCGGCGGCCTGCCGCCTGCCGAACAGCCCGACGCAGAGCCCGCCTGATGCAGTGCGACCTGTGCCCCGCAGCTGCCGGCCCGGCCCGCACGTGCTCATCAACGCGCTGACGCACGGCAACGAGCTGTGCGGCATGGGTGGCGGCCACGCACCTGGTGATGCCGCCGGGCCTCGGCAGTGGCACGCCGCTGATCCAGCACGGCCGCCACGGGGTCGAGGGCCGCGACGCCGGCGTGGCGCTGTCGCCGTTTTTAGGTTGCGCCTTGCTTGACAGGGTGAGCTGAGTAGTTACTTCTAATCAGGTATTTTTGCCTGACTATGTACATCCCGCAGAGGCCCTCACCCCTCCCGGGAGCCGCTGCGAGACGCCGCGCTCTTCAGGCTGTCCAGTTGCACATTGGTGCAACTGGAGCCGCAGCCTTCAGCCCCAAAGGGGCGAGGGCGAGGGCGATCGGTTGCGCCGGTATTTCTCCCTCTCCCTCTGGGAGAGGGTGGGGTGAGGGCCCGCGGCTTGATCTGAGAAATGTGCCTAATCAGGTATTTTTGGCTTTTGACGCTTATCTAGTCGGCGTTGATAGCTCTTATTTTTGAACGGGTGGCTGTGCCACGAAACCGATGCGCAGCAAGCCCGCGGCCTGGGCCGCGCCCATGAGCTGCACCACGCGGCCGTAGGGCACGGCCTCGTCGGCGCGCAGCTGCACCTCGGTGTCCGCATCCTGCGCGGCAATCTGCTTCAGGCGCTGCTGCAGCGCCGCGGCATCGACCGGAACATCGTCCAGATAGGCCTGGCCCGTGGCATCGAGCACCAGCGACACGGAGCGCGCCGGCGTGCCGGGCTGCGCGCCTTCGGCACGCGGCAGCTGCAGGCGGATGCTGCTGGCCAGCAGCGGCGCCGTGAGGATGAAGATCACCACCAGCACCAGCATCACGTCCACCAGCGGCGTGACGTTGATGTCGCTCATGGGCTCGGAGCCCTTGCTGCGTTCCAGGCGGCCGAATGCCATGGTTCTGGGTCAGGTCGGCGGGCCGGTATCGACGAGCAGCTCGCGCAGGTCGCGCGCGAAGCCCTCCAGGTCGGCCTCGATGCGGGCGATGACGCGGCCGAACCAGTTGTAGGCCAGCACGGCGGGGATGGCCACGGTGAGGCCCGCGGCGGTCATGATGAGGGCCTCGCCCACCGGGCCGGCCAGGCGCTCGATGCTGATCTGCTCGGCCCCGGTCAGCGCCGTGAGCGCATGGTAGATGCCCCACACCGTGCCCAACAGGCCCACGAAGGGCGCCGTGGAGCCCACCGTGGCCAGCAGCACCTGGCCGAACTGCAGCCGGCCCAGCACGCCATGCAGGGCATCGCGCAGCACGCGTGTCAGGCGCTGCGACAGGCTGCCCTGGCTGGCGAGGGCGTTGGCGCCCGCGCCCTGGGCGTCATCCACCTGCAGGGCGGCGCGCACCAGCGGCAGCACCAGCGCTTCGCGGTCAAAGGCCGGCAGCAGCTCGGCGGCTTGCGTGAGGGTCTTGGCCTGCCAGAACGCGGCCGTGCAGCGCGGCACGTCCACATGGGCGCGGCGCGTCAGGCGCAGCTTCCACAGAATGATGACCCAGCTGGCCACCGACATGGCCAGCAGCAGCAGCGCCGCGGCCTGCGTGACCGCATCGCCTTGGCGCAACCAGTGCAAGCCGTCCATATGCTCGGTCGCCGGCCTATCGGAGGCTGAGGACGTCGAACATGTCGAACATGCCCGCGCGCTGACCGGCCAGGAACTGCACGGCGCGCAGGCTGCCCTGGGCGTAGCCGGCGCGGCTGTTGGACTTGTGCGTGATCTCCACGCGCTCGCCGATGCCGGCGAACAACACCGTGTGGTCGCCCACGATGTCGCCGCCGCGCACGGTGGCAAAGCCTATGCTGCCCTCCCTGCGCTCGCCGGTGTGGCCGTAGCGCTCGTACACGGCGCGGTCGGCCAGCCGCGTGCCCTGGGCCTCGGCAATCACCTCGCCCATCTTCAGGGCCGTGCCCGAGGGCGCGTCCACCTTGTGCTTGTGGTGCGCCTCGATGATCTCGATGTCGTAGCCACTGCTGAGCGCCTGCGCCGCCAGCTGCAGCAGCTTGAGCGTGACGTTCACGCCCACGCTCATGTTGGGCGCGAGCACCATGGCCACCCGGCGTGCGGCGGCGTCCAGCTGCGCCTTCTGCGCATCGCTGAAGCCGGTCGTGCCTATGACCATCTGCACGCCCAGCTCGGCGCAGGCGCTAGCATGGGCCAGCGTGCCCTCGGGGCGGGTGAAGTCGATCAGCACGTCGGCGTTCTTCAAGCCGGCGCGCAGATCGGCAGTGATGGTCACGCCGCTCTGGCGGCCCAGGAAGGCGCTGGCGTCCTGCCCCAGTGCTGGGCTGCCGGGCACATCCAGCGCGCCCGCGAGCACACAGTCACTGCTGGCGGCAATCGCCTCGATGAGCATGCGGCCCATGCGGCCGCTGGCGCCGGCGACGGCCACGCGGCGGGGGGCGTTGGAGGAAGAAGGGGTCATGTCGGATGGCAATCAAAACGGAAAACGGGATGCCTGCACGCAGTCCGCAGCGTGCGGCGCGCTTGTTCAGCGGCGCGAGGATTCCAGCGGCGGGTAGCTCGCGGCGGGCTGGGGTACGGGCGCGGCCGCGGCGCCTGCGGCCGGCGTGGGCGCCTTTGCCTTGGGAAAGCGCGCCAGCTGCTCCTCGGTGGCTTCTAGCTGGGGCACCTTGGCGTTGCTGCGCTTGGAGCTGAGCGAGGCCACGAACTCGGCCTCCGACGGCATCTCGTCGCCCTCGACGTGATCCATCACGTTGTCCTTGAAGAACACGGTGAGCTTGCGCGTCTGCGCCTCCACCCCCGGGCGCTTCAAGGTGAACACATATTCCCAGCGGTCGGCGTGGAACAGGCTCACCATGAGGGGCGTGCCCAGAATCTCGCGCACCTGCTGGCGCCCCATGCCCGGCTGCAGCGCCTGCACCTGCTCGCGCGAGATGAAGTTGCCCTGCACCACGTCCACCTTGTAGGGGGTGACAATGCTGGCGACGCGCTCGCCGGTGCCGGCACAACCGGCCAGGCCAGCGGCCAGCGCGCTGGCCAGCAACACAACGGCGCCGCGGCGGGCGCCCCAACGGACGGGAGCAAGCATGGGTTTGGACATAGGCGATATGATCCGGATCATTGTAGCGGCCGGGGCCTTGCGTACAGGCCGCGGGCTCTCGCAGCGTTATTTCGCCCTGGCAGCAGAAAGACCTTGTCATGACGAACATCGACGAACTCAAAAGCACAGGACTCAAGGCCACCCTGCCGCGCCTGAAGATCCTGGAGATCTTCCAGAAGGGCAGCCAGCGCCACATGACGGCCGAGGATGTATTCCGCGTGCTGCTCGACGAGCGCTCGGACATCGGCCTGGCCACGGTGTACCGCGTGCTCACGCAGTTCGAGCAGGCCGGCATCCTGATCCGCAGCAATTTTGAAAGCGGCAAGGCCATCTACGAGCTCAACGAGGGCCAGCACCACGACCATTTCGTCTGCACGGTGTGCGGCAAAGTCGAGGAGTTCTACGACGCCGAGATCGAGAAGCGCCAGAACCTCATCGCCAAGGAAAAGGGCTGGGTGATCCACGACCACTCCATGGCGCTGTATGGCCAGTGCGCCAGCTGCGCGAGCCGGCCACAGCGGTAACTGCCGCCAAAGTGGCGAAGAGGCGGGTGCGGGGCGTTTCATGCCCCGCTTTTTTTTGCCTTTTGCTACGCAACTTTTGCACAAGTTAGCAAACTCGCGCCGGCCATGGCCCTCCAATGACCATCCACACCGCCCGGTGTCCAAAAATTCGATGCCATGCGCCTCATGCCGCTGATTCCCCGCTGCGCCACCGTTGCCGCGTTCATCCTGGCCGCGGGCTGCGCGCCACTGCCGGCGCGGCATGCCGGCCCGCCGCCGCAGGCTCCGCCGACCCCGGCGGCGCTGCAGGCCTTGCCGGGCGCGCCGCTCACGGCCCAGGAGCGCGTGCAGTGGCTCGATCGCGTCACCTGGGGCAGCAACGACGGCGCCGACGCCGAGCTGCAGCGCCTGGGCCTGCAGGCCTGGCTGGCGCAGCAGCTGCGGCCCGCACCCGGGCCCCTGCCCGGCGATGCGCAGCAACGCATCGATGCCCTGGCCATCAGCCAGCGCCCAATGGATGCCATCGTGCAGGACTTGGCCGCCCGGCGCCAGGCCGTGCAGCTGGCTGCGTCGGCCGAGGAAAAGATGCAGCGCCAGCAGGACTACCAGCGCTTTCTGAACCAGCTGGCAGCCGATGCGCAAAGGCGCCTGGTGCTGCGCGCACTGTATTCGCCGGCCCAACTGCAGGAGCAGATGACCTGGTTCTGGCTGAACCACTTCAGCGTCAACCAGCGCAAGGCCGATATCCGCGCCTGGGTGGGCGACTATGAGGAGCGGGCGATCCGCCCGCATGCGCTGGGCAACTTCCGCCAGCTGCTGGAGGCCACGCTGCGCCACCCGGCCATGCTGCGCTACCTGGACAACGCCAGCAACGCCGCCGGCCACATCAACGAGAACTACGCGCGCGAGCTGCTGGAGCTGCACACCATGGGCGTGGGCAGCGGCTACACCCAGGCCGACGTGCAGGCGCTGGCGCGCATCCTGACCGGCGTGGGCGTGGACTTGCGCCCGCTGGACGCAGCGCCGCCGCCGGTGCGCCCGCAGCTGCGCGGCGACTATCGGCGCGCGGGCTTTTTCGAGTTCAACCCGAACCGCCACGACTACGGGCCCAAGGTCTTCCTGGGCCAGCCCATGCATGGCCGCGGCATGGGCGAGGTGGATGAGGCGCTGGATCGCATCGTCGCCGCCCCCGCCACGGCGCAGTTCATTGCGCACAAGCTGGCCGTGTTCTTCATCGCCGACGAGCCGCCGCCGGCCCTGGTGCAGCGCACCGCCCAGGCGTTTGAGCGCAGCCATGGCGACATCGCCACCACGCTGGCGACGCTGCTCACGGCGCCCGAGGCAGGGCGCTTCGGCCAGAAGTTCCGCGACCCGCTGCACTACGTGCTGGCCGCCACGCGCCTGGCCATGAACGGCCAGGTGGCGGCCGACGTGACGCCGGTGCTGGGCTGGATCAACCGGCTGGGCGAAATGCCCTTTGGGCACGAAACACCCAATGGCTACCCGGCCACGCAGTCGGACTGGGACAGCTCGGGCCAGATGACGGCGCGCTTTGACGTGGCGCGCCAGATCGCCACGCGCAGCGCCGTGCTGTTCCGGGCCGATCCGCAGCAGCCGCTGGCACAGCCGCCCTACAGCCCGCTGTCGGCACAGGCCAGCGTGCGCGCCCGCCTGCCCGGCTGGAGCGAGGCCACGTGCGCCGTGCTGGCCCAGGCCAGGAGCCCTGCCGACTGGAACACCTACTTCCTGTCGGCGCCCGAGATGATGTACCGCTGAAGGAGCGTGATCATGCGCCGCCGCCAACTACTGTCACTGGCAACCATGCTGCCCTTTGCCGCCCACCTGGGCCGGCTGCGCGCCGCGACCCCGGGCGGACTGCCGGCCGCCGCGCCACGGCTGCTGCTGGTCTTTCTGCGCGGGGCCTATGACTGCAACAGCCTGCTGGTGCCCACGGCCAGCGACTTCTATTACGCCGCGCGCCCGACGATTGCCATCGCCCGGCCCGGCGAGGCGGACGGCGCCCTGCCCATCGACACGCGCTGGGGCCTGCACCCGGTGCTGGCGGACAGCATTGCGTCGCTGCTGCGGGCCGGCCAGGCCTGCTTCGTGCCGTTCGCGGGCATCGATGACCTGTCGCGCAGCCATTTCGAGACCCAGGACGCGATCGAGCTGGGCCAGGCCCTGGACAGCCGCCGCGACTACCAGTCCGGCTTTCTGAACCGTCTGGCCGAGGTGCTGGGACGCGACAGGCGGCAGGTGGCACCCATGGCCTTCACCGGCCAGCTGCCGCTGCTGCTGCGCGGCCCGCAGCAGGCCGCCAACATGGCCTTGGGCCAGGTGGGCAGGCCGGTGGTGGACGAGGCGCGCAGCAGCGTCATCGCCTCGATGTACCAGGGCACCAGGCTGGCCGACGCGGTGCACGAGGGCTTTGCCGTGCGCGCCGCCGTGCAGCGCAGCGTGCAGGACGAGATGGACAGGGCCGGGCGCGATGCCATCAGCAGCAAGGGCTTTGCCTTGGTGGCGCAGCGCATGGCAGCGCTGATGCGCGAGCGCTTCGACTTAGGGTTCGTCGATGTCGGCGGCTGGGACACGCACATCAACCAGGGCGGCGCGAGCGGCCAGCTGGCGGGCCGGCTGGGCGAGCTGGGCCGGGGCCTGGCGGGCTTTGCCCAGGAAATCGGCCCCGAGCCCTGGCGCCACACGGTGGTGGTGGTGATCAGCGAGTTTGGCCGCACCTTCCGCGAAAACGGCAACAAGGGCACGGATCATGGCCATGGCACGGTCTACTGGCTGCTGGGCGGCGGGCTGTCGGCACGCGCCGGCGGGCATGTGGTGGGCGAGCAGGTCGAGGTGAGCGAGAAGAACCTGTTCCAGAACCGCGACTATCCCGTGCTCAACGAATACCGCGCCGTGCTCGGCGGCCTGTTCGCACGCATGTATGGCCTGAATGCGGCCCAGCTGCAGCGGGTTTTTGCCGGCGTTGCGGCGCGGGATCTGCAGCTGATCTGATCGCCTACGAGGTCGAGCCGTTCTCCATCGCCCGGCGGTGGCGGTCGAGGAATTCCTGGTAGGTGTCGATGCCGCGCAGCTGCAGGATGGTGTTGCGCACCGCGGCCTCAACCAGCACGGCGATGTTGCGCCCGGCCACCACCTGGATCACCACCTTGAGCACGGGCACGCCCAGCACGTCCTGCGTGAGCGGCTCGTAGGGCAGGCGCTCGTAGTCGCGCTCCAGCGTTTCCTTGCGCACCAGGTGCACGATGAGCCGCAGGCGCAGGCGCCGGCGCACGGCCGATTCGCCGAAGATGGCGCGGATGTCCAACAGGCCGATGCCGCGCACCTCCAGCAGGTTTTGCAACAGCGCGGGGCATTTGCCCTCGATGGTGGTCTGGTTGATGCGGTACAAGTCCACGGCATCGTCGGCCACCAGGCCATTGCCGCGCGAGATCAGCTCCAGCCCGAGCTCGCTCTTGCCCAGCCCCGATTCGCCCGTGATCAGCACGCCCAGGCCCAGGATGTCCATGAACACGCCGTGCATGGTGGTGCGGTCGGCGAAATGCTTGGACAGGTAGGTGCGCAGCACGTCGATGATGAAGGCCGCGGACTCGTGTGTGGTGAACAGCGGAATCTGGGCGCGCTCGCACATGGCCACCAGCTCGTCGGGCGGATGCTGCCCGTCGGCCAGCACCAGCACCGGCGGCTCCAGATCGATGATGCGCGCGATACGGCGCTCGCAATCCTCGGACGTGGAGCTGGTCAGGTAGGCGATCTCGCGCTCGCCCAGCACCTGGGCGCGATAGGGGTGGATGTAGTTCAGGTAGCCCACCAGGTCAGCGCTGGAGCGCGCGGCGCGCACGGCCACCTCGGTGAAGTGCCGCTCCGTTGCGCCCAGGCCGGCGATCCACTGCCATTTCAGCCGCGTGCGAAATTCCTCGAACAGGGCGTCGGCGCTGACAACGGTGGGTTTCACTGCGACCGGCCCTTCGGTATCGGCTCAGCCGTTCTGGGCCGATTGCCAGCCCGAGATCATGGCATGCAGGCTGGCCGCGTCGGTGCAGGACTTCATGCGCTCGCGCAGGCCGCTGTCGCTGAGCAGCTCGGCAATCTCGGACAGGATTTCCAGGTGCTTCTGCGTGGCCGCCTCCGGCACCAGCAGAAAGATCAGCAGCACCACGGGCTGCTCATCGGGCGCGTCAAAGCCTATCGGCTGCTCCAGCTGGAACACCGCTGCCATGGGGGACTTGAGCCCCTTGATGCGGCCATGCGGAATGGCCACGCCATGGCCCAGCCCGGTGGAGCCCAGGCGCTCGCGCGCAAACAGGCTGTCGGTGATCAGGGCCCGGGACAGGCCGTGCTGGCTCTCAAACAGCAGCCCGGCCTCTTCAAACGCACGCTTCTTGCTGGTGGCGTCGACGCTCACGAGCACTTGTGCGGCAGGCAATATGGAAGCTAGTCGATTCATGGTCAATTGGGGACGATTATGCACGCCTAGCGGAAACCCTGAAAGTGTATCTGCTCGCAACAAAAAACCGCCACAAGGGCGGTTGTTGTGCCACCTTCCTCATGGCAATGACACATTGGCTGCGAGCTTGCAGCCAGCGTCAGGACGCAGCCGCGGCCGCCTGGGCCGTGGCGCGGCGCACGCCGGCCTGGTGATCCTGCTGGCGATCCTTGTGCCGCACCACCATGCGGTCGAGCTTGTCCATGAGCTCATCAATGGCCGCATACAGGTCGAAATGGGTGCTCTCAACGAACAGGTCATTGCCCTTCACATGCAGCGTGCACTCCGCACGCTGGCGCTTTTCCTTCTCCTTCTGCTTCTCTACGCTCAGTAATACCTTGATGTCCACCACCTGGTCGAAATGGCGAGTGATGCGATCCAACTTGGTCGTCACATAGCTGCGCAAGGCGGGGGATACTTCGAGATGATGACCGCTGATCGTCAGATTCATAGACAAGCCTCCTTCAATTGAACAATGCCGCCCGGCACCTGTGCTGGCGACGGGGGTGTCACATACACACACCCCTGGGTTCACTATGCGCGCGAGCGCAGCGGAACGCAACGCCTTTCCTCCCTTGCGCACATGGGATACGTGGAACAAATGTCAATCAGCCACAAAAGCTTCACAATGGGCCGGATGCTGCCGTGCGCGCAGCCGCCGGACGGCCCCGTGCCGCCAACGTCCGCCTCGCTAGAATGGCCCGCTTTCGCGCCACAAGGCGCCATCACTGCGCCTCATGCGCCCCCCGCTTGCACCGACATGACCCAGCCCAGCACCTCTGCCCTGCACACCTCCGCCCTGACCTCGCTGCCGCTGCTGGCGCGCGGCAAGGTGCGCGACAACTACGCCGTGGGCGACGACCGCATCCTGATGGTGGCGAGCGACCGGCTCTCGGCCTTCGACGTGATCATGGGCGAGCCCATTCCCGGCAAGGGCGAGCTGCTCACGCGCATGGCGCTGTTCTGGTTCGACAAGCTGGGCCACATCGTGCCCAACCACCTGACGGGCGAGGCACCCGAGAGCGTGGTCACGCCGGCCGAGCTGCCCCAGGTGCGCGGCCGTTCCATGCTGGTGCAGCGCCTGAAACCGCTGCCGATCGAGGCGGTGGTGCGCGGCTACCTGGCCGGCAGCGGCTGGAAGGAGTACCAGGAGTCGCGCTCGGTCTGCGGCGTGCCGCTGCCGGAGGGCCTGACGAACGCCGCCAAGCTGCCGCACAGCATCTACACCCCCGCCGCCAAGGCCGCCATGGGCGAGCATGACGAGAACATCAGCTTCGAGCGCACGGTGGAAATGGTGGGCCCGGAGCTGGCCACGCAGATCCGCGACATCAGCATCCGCCTGTACGAGGCGGCCGCCGCCATCGCGCTGCAAAAGGGCATGATCATTGCCGACACCAAGTTCGAGTTCGGCCTGGACAAGAACGGCCGCCTGGTGCTGATGGACGAGGTGCTGACGCCCGACAGCTCGCGCTACTGGCCGGTGGAGGGCTACGCCGAGGCCCTGGCCAAGGGAGAGAACCCGCCGAGCTACGACAAGCAGTTCGTGCGCGACTGGCTGGAGCAGGCCAAGGTGAACGGCCAGCCCTGGGACAAGACCGCCCCCGCGCCGCGCCTGCCGCGCGAGGTGGTGGAAAAGACCGCCGCCAAATACCGCGAGGCGCTGGATCGGCTCATCGCTTGAGCCGACGGACTGACATCACCCTGGCTGGGGCGGCGGCTCCTGCAGCGGCGGCTCGCCGCGCTCCTCGGCGACAAAGCGCAGCAGGGGTTTGCCGGCCCGGTCGCGCAGCTCCAGCATGCGGCCCCGCTGCATGTAGGAAGCAACGGCATCGAGCTGCCCCAGATAGGCCAGCTCGCTCGTCCCGCCCTTGAGGCACAGGCGCAGCCCCGACACCAGCGCATCAAAACGCAATTGCCCGCCGGCCAGCTGGTAGCGTGCGGCAAAACGGTTGCAGCCGCCCGAGCCGATGGCCCGGTCGGAATCCGGCTCCAGCACCAGGTGCGCCGGATCCGCGCCTTCTGCCGGCGCAGCCAGGGCCGCGCCATCCACCACCTCGGTCAGGCGCCAATAGGTCTGGCGCAGCGGCACGGCCGCCGCCAGCGTGGCATCGAGCAGCGGTACGCGCGCCAGGATCACGTCCACATGCCGAAAGGCCGGGCTCAGCAGCACCGGATGCACACCCGGCGTGTCCAGCAACAGGCGCTCCTGCTGCGTCACGCTGGCGCGCACCTCGTAGCGCCCGTGGGGCTGGATGAGCGCCTGCCGGTAGGGAATGCGCAGCTCATAGGGCAAAGGGCCTGCGGGGCCGATGCGCTGGCGCCCCAGCACCACGGGGGGCTCGCCGACCTGCGTGACGTCCACCAATGCGGCATCGAACACCGCGTCGGGCGGCACGTAGAGCCGCTCGCGCGACACCACGGCGCCGGTGATGTAGGCGTCCGGCCCCGGCACGCTGGCGCAGCCGGCGAGCAGCAGTGCCGCCAGCAGGGCGCTGCGGCGACCGATCAACTCAGCACGACGCTGGACAGGCGCCGGCGATAGCTGGCCAGCACCGGGTCTTCGGGCGGGATCTGCCCCTCGGCCACCTTGGCCTTGGGCGGCTCGATGATCTCCAGGATGGAGACATAGGCCTTGCGCGCCGCATCCTCGTTCCAGCTCTTGTCGCGCATCAAAATTTCCAGCAGCTCGTCCATGGCGTCCGTCCAGCGCTGCCGGGCCATGAGCCAGCGGGCGCGGCCAAAGCGCGCCTCGAAGTCGCGCTTGTTGGCGGCAATTCTTGCGTCAAACTGGGCTTCGGCGTCCGCTCCATAAGCGCTGGCAGTTACAAAATCGAGAGCATCCATCCAGGCCTTGAGCGCACCCAGCCGGCGCGAACCCGCGGCCTTGGCGATCACCGGCGCGAAGGCCACCTTGGCGTCGTCCTCGCGGCCCTGCTGCAGCAGCAGCTTGACGTAGTCAAAGCGTGCCTCGTCGTTCGCCGGGTCGGTCAGCACGGCCTGCTGCAGCGCCTCCAGCGCGCCCTCGGTGTCGCCGCTGGCCAGGGCCTCCTGGGCTTCGTCTTCCTGCTCCTCGGCCTGTATTTCAGCGGCGCTGGGCAGGTGCTTGTCCAGAAAGGCGCGCAGCTGGCCCTCGGGCTGGGCGCCCATGAAGCCGTCCACCGGCTGGCCGTTCATCATCAGCACGCAGGTGGGGATGCTGCGGATGCCGAACATGGCGGCCAGCTGCTGCTCCTGATCGGAGTCGATCTTGACCAGCTTGAAGCGGCCGGCATAGGCTACCTCCAGCTTCTCCAGCACCGGGCCCAGCGTCTTGCACGGGCCGCACCAGGGCGCCCAGAAGTCCACCAGCACGGGCGTGGTCATGGAGGCGGCAACCACCTCGGTCTCAAAGGTTTCTAGGGTGACGTTGATCATTGGTAGGCAATCCCCGGTAAGGCGCTGGCGCTGAGTGCGCCATGGTGAAAAGTAGGTCAACGGGGATTCTCGGACATATTCGCGCGCCGGGACACAAGCGGCGGTCGGCATGGGCCGTGCACAAAACGTAAAATCGTGGGTTTCCCCCTGTGGGCCAGAGCCGCCCGCCCCGCACATGAACCCCATCCAGATCGGCGTGGTCATGGGCTCCAGCAGCGACTGGGACACCATGCAGCACGCAGTTGCCATCCTTGAGCAGTTCGGCATCGCGCACGAGGCCCAGGTGGTCTCGGCCCACCGCATGCCGGACGACATGTTCCGCTACGCCGAAGCCGCCGCCGGCCGCGGCCTGCAGGCCATCATCGCGGGCGCTGGCGGCGCCGCGCACCTGCCTGGCATGATCGCCGCCAAGACCGTGGTGCCGGTGCTGGGCGTGCCGGTGGCCAGCCGCCATCTGCAGGGCGTGGATTCGCTGCACTCCATCGTGCAGATGCCCAAGGGCGTGCCCGTGGCCACCTTTGCCATCGGCGCGGCCGGTGCCGCCAACGCGGCGCTGTTCGCCGTGGCCCTGCTGGCCAACCACGACGCGGCGCTGCGCGCCAAGCTGCAGGCCTTCCGCGCCGAGCAGACCGCGGCCGCGCGCGCCATGACCTTGCCACCGGCGGCCGCATGAACAAGTCGCAGGACGTGATCCTGCCCGGCGCCACGCTGGGCGTGCTGGGCGGCGGGCAGCTCGGGCGCATGTTCGTGCAGAAGGCCCAGTCCATGGGCTACTTCACCGCCGTGCTCGACCCCGATGCCACCAGCCCCGCCGGCCTGGTGAGCCACCACCACATACGCACCGGCTACGAGGACGCCCAGGGCCTGGCCGAGATAGCGCGCCTGTGCGCCGCCATCACCACCGAGTTCGAGAACGTGCCGGCTGCGGCGCTGGAGCTGCTGGCACAGACGCGGCGCGTCTCGCCCGCCGGCAGCAGCGTGGCCATTGCCCAGGATCGCGCCGCCGAGAAGGCGCATTTCGTCGCCTGCGGCGTGCCCGTGGCGCCGCACGCGGTGATTGAAACGCCCGAGCAGCTGGCGGCCGTGCCCGCGCACCTGCTGCCCGGCATCCTGAAGACCGCCCGCATGGGCTACGACGGCAAGGGCCAGGCGCGCGTGCAGACCGCCGCCGAGCTGGCCGCCGCCTGGCAGGACTTGGGCCGCGTACCCTGCGTGCTGGAAAAGATGCTGCCGCTGGCGCATGAATGCTCGGTCATCGTGGCGCGCGCGCAGGACGGCAGCAGCGTGCACCTGCCGGTGCAGCGCAACCTGCACCGCGGCGGCATCCTGGCGGTCACCGAAGTTCATGAGGAAAATCTGCCGCCAGCGCAGGCACAGCAAGCGCTGGAAGCTGCAAAATCAGTAGCTGACGGCCTACAGTATGTGGGCGTGCTGTGCGTCGAATTCTTCGTGCTGCAGGACGGCAGCCTGGTGGTCAACGAGATCGCCCCGCGCCCGCACAACAGCGGCCACTACAGCCAGGACGCCTGCGATGTCTCGCAGTTCGAGCTGCAGCTGCGCTGCATGACCGGCCTGCCCCTGGTGCAGCCGCGCCTGCACAGCCCGACCATCATGCTGAATCTGCTGGGCGACCTGTGGTTTGCCCAGGGTGATGCGCCCCTCACCCCGGCCTGGGAACGGGTGCTGGCCTTGCCCGGCTGCCACCTGCACCTGTACGGCAAGCGCGACGCAAAGCGCGGGCGCAAGATGGGCCACCTGAACGTGACCGGCGCCACGCCCGCGGCGGTGCGCGCCACGGCGCTCAAGGCGGCAGCCATCCTCGGCATCGCGCCGTTCTGAAAGGTTTGGTGTGATCCTGGACGGCAAGCTCGACGCCTCGGTGCAGGCCGCCGCCCAGGCCCTGACACGCGGCGAGCTGCTGGGCCTACCGACCGAGACCGTCTATGGCCTGGCGGCGGACGCCGACAACGACCAGGCCGTGGCCCGCATCTTTGCCGCCAAGGGCCGGCCCGCGAACCACCCGCTGATCGTGCATGTGGCGGACGCCAGCGCCATCACCCACTACGCCAAGGAGCTGCCGCTGTTCGCCCAGCAGCTCATCGACGCCTTCTGGCCCGGGCCCCTCACGCTGATCCTGCCGCGCCTGCCCCATGCCGCCCAGGCATCGACGGGCGGGCAGGACAGCGTGGGCCTGCGCTGCCCGGCGCACCCCGTGGCGCATGCCGTGCTGGCCGCCTGCCAGCGCCTCGACCCACCCGTGTGGGGCGTGGCCGCGCCCAGCGCCAATCTGTTTGGCAAGGTCAGCCCGACTACGGCCGAGCATGTGGCCGAGGCCTTTGGCGACGCGCTGCTGGTGCTGGACGGCGGCGCCTGCGCCGTGGGCATCGAATCCACCATCATCGACTGCACGCGCGGCATACCGGTGCTGCTGCGCCCCGGCGCCATCTCGCGCGCTGACGTGCAACGCGCCTGCGGCCTGGCGCCACTATCTAAAGAAGAGCTACCAGCGCATACTCCACGTGCATCCGGCACACTTTTGGCCCATTACGCCCCGACGGCACGCGTGCGCCTGATGGACGCCAAACAGCTGCAGGCCGGACTGGACTTGCTGGGCGCCGACGCCGCCCACCTGGCCGTGTACGCCCGTGCCGCGCTGCGTTCGGCATCGTCCCGCATCATCCTGCGCCGCATGCCCGATGATGCCGCCGCCGCGGCGCAGCAACTGTTTGCCGCGCTGCGCGGCTTTGACGATGCGGACGTGAAACTGATCTGGATAGAAACCCCGCCCGACCAACCCGCCTGGGAAGGCGTGCGCGACCGCCTGGAGCGCGCCGCCGCAGCTTAAACTCTCGCACTCTTGAATTTGGAGAAATACATGGCAGCAAATTGGATGCGCCACAGCCTTGTGGCCGCCGCCTGTGCCTCGGCCGCCTTGCTGGCGGCCTGTGGTTCCAGCACCATCGATTCGGCCATCCACCCCACGCGCCTCATCGCCTTTGGTGACGCCCTGGCGGATGTAGGGCAAAAGGGCTCGAGCTACACCGTCAACGACGGCAGCCTCGACAACTGGACACTGCAGCTGGCCTCGCGCTATGGGCTCACGATCAAGCCGGTATCCAGCGGCGGCACCAGCTACGCGCAGGGCAATGCACGCGTCAACGCCACGCCCGATGCGGCCGGCAATGCTGGCACCCCGACCGTGAAACAGCAGGTGGATCAGTTCCTGGCAAACCCGCAATTCCAGGACAATGACGTGATCCTGATCAGCGCCGGCGCCAGCGACATCATCGCCGGCATGGCAGCCGTGCAGGCCGGCACGCAGACCAACGACCAATACATCGCCGCCGCCGGCCAGGCCGGCAGCGATCTGGCCGCGCAGATCCAGCGTTTGTCCAATGCCGGCGCCAAGCACATCGTCGTCACCGGCAGCTACGACCTGGAGCGCAGCCCCTGGGCCAAGGGCCTGGGCCAGCAAAGCCTGATCCACCAGGCCAGCCAGAACTTCAACGACGAGCTGAAGATCAACCTCAAAGACTATGGCAAGACCGTGCTCTACGTGGATTTGGCCTTTTACGTGAACCTGTTCGAGGCCAACCCCGGCGGCAACGGCTTCAACAACAGCTCAGACCCGGTCTGCACGTCGGTGGACGCAGGCCCCGGCATCGGCATTGGCGCGGGCCAGATCAATTCCGCCCTGTGCACGCCTTCGACCATCGTCGCGGGTGCCAACTACAACCAGTATGTGTTTGCCGACAAGGTCTACCTGACGCCCAACGCCCATCGCCTGTTTGGCGACTACGCCTACCAGGCCCTGAGCCGGCGCTGGTAAGCACGGCCGCATAGGCGCAAAAAAGCCGACCTCCATGGGTCGGCTTTTTTGTCGGCGCTGCGCCGCGAAAACCTAGATTCGGTAGTTGAACGCGCTCGCCAGTGCCGTGATCGGCGTGCCAGGCAAGGCGTGACGACGCTGCGGGCTATTGCCCGCAAGGAGGAGCAACGCCGCATGGTGCGGCGAGCGCGGTGCTGGCGAGCGCGTAGCGCTCTCACCCAACAGGTGAGCGGCAGCGAAGCAGGGAACGTGAATATCCATGCGGCTTTCCAGAAGGTTGCAAGCGGTCAACTGCCGAATCTAGGTTAAAAGGTATAGCCGACGTTGACGGTGAGCACCACCGGGTGGAAGCGGATGTCGAGGCTGCGCTGCACCCCGGCCGTGGTCGTGGTCAGCTTGCTCTTCACGCGCGCCGTGGCGACGGTTCCGGTGATAGACCAGCGCTCGTCGATGCGGTAGCTCAGGCCCAACTGCCCCGCCAGGCCCCAGGAGTCGGACAGGCGGATGTCGGTCGGGCCGCCGTTGAGGGCATTGTTGGCCGCCGTGGAGGTGCGCTTGTCGAAGTTGGTGTAGTTGACACCCAGGCCGACAAACGGGCGCCACTTGCTGGTGGCCTCGCCGAACTTGTAGTTGAAGAACAGCGTGGGGGCGATCTGGCGCACCTCGGCCAGCTTCTGGCCGTTGAAGGCCGCGATATGCGGCGGCAGATTGGCGGCGATGCGCGCCGTCACATCATGGGTGGGCGGGTAGCCCAGGGCCAGTTCCACCTCCATGTTGGGATTGAAGCCATAGGCCAGCGAGAAAAAGGCCGTGGACTTGTTCTTCACATCGATGCTGATGCCCGAGGGCGGGCCGGGCAGCATCGGGCCCACGGCATCGGTGGCCCTGGAATGCGGTGCGAGATGCGTGATGCCGCCGCGCACGGTGAACTGGGCCGAGGCCGTGCCGCACAGGGCCAGCAGCGCCGCGCCGGCCAGGCAATGGGAAAGATGGCGGTTCATGGTCTGAATGTTCCTTGTGATGGCGCTCAACCGCCCGAAGCCAGGACGTTCTGGAAGAAGGCCCGCGCTGCCACGTTGCAGAACGATGGCACCAGCGAGCCGTGGTAGACCTCTACCACGGCATTGGCACCGCCCCGTGCGGCCACGCCGGCCTTGGCCTGGGCAAAACCGGCCTTGACGGCGGCAAACGGATCGCCCGCGCCGGGGGCCGAGTCCACGTCCAGCACCGTGAGCAGCCCGGGTGGCAGCGCCAGCGGCGAGGGCGCAGACCACAGGCCCTGCATCAGCGTGGTGTTGGCGTTGAAGAACACCGTGGGGTCGGCATTGCCGCCGCACAGCAGCACCGGGCGCTGCGGCGCCCAGTTGCGCAGGTCGTTGGCCTTGAAGGCCTGGCGCATCGGGTTTTGCGGCGCTGCCGCCTGCCCGCCCGTGGTGACCGTGGGCACGGCGCCGTCGGGGTTGGCGATGGCATCCTGCAGGTAGGCCAGGCGCGCGCTGTTCTTGACCAGGTTGTTGCTGCCAAAGCCCAGCGCGAACAGCGGCGCCAGCTGCGGCGGTTGTGTCGGGGGCGTGATGCTGGCGAAGGCGGGCGCAGGCGGCGTACTGCTGAAGAGCTGCGTCTGCGGCAGCTTGCCCTGCTGGAACAGCTGTTCCACAGGGGTGTTGGACGGCAGCAGCTGGTCGAGGCCGGTGGCATAGGGGGCCTCGAACATGTCCGAAGGCTGGCCGTAGATGTTGCCGTAGGCCTTCTGGTAACTCACTGCCAGCATGGGGGTGAATATCGTGGCGCCCAGGTTCACGTTGCCGTAGTAGACGGCATCGCCAAAGGCGCCCAGCGCGTAGGGGCCGGACATGGGCGCCGATGCCGTCACCGGCAGATTGGCTGCCTGCAGCGCGCGGTGCGTGGCCATGGCCACATGGCCACCCTGCGAGAAGCCGGTGATGAAAAGCTTGCCGCCATCCTGGCCGTTGATGCGCGGCAGCGCCTTGCGTGCGGCGGTGAGCGCGTCCATCATGTCCTTGGACTGCTGATCGGCGTTCAGGTAGGGGTGATAGCCGAGCTTGGAGACGTCATAGCCGGCGTAGTTGGGCGCCACCACGATGAAGCCCTGGGCGGCGTACATGGCGGCCATCAGCGAGCCCTCGGTGGCGCCGGGGCGCGTGGGTTCGGTGATGTCGGCAATGTTGTAGGCGCGGTCGGTGGTGGTGCCATGGGCATACAGCACCACGGGGCGCGCGCCGCCGCAGCCGGGGGCGTCGCCCGACGGCACCATGAGCGCGCCCGAGGCATTGGTTTTCTCGCCCGCGCCGCCCACGGTGCCGTACTCGATGTAGTGCACGTTCACGCCGCATTTCGGCACACCGGCCAGCGCCAGCAGGCTCTGCCCGCTGGCTGTGGCGGCCAGCCGATCCTTGAACTCGGCCGCCGACAGCGCCGTGACGCGCAGCGGCGGGTTGTGCATGAGGGAGCCGCGCGTGCCGCTCAGGTCGGTTTCGGTGCTGCCACCAAGATCAGACCCGCCGCCGCAGGCGGCCAGCATTGCCGCAGTGCTGACCATGGTCAGCCCAAGCCATTTGTTCATTGACGTTCTCCAAGACAAAGCCGAACGATCGTTCATTTTTAGGTTAATAATAGTAACGTTTGCCACTTAATTCCGTGGACTAGGGAAATTACTAATTTCTATTTGGTGCAAAATATGCATCAGCCACGCCCCAGTCAATCAGAGCATCCAGCGCCGGCCTGGCCGCTGCGGCGTTCGGGTGGTTCACCATGGCCACCAGCACATAGCGCCGGCCGCTGGCGCCCAGCACATAGCCGGCGATGGCCGTCACGTCGCGCAGGCTGCCGGTCTTGAGGTGGGCGCCGCCCGCCGCCAGCGCAGGCCGGCGCCGCAGCGTGCCATCGACACCCGCCATGGGCAGCGAGGCCATGAACTCCGGCATCACCGGCGACGCCCAGGCGCGCTGCAGCATGCGCGCCAGGGCCTGCGGGCTCAGGCGCGCGTCGCGGCTCAGGCCGGCGCCGTTGTCCACCACCGGAGAATCGGCCGTGCCGACGCGTGCGCGCCACCATTGGGCCAGCACGCTGCGCGCGGCCTCGAAGCTGCCCTGGCCGGCCTTTTGCAGCCCCAGCGTCAACAGCAGCTGCTGGGTCATGACGTTGTTGCTGTACTTGTTGATGTCGCGCACCACCTCGGCCAGCGCCGGCGAGGGGTTGCTGAGCACCGGCTGCAGCCCCGCGGGCACCTGGCCGTCGCGCACGCGTCCCGTGAGCCGGCCGCCCACCTCGCGCCACATGCCGGCCACGGCGCGCGCCGCATAGCCGGCCGGATCGGCAGTCGCCACCGACCATTCGCGCGCGCCGCAGGCCAGCGGGTAGGCGCCCGCAAAGCTGACGCGCGCGGCATCGTCAAACTGGCCGCGCAGGGCCGTGCGCCAGTCGCCACAGGCCTGGCCCGGCGCTGCCAAGGGCACGCTGGCCGGCAGCTCCACGCCGGCCAGCGGCGGCGCGTAGTGCACATGCGCCACGCCGGCCGCCGCATCGGGCCGGAAATCCATCGCCAGGGCCTTGTAGTTGATCAACAGGGCGTCGGGCGCTGCGTTGTAGGGGCGCCACGGTTCACCGTCAAATTCGGCCGCATCATGCGCCGGCAGCACGAAGGCGCTGCGATCCAGCACGATGTCGCCCTCCACCACATCGATGCCCAGCGCGCGCAGGCGCCGCATCAGCAGCCACAGGCGCTCCAGCACCAGCTTGGGGTCGCCCTGGCCCTGGATGTAGACGTTGCCGCGCAGGCGCCCGCCCTGCGGCGCAGCGTCCAGATACACCGGCGTGTCCCAGGTGAAGGCCGGGCCGAGCATGTCCAGCGCCGCATAGGTGGTGACCAGCTTCATCACCGAGGCCGGGTTCAGCGCCTGCTCCGCCCGGTGCGCAAGGCGCGGCGCGGCGCGCCCATCCACCGGAACCACCAGCGCCGCGAGAGCGTCCTGCGGCAGCCGGGCGCGCTGCAGGGCGGCCAGCACCGTGGGTGGCAGGGCAGAAGGGTCGGCCTCTGGGGGGCCCACATTCGCGGCGCAAGCCGACAGACCAAGCAGTGCCAGCAGCGAACCCGCTGCCAGGCGCAGTACCGAAATTAGGGGATGGGCCGACATGCCCGGCAGTCTAGTGCAGTGTCCGACGCTATCTGCAACATAAAACATCAAACGCCGCGCCAGGAGCCTGTCGGACTTGGAGCGCCGAAAGCGAAAATCGGCCCCAGCGAGCACAGTTTTTGCCGGATTTGCAGCCCAATAGCCGAGCTATTGGGCAAAAAGACGGTGAAAAATGGGCCGCTGCG
>JAFEER010000256.1 GCA_018240985.1 Pseudomonadota bacterium
AAGAAGGCGAAGAAGCCCAGGATGATGACCACGTCGTGCAGGTTGGCGATGATGGCCGCGACGCCGAACTTCCACTCGAAGCGCAGCGCCAGGTAGATGACGATGCCCAGCACCACCATGCCCAGCGCCATCAGGCCGCCGTGCACCAGCTCCTCGCCCACCTGCGGGCCGACGAATTCGGTGCGCCGCAGCGTGACGCCGGGGTCTTCGCTTTTCAGCGCCGCCAGCACCTGCTCGCTCTGCTGGGCCGAGGTCACGCCCTTTTGCACCGGCAGGCGGATCATCACGTCGCGCGAGGTGCCGAAGTTCTGCACCACCACGTCGGGGTAGCCCAGCGCCGCCACCTTGTCGCGCACCTTGCCGATGTCCGCCGTCTGGGTATAGGCCAGCTCCATGACGGTGCCGCCGGTGAACTCCACCGACAGGTGCAGGCCGCGCGTGACCAGGAAGAACACGGCCAGGGCAAAGGTGATGAAGGACACTGCGTTGAGCACCAACGCGTACTTCATGAACGGGATGTCTTTTTTAATGCGGAAGAACTCCATGGTGCTTCCTCCTTTTAATCAGCACTGCCGCTGCGGCCGGCCACGGAACGGTGCTCGTCGCCCTCGGGCTTCCAGACCTGGCCGATGGCCAGGCTCTTGAGCTTCTTCTTGCGGCCATACCAGAGGTTGACCAGGCCGCGTGAGAAGAACACGGCCGAGAACATGCTGGTCAGAATGCCGATGCAGTGCACCACGGCAAAGCCGCGCACCGGCCCCGTGCCGAAGGCCAGCAGCGCCAGGCCGACGATCAGCGTGGTGACGTTGGAGTCCAGGATGGTGGCCCAGGCGCGCTCGTAGCCCGCGGCAATGGCCGCCTGCGGCGGGCTGCCTGCGCGCAGCTCCTCGCGGATGCGCTCGTTGATGAGCACGTTGGAGTCGATGGCCACGCCCAGGGCCAGCGCCATGGCGGCAATGCCGGGCAGCGTCAGCGTGGCCTGCAACATGGACAGCACGGCCAGCAGCAGCAGCACGTTCATGCCCAGGGCGATGGTGGAGAACACACCGAACAGCATGTAGTACATGCACATGAAGGCCGCGACCGCGACCATGCCCCAGACCACGGAGTGGATGCCGCGGTCGATGTTGTCGGCACCCAGGCTCGGGCCGATGGTGTATTCCTCGATGATCTCCATGGGCGCGGCCAGCGAGCCGGCGCGCAGCAGCAGGGCCGTGTCGTTGGCTTCCTGCGTCGTCATGCGGCCCGAGATCTGCACCCGGCCGCCGCCGATTTCGCTCCTGATCACCGGTGCCGTGACAACCTCGCCCTTGCCCTTCTCGAACAGCACGATGGCCATGCGCTTGCCGATGTTCTCGCGCGTGATGTCCTTGAAGGTGCGCGAGCCCTTGGCGTCCAGCGTCAGGTTGACGGTGGGCTCCTGGGTCTGGCCGTCGAAGCCGGGCTGGGCGTCGGTCAGGTTCTCGCCGGTGAGGATGACCTGCTTCTTCACGATCACCGCCTGGCCGTTGCGATCCAGGTATTTCTCGTCGCCAAAGGGCACGGGGCCGGCGCCGGTCTCGGCCGCGCGCGCCTCGGTGCCCTCGTCCACCATGCGCACCTCCAGCGTGGCTGTGCGGCCCAGGATGTCCTTGGCCTTGGCCGTGTCCTGCACGCCGGGCAGCTGCACCACGATGCGATCCAGCCCCTGCTGCTGGATCACGGGCTCGGCCACGCCGAGCTCGTTGATACGGTTGTGCAGCGTGACCATGTTCTGTTTCAGCGCCTGCTCCTGCACCTTGCGCAGGGCCTCGGGCTTGATGGTGGCGCGCAGCCTGAAGCCCTCGCCGTCCGGGTTGCTGGTGGTCACGAGATCCGGGAACTGGTCGGCAACCAGGTTGCGCGCCGCCGTGAGGGTTGCCTCGTCGCGCACGCGGATGTCGATGGCCTGGCCGTCGCGGCTGATGCCGCCATGGCGGATGTTCTTGTCGCGCAGCGTGGTACGCAGGTCGCCCGCGTAGGACTCGGCCTTCTTGGTCAGGGCCGCCTGCATGTCCACCTGCAGCATGAAGTGCACGCCGCCGCGCAGATCCAGGCCCAGGTACATGGGACGCGCGTTGATGGCCGTGAGCCAGTCGGGCGAGCGCGACACCAGGTTCAGCGCCACGATGTAGGGCGGGTCGGACGGATCGGGCGTGAGCGCCTTCTCCAGCGCATCCTTGGCCTTGAGCTGGTTGTCGGGCGTGTCGAAGCGCGCGCGCACCGAGTTGCTGTCCAGCGTGACCGAGTCCGAGGTCACGTCGGCCGACTTGAGGATCTCCTCGACGCGCCGCTGCAGCGCGGCATCGACCTTGATCGTGGCCTTGGCCGAGGACACCTGCACGGCAGGCGCCTCGCCGAAGAAATTGGGCAGGGTGTAGACCACCCCTATCAGCAGCACGATCACCAGGATCGCGTACTTCCAGCCCGGGTAACGGTTCATGATCGCGCTCTTCAATACCTATTGAGGCTGCGGGCATGGCGCCCGCCCACCCCAAAGAAAGCAGGCCCGCGGGCCTATTGCAATGGGCCGGCTTACTTGACGGTGCCCTTGGGCAGCACCTGCGTCACGGCGCTGCGCTGCACCTGCACCTGCACGCCACTGGCGATTTCCAGCTGCAGATAGCCTTCGGCGATGCTGGTGACCTTGCCCAGCAGGCCGCCGGCCGTGGCCACCTCGTCGCCCTTGGCCAGGGCGTCGATCATGGCGCGGTGCTCCTTCTGGCGCTTCATCTGGGGCCGGATCATGATGAAGTACAGCACCACGAACATCAGCACCAGCGGCAGCATGCCGGTCAGCGAGCCCATCAGGCCTCCCTCGGCGGCAGCGGCGGGTGCGGTCTGGGCAAAGGCGGAAGAAATAAACACTAGGAAAACTCCACTCAAACAGGGTGTGAATGACCCGCCAGGCAGGCAAGCGCCGGCCGTCAGGGCAACAGGCGATTGTATTCGGCACGCCCAATTCCCCTTGAATATGTGACCGCAAGGCGCCTGCTATTCCCTACAAAAATCGACCGTATCGCCTGTCCATCAAGCGCATACAGCTATCACAAACGAAGTATATTCAAGCCGTGCATATGGCCGTAGCCGCGTATGTCCTCGGGGATGGAGGCGATCTCCACAGCCAGGGCCAGGCGCGAGGTGGTGCACCACCCGATCATCTACTACTAATAAGATAGCTTATTGCCATTGATGTACGGTGCTTCAACCCTGTTTTGCCCAAAGTTTTCGTAACGACTCAGCTTCGCAGCACGCGCCCCGCCAAATCCAGCCGGCAAGATGCCGGCGCTCCCAGCAGACCTATCAACGCATGCGCCTGGGAGCGCCGGCGTCCCGCCGGCCAGTGAGTCAGAGACTGAGTAGTTACAAGTTTTCGTACAGACTCCATCGCCAGGCATGACGCAACTGGCCCATCCCCGCGACAATGGCAGCCCCATGCCGCCCCAGCCGCCCCACGACACCCTCCCCCCGGACTCCAGCGCGCCCGCCAGCCCACCGGCCTCGCCCGCCTCGGACATTGCCGACGCCGCCGAGGCCGCCGCCGCGGCCGAGCTCCGGCGCAGCGCCGCCGAGCGCGCGCCAGAGTCGCCACTGGCGCCGCTGGCCCTGCCGGTGTTCCGCATGCTCTGGCTCACCTGGATGGTGGCCAACACCTGCATGTGGATGAACGACGTGGCCACGGCCTGGCTCATGACCTCGCTGACCAGCTCGCCCGCGCTGGTGGCACTGGTGCAGACGGCCTCCACCCTGCCCGTGTTCCTGCTGGGCCTGCCCAGCGGCGCGCTGGCCGACATCCTGGATCGGCGGCGCTACTTCATGGCCACGCAGTTCTGGGTCGCGGCCGTGGCCGTGGTGCTGTGCCTGGCCGTGCTGGCCGGCGGGCTCAACGCCTGGCTGCTGCTGGCCCTCACTTTTGCCAACGGCATCGGTATGGCGATGCGCTGGCCGGTGTTCTCGGCCATCGTGCCCGAGCTGGTAGACCGCCACCAGCTGCCCGCGGCGCTGGCGCTCAACGGCGTGGCCATGAACGCCTCGCGCATCGTCGGGCCGCTGCTGGCCGGCGCCATCATCGCCGGCGCGGGCAGCGCCTGGGTGTTCGTGCTCAACGCCGTGCTGTCGCTGGCCGCGGGCTTCACCATCATGCGCTGGCGGCGCCAGCCGACGCCGAATCCGCTCGGGCGCGAGCGCCTCTACAGCGCCATGCGCGTGGGCCTGCAGTTCGTGCGCGAATCGCCCCCGATGCGCGCCGTGATGTGGCGCATCTCCGTGTTCTTCCTGCATGCCACGGCCCTGCTGGCGCTGCTGCCGCTGGTGGCGCGCGAGCTGCAGGGCGGCGGCGCCGGCACCTTCACGCTGCTGCTGGCCTCGATGGGCGCGGGCGCGATCGGCGCCGCCATGTTCCTGCCGCGCCTGCGCCAGATGATGGCCACGGATCGGCTGGTGGGGATAGGCATGCTGCTGCAGGCCCTGGCCACGGCGATCGTGGCCATCGCGCCGAATGCCTATGTTGCCCTGCCGGCCATGGTGCTCGCGGGCGCGGCCTGGATCACCACGGCCAATGTGCTGGTGGTGGCGGCCCAGTTCGCCCTGCCCAACTGGGTGCGCGCGCGCGGCATGTCCATCCTGCAGATGGCCATCATGGGCGCCACGGCCGCGGGCGCGGCGCTGTGGGGCCAGGTGGCGGCGCTGACCAGCGTACATGTCAGCCTGGCGCTGGCCGCCGCCATCGGCGTGGCCGCCATGACCCTGGTGCAGCGCCTGGTGAGCAACCGCCACGGCGAGGAAGACCTGAGCCCCTCGCGCGCCTTCAAGATGCCGCAGGCCGAGACCCCGCCGGCCGCGGGCCTGCGCCTGGTCACGAGCATCGAATACTTCATCCACCCGGCGCGCGCCGCCGAGTTCCGCGCCGTGATGCAGGAGAGCCGGCGCGCGCGCATCCGCCAGGGCGCGCTGAGCTGGGAGCTGCAGCACGACATCGCCGACCCGCGCCGCTACGTGGAACGCATCGTGGACGAATCCTGGACCGAGCACTTGCGCCGCTTCGACCGCGTCACCGCCTCGGACGTGGCGCTGCGCGACCGCAAGTTTGCCTTCCATGTCGGCGAGGCGCCGCCGGTGGTGTCGCGCTACGTGGTCGAGGGCGACTGACCCCCATCCTGCCAGACCCGACGCTGCCGGCGGGCCCGGCGCCCCAGGAAAACCCGCCCTGGCAACGTTCTTGAACGCGGGCAAGCCTGCGCATCGATGTCTTACACTGCCCGTTACATCGGGTCGCCCGCCCTGGAGCGACCCCAGGGTTCGAGCAGGAGACAAGCCGATGCAACCCACCGACACCCGCAACCCCGACTACTACCACAAGGTGGTCGATTGCCAATGGGCCTGTCCGGCCCACACCCCCGTGCCCGAATACCTGCGCCTGATCGCGCAGGGGCGCTATGCCGACTCCTACATGGTCAACTGGGTGGCGAATGTGTTCCCCGGCATCCTCGGGCGCACCTGCGACCGGCCCTGCGAGCCGGCCTGCCGGCGCGTGCGCGTGGAGCAGGCCAATGCCGAGAAACCCGAGCCGGTGGCGATCTGCCGCCTGAAGCGCGTGGCCGCCGACTTCAAGGGCGACGTGGCCGCGCGCATGCCGCAGCCGGCCCGCGAGGGCAACGGCCTGCGCATCGCCTGCATCGGCGCCGGGCCGGCCTCGCTCACCGTGGCGCGCGACCTGGCCCCCCTCGGCTACGCGGTCACGGTGTTCGACGCCGAGGCCAAGGCGGGCGGCTTCATGCGCCAGCAGATTCCGAGCTTTCGCCTGCCCGAGAGCGTGATCGACGAGGAGACCGGCTATGTCTTCAATCTGGGGGTGCAGTTCCAGGCCGGCCGGCGCATAGCCTCCATGCAGGCCTTGCTGGCCGAAGGCTGGGATGCCGTATTCGTCGGCACCGGTGCGCCGCGCGGGCGCGACCTGGAACTCCCCGGGCGGCAGGATGCGGCGGCGCAGATCCACATCGGCATCGACTGGTTGGCTTCGGTCACGTTCGGCCATGTCACCAGCGTCGGCAAACGCGTGATCGTGCTCGGCGGCGGCAACACCGCCATGGACTGCTGCCGCAGCGCAAGGCGCCTGGGCGGCGAGGACGTCAAGGTCATCGTGCGCTCAGGCTTCGAGGAGATGAAGGCCTCGCCCTGGGAAAAGGAAGATGCCGCGCATGAAGGCATTCCCATCATCAACATGCATGTGCCCAAGGCCTTCGTGCACGAGGGCGGGCGCCTGGTCGGCATGCGCTTCGAGATCGTGCGCGCCGAGCCTGATGCCGAGGGCCGGCGCCGGCTCGTGCCCAGCGGCGAGCCCGAGGCCTTCTTCGCGTGCGACGAGGTGCTGATCGCCATCGGCCAGGAAAACGCCTTTCCCTGGATCGAGCGCGACCTGGGCATAGCGTTCGGCGAATGGGGCCTGCCGGTGCTCGACCAGGCCAGCCTGCAATCCACGCTGCCGCGGGTCTTCTTCGGTGGCGACGCCGCCTTCGGGCCGAAGAACATCATCACCGCCGTGGCCCATGGGCACGAGGCCGCCGTGTCCATCGACCTGCTGCTCACCGGGCAGGACGTGCATGCCCGGCCCGCGCCCTGGTCGAACCTGGTGTCGCAGAAGATGGGCATCCACGAGTGGAGCTACGACAACGACCCGAGCAATGACCGGCGCTACGTCGTGCCCTGGTCGAAGGAAAAGGGCGCGCTGGAGCGCATGGACATCGAGGTGGAGCTGGGCTTTGACGCCCGCACCGCGTTCAAGGAGGCCTCGCGCTGCCTCAACTGCGACATGCAGACCGTGTTCAGCCCCAGGCTGTGCATAGAGTGCGACGCCTGCGTGGACGTGTGCCCGATGGACTGCATCAGCTTCACCGACAACGGCGACGAGGCCGAGCTGCGCCAGCGCCTGAACGCGCCGGCCGAGAACCTGGAGCAGGCGCTGCTGGTGTCGGCGCCGGTGAAGACCGGCCGCATCATGGCCAAGGACGAGGATGTCTGCCTGCACTGCGGCCTGTGCGCCGAGCGCTGCCCCACGGGCGCCTGGGACATGCAGCAGTTCCTGCTGTACCCCACCAAGGCCGGCGGTGCCTCATGCACCATCAGCAAAAGTCGGGTGAAGGAGCTGGCATGAGACAGATCACGGCGGTCAACGATTTCGTCGTCAAGTTCGCCAACGTCAACGGTTCGGGCTCGGCCAGCGCCAACGAGCTGTTCGCCAAGGCCATCCTGCGCATGGGCGTGCCGGTGAGCCCGCGCAACATCTTCCCGAGCAACATCCAGGGCCTGCCGACCTGGTACGAGGTGCGCGTGTGCGAGAAGGGCTATCTGGGCCGGCGCGGCGGCATCGACATGATGGTGGCCATGAACCCGCAGACCTGGGCCGCCGACGTGGAGGAGATCGAGCCCGGCGGCTACCTGTTCTACGACAGCACGCGGCCGCGCGCGGCGGCCGAGCTGCGCGACGACATCACCGTCATCGGCATGCCGATCACCGAGATCTGCAACGCCAGCTACAACGACCCGCGCCAGCGCCAGCTGTTCAAGAACATCATGTACGTGGGCGCACTGTCGGTGCTGCTGGACATGGACACCCAGGTGATAGAGCAGCTGCTGGCGGAGCAGTTCGAGGGCAAGGAAAAGCTCATTGCCGCCAACCTGCAGGCGCTGCACCTGGGGCGCGACTTCGCACGCGAGCACCTGAAGTACCCGCTGCCGATCCGCGTCGAGCGCGCGCACCGCGTTGGCCAGCGCGTCTTCATCGACGGCAACACCGCCGCCGGCCTGGGCGCTGTGTATGGCGGTGCCACGGTCTGCGCCTGGTATCCCATCACGCCCTCGACCTCGGTGGCCGAGGCCTTCAACGACTACTGCGCCCAGTACCGCATCGACGCCGAGGGCCGGCACAACTACGCCATCGTGCAGGCCGAGGACGAGCTGGCCTCCATAGGCATCGTGGTCGGCGCCGGCTGGAACGGCGCGCGCGCCTTCACCGCCACCTCGGGGCCGGGCATCTCGCTCATGACCGAGTTCATCGGCCTGGCCTACTTTGCCGAGATTCCGGTCACCATCGTCAACGTGCAGCGCGGCGGGCCATCCACCGGCATGCCCACGCGCACCCAGCAGGCCGACATCCTGGCCTGCGCCTACGCCTCGCACGGCGACACCAAGCATGTGCTGCTGTTCCCCGAAGACCCGCGCGAGTGCTTCGAGCACACCGCTGCCGCCCTGGATCTGGCAGACCGGCTGCAGACCCCGGTGTTCGTGATGACGGATCTGGACATCGGCATGAACCAGCGCCTGTGCGAGCCGCTGGCCTGGGACGACGCGCGCGACTACGACCGCGGCAAGGTGATGAGCGCCCAGGACTTGGAGCAGAAGGATTTCGGCCGCTACAAGGACGTGGACGGCGACGGCATTCCCTGGCGCACGCTGCCCGGCACGCACCCCCAGCTGGGCAGCTATTTCACGCGCGGCACCACGCGCGACGCCTACGCGCGCTACTCCGAGCGCGGGCCGGACTACATCTACAACGTGCAGCGCCTGCTGAAGAAATTTGCCACCGCGGCCACCCTGGTGCCGGCGCCGGTGCCGCGCCCGGCTGCCAAACGCACGCGCCTGGGCGTGCTCTACTTCGGCTCCACCAGCCCGGCCATGCACGAGGCGCTGGACGAGCTGGCGCGTCAGGGCATCCACCTGAACGCGCTGCGCCTGCGCGCCTTTCCGTTCGCCGCCAGCGTGCGCGAGTTCATAGCCGCGCACGAGACGGTGTTCGTGGTCGAGCAGAACCGCGACGCGCAGCTGCGCAGCCTGCTCATCAACGAGTTCGAGATCAACCCCGCCAGGCTCGCGCGCGTGCTGCACTACGACGGCACGCCGATCACGGCGCGCTTCATCACCCAATACATCACCGATCATGTGCACGAGGCGGTGGTCGCACCGCAGGAGATCAAGCCATGACCTATATCGCCAAGCCACGCCTGCACCACCCCTCGCTGACCGAGAACAAGATCGGCTATACGCGGCGTGACTACGAGGGCAAGGTCTCCACCCTGTGCGCCGGCTGCGGCCATGACTCGGTGTCGGCGGCCGTCATCCAGGCCTGCTGGGAGCTGGACATCGAGCCGCACCGCGTGGCCAAGCTGTCGGGCATAGGCTGCTCATCCAAGACGCCGGACTACTTCCTGGGCGCGAGCCACGGCTTCAACACGGTGCACGGGCGCATGCCCAGCGTGGCCACCGGCGCCAACCTGGCGAATCGGGATCTGCTCTACCTGGGCATTTCGGGCGATGGCGATTCGGCCTCCATCGGCCTGGGCCAGTTCGCGCATTGCATGCGGCGCAACGTGAACCTGGTCTACATCGTCGAGAACAACGGCGTCTACGGCCTGACCAAGGGCCAGTTCTCGGCCACTGCCGACAAGGGCAGCAGGAGCAAGAAGGGCGTCGTCAACCAGGACAGCCCGGTAGACCTGGTGGAGCTGGCGATGCAGCTGGGCGCGAGCTTCGTGGCGCGCAGCTTCTCGGGCGACAAGGCGCAGCTGGTGCCGCTCATCAAGGCCGCCATCGGCCATGGCGGGGCGGCCTTCATCGACGTCATCAGCCCCTGCGTGACCTTCAACAACCACGCCGGCTCCACGCGCAGCTACGAATGGGTGCGCGAGCACAACGAGGCGGTGAGCCGCATCGACATGATCCTGGCGCGGCAGGAGATCAGCGTGGACTACGCCGCGGGCGAGGTGATCGACGTGACGCAGCATGACGGCAGCGTACTGCGCCTGCACAAGCTCGCCGCAGACTACGACCCGACCGACCGCGTGGCCGCCATGGCCTACATGCAGGAGCGCGCCGCGCAGGGCGAGATCGTCACCGGCCTCTTGTACCTGGAGGCCGGGGCCGGCGATCTGCACGCCGCGCAGAACACCAGCGCCCGGCCGCTCAACCGCTTGGGCAAGGCCGACCTGTGCCCGGGCGCGGCGGCGCTGGAGCGCCTGAACGCCGGCTGGCGCTGATTGGCATCGGCGTCAACGTCAGCGCGGCCACAGCGCCCACAGGCGCAGGTTCTGCTTCAGGCGCCCGGCCATGTCGCCCGCCTCCTGGCCCCAACCCGTGAAATAGTCGGCGCGCACCGCGCCCAGGATGGCGCTGCCCGTGTCCTGCGCCAGCACCAGGCGCGACAGCTGGGCCGTGGGCCCGTTGGAGGCCAGCCACACCGGCGTGCCGTAGGGAATGCTCTGGCGATCCACGGCGATGGAGCGCCCGGGGGTGAGCGGCACGCCCTGCGCGCCCTTGGGGCCGAAGGCGGCGTCCAGCCCATCCAGCGGCTCCTCGCGGAAGAACACGTAGCGCGGGTTGCTCCACAGCATCTCGTTGACGCGCTGCGGGTTCTGCGCAACCCAGGCGCTGATGCCGGGCCAGGTGGCGTCACGCACCAGGCCTTGATCCAGCAGCCATTTGCCCACGCTCTTGTAGGGCTGGTCGTTGGTGCCGGCATAGGCCAGGCGCACCAGGCGCTGGCTGCCATCGGGCTCCTGCAGGCGCAGTCGGCCCGAGCCCTGGATGTGCAGCACCATGGCCTGCACCGGGTCGCGCACCCAGGCGATGGCGCGGCCGGCGAGCTGCGCCTGAGCCTGCGGCAGCGTCTCGATCTGCTGGCGCGTGTACCAGGGCTTGCGCTGGCCCAGATCGGCCGGCGGCGCAAACAACGGCACGTTGAAACCATTGCCCGGCTGGCGCACCGCATCCAGATAGGGTTCGAAATAACCGGTCAGCAGGCCGTCGGCGCCGCCCTCGGGCGACTCGATGCGGTAGGGCTGCAGGCGCTGCATCATCCATTGGCGCTGCTCCTCGGGGCTGGCAATGGTCAGGCGGCGCACGTCGCCGCACAGTGGCGCGAAGGCCGGCGCCGGGCGCTCGCAGCTGCGCAGCCAGGCATTCCAGGCCTCGTGCAGGGCATCGGCGTCAAAGCCGGGCAGCTCGCTCCAGGCCACGGGTACCCAGCGGCTCTTGGCCTGGGCCAGGGTGCCAGGCACGGCCACCGGCCCCGCGGGCGCGGGCGCAGGGCGCGCCGATGGAGCAGAAGGCTCCAGGGGCACCGGCGTGGAGCAGGCCGCCAGAATTCCTACAATCGACGCGGTAACGAGCAGGCGCAGGAGACGAACATTCATGGGACTGATTTTGCTTGAGGCGCTATTGGCGCTGCTGGTGTTTGTGGGAATTATCTGGTGGACTATGTTCTCGGGGCGCAAGCGCGGTGAACCGCCACCGAACCAGGACGATTGACAGTTGTTTGCACCGCCGCCGTCCATGCTGGCACCAAGTCTTACAGCACCGGCCGTCCCGGCTTGCTAGGCTCGCGGCCGAACTTTCACTTTTCATGAATTCAAGGAGCAGGATATGCGCAAGATTCTTCTCGTCGGCACCGCCGCCGTCGTACTGCTGAGCACCGGCTGTGCCGACATGAGCGACACCCAGCGCCGCACGGCCATAGGCGCGGGTGCAGGCGCGCTGGGCGGCGCGGTCATAGGCTCCATGGCCGGCAGCGGCAACGCGGGCAAGGGCGCCGTGATCGGCGCCGGCGTGGGCGCCCTGGGCACCTACATCTGGTCGCAGCACATGGAAAAGCAGAAGCAGGAGATGCAGGCCGCCACCCAGGGCACGGGCGTGACGGTGTCGCAGACGGCGGACAACCAGCTCAAGCTGGACATTCCCAGCGACATCTCGTTCGCCACCAACCGTGCGGACATCCAGCCCAGTCTGCGCCCCATCCTGGATCGCTTTGCCGATGGCCTGCGCAACAACCCCAACTCCGACGTGCGCATCATCGGCCACACCGACTCCACCGGCAGCGATGCCATCAACAACCCACTGTCGCTCGAGCGCGCCGAGAGCACGCGCAACTACCTCACCGAGCGCGGCGTGAGCGGCGCACGCATCCAGGTCGAAGGCCGGGGTTCACGCGAGCCGATTGCCAGCAACGACACGGCGGATGGGCGCGCACGCAACCGGCGCGTGGAGATCTTCATGGGTCAGCGCCAGGGGTGATGTCCCCGGGTCGCACCAAGGCGGGCCCCAGGGCCCGCTTTTTCATCCTAGATTCGGTAGTTGAACGCGCTCGCCAGTGCCGTGATCGGCGTGCCAGGCAAGGCGTGACGACGCTGCGGGCTACTGCCCGCAAGGAGGAGCAACGCCGCATGGTGCGGCGAGCGCGGTG
>JAFEER010000257.1 GCA_018240985.1 Pseudomonadota bacterium
GCGCCCATGGTGGGCACGGTCTTCAGCACCCAGTCCACCAGGCTGTCGCTGGGGTTCATCATGATCATCTTGGACTTGTTCTCGCTGCCGCCGCCCTTGGCGGCCACGGTCACGTCCAGCTTGTTGCCGGGCACGATCTGCACGTTGATGACGGCGGGCGTGTTGTCCTTGGTGTTCTTGCGCGCAAAGTGCGGGTCGGCGACGACCGAGGCGCGCAGCGTGTTGTCGGGGTGGTTGTAGCCGCGGCGCACGCCCTCGTTCACGGCGTCTTCCAGGCTCTGATCAAAGGCAAAGCCCTCGAAGCGCACGTCCATGCCAATCTTGAGGAACACGTTGACGATGCCCGTGTCCTGGCAGATCGGGCGGTGGCCCGTGGCGCTCATCTTGCTGTTGGTGAGGATCTGCGCCATGGCGTCCTTGGCGGCAGGGCTTTGCTCGCGCTCGTAGGCGCGCGCCAGGTGTTCGATGTAGTCGGCGGGGTGGTAGTAGGAGATGTACTGCAGCGCTGCGGCTACGGATTCCACCAGGTCGTTGTAGCGGATGGTCGTGCTCATGTAGGCAGAGGGATGGTTGAAACGAACCCGGGATTATCGCCCCCGGGCTTGCGTGAAGCTTATGCAGGGGGCATTGGTTGCATGGCGTGTCCACGCTGCCCAAGGGGGTAGGACTATCGGTGCAGCATGGATTGCGGTGAAATGAGCCGCTTCGTCATCCATCACCCTGCAGACAAGGAAAGGTGAAACGCCATGACCACCAGTTTCCGCTCCGAACGCGACACCTTTGGCCCGATAGCCGTGCCGGCCGACCGGCTGTGGGGCGCGCAGACGCAGCGCTCGCTGCAGAACTTCGACATCTCGGGCGAGCGCCAGCCGCGCGAGATCATCCATGCCCTGGCCCAGGTCAAGCGGGCCTCGGCGCGGGTCAACCAGGCGCTGGGCCTGCTGGATGCGCGCAAGACGGATGCCATCGTGGCCGCGGCCGACGAGGTGCTGGCCGGTCGGCATGAGGGCGAGTTTCCGCTGGTGGTCTGGCAGACCGGATCCGGAACGCAGACCAACATGAACGTCAACGAGGTGCTGGCCAACCGCGCCAGCGAGCTCTTGGGGGGCGAGCGCGGCGAGGGGCGGCTGGTACACCCGAATGACGACGTGAACAAGAGCCAGTCGAGCAACGACGTCTTCCCCACCGCCATGCATGTGGCGGCCGTGCAGGCGCTGGTGCAGCGGCTGCTGCCGGCGATTGAACAGCTGCGCGCCACGCTGCAGGCCAAGGCACAGGCCTTCGACGACATCGTGAAGATAGGCCGCACGCATCTGCAGGACGCCACGCCGCTCACGTTGGGCCAGGAATTTTCCGGCTGGGTGGCGCAGCTGGCGCATGGCGAGCGCCATGTGCGCGACGCGCTGCCGCATCTGTGCGAGCTGGCGCTGGGCGGCACGGCCGTGGGCACGGGGCTGAACGCGCCCAAGGGCTATGCCGAACAGGTGGCGGCAGACCTGGCGGCGCAGACCGGCTTGCCCTTCGTCACCTCGCCCAACAAGTTCGAGTCGCTGGCCAGCTGCGACGCGCTGGTGGCCGCCCATGGCGCCCTCAAGACGCTGGCCGCCAGCCTGATGAAGATCGCTAACGACGTGCGCTGGCTGGCCAGCGGGCCGCGCAGCGGCATCGGCGAGATCACCATTCCCGAGAACGAGCCCGGCTCGTCCATCATGCCCGGCAAGGTCAACCCCACACAGTGCGAGGCCCTGACCATGCTGGCCGCGCAGGTGCTGGGCAACGACGTGGCCATCAACGTGGGCGGGGCCTCGGGCAACTTCGAGCTGAACGTGTTCCGCCCCATGGTGGCGCACAATTTTTTGCAGAGCGTGCGCCTGCTGGCCGACGGCATGAAGAGCTTCAACGACCACTGCGCCGTGGGCATAGAGCCCAACCGCGCGCGCATCGATGAGCTGGTGGAGCGTTCACTGATGCTAGTGACGGCGCTCAACACCCATATCGGCTACGACAAGGCCGCCGCCATCGCCAAGAAGGCGCACAAGGAGGGCACCAGCCTGCGCGAGGCCGCCCTGGCACTCGGCCATGTGACGGCCTCGCAGTTCGACGAATGGGTGGTGCCGGGCAAGATGGTGGGGCGTTGAGTGCGATGGGCTGGAGCGCCGGCATCTTGGCGGCATCGACGATAAATCAGTCTTGAGCGCCCGCCCATACAGCGCTAAACGCTATGAAAACAATACCGACGGAGGTGGCCACCTCAGCCGCCCACCTCGTCCGCTGCCTGATCCACCAGGGTCTGCAGGCCCTCGGTGCCATGCACCTCGATGCCGCGCGGGCGCACGCTGATCAGGCCCTGGCGCTCCAGCCATTTCAGCTCCACATTCACGCGCTGGCGCGAGCCGCCGAGCAGGCCGGCCAGCTCATCCTGCGCCAGCGACAGACCCAGCATGCGGCTGGCTTCTGGCGCCATCTGGTGCGGCCCGAATCGCTCCAATAAATGCAGCAACTGTTTGGCCAGGCGTGCGCGCAGCGGCATGGTGGCCACATCTTCCATCATGCTGTAGAGCGAGCGCATGCTCCAGGCCTGCAGCGTGAGCAGGGCCTCGCCGAAGGTGGGGTGCTGCTGCAGCAGCGAGCGCAGTGACATCTCCGGCACGCTCAGCAGCGTGGTCGGGCCGTGGGCGTGGGCCTCGTAGTTGCAGGGGCGGCCGTAGAGTACCTCGGCCTCGCCCACCCAGACGCCTGGTTGTACATAGGCCAGCGTCACCTGCTTGCCCGCGGGCGTGGTGCGCCGAAAGCGCAGCGCCCCGCTGGCGCAGGTGAACCAGTGGCGCATCGGCTGGCCTTGCTCGACGATGGCCTCGCCATGCGCGTGCCGCGAGACGCGGCCCAGGCGCAGGATGTCGTGGCGCAGCGACGGCGTGAGCGAGGCAAACCACGGGCTGTGGCCAATGGCTTCGCGTTCCCTGGCGGTCAGCAAGGGGCGTTGAGACTGGGGATCGGAACCGGGGCGCAGGGAAGCGTTCATGGCAGGAGCAGGCAGGGCGCGGTAACTCGCGGGTCATTTTAGGCCGGGCTTGAATAGCACTATTGCCGCGGCGCAATGCCTGTGTCTTGCCATAGGTAGCACTCAGCGCGCCGCGGCCCGGGCCTGCTCCAGCCAGCCGTCAAAGGTTTTCTGATGGGCCTTGATCCAGGCGTTCACATGGCGCTCGATGTCGGCGCTCTTGTTCTGGCCCTGGCTCATCAGGTGGTTTTGCGCGTTGATGTCGGCCACCGGCAGCTGCATCACTTCAAACAACCTGGCGGCGGCCGGGTTTTGGTCAGTCCAGGCCTTGTTGGCGATGATCTGCTGGTTGTTGACGACGAAGCCGTAGTTCTTGCCGTTGGGTAGCTGGGTATCCAGCCCCTTTTGCGCGCCGGGCAGGGAGGAGAAAGGTACCTCCAGCCACACCACGTCGCGCCCGGGCTTGAGCTCGTTGCTCACCCAGTAGGGCGTCCAGGTGTAATACAGCACCGGCTTGCCGGCCTTGAAGCGCGTGATGGTGTCGGCCATCAGCGCCGGGTAGCTGCCCTGGTTGTGCGTCACGGTATCGCGCAGCTGGTACGCCGTGAGCTGGTGTTCGATAACCGCCTCACAGCCCCAGCCGGGGTTGCAGCCGGTCAGGTCGGCCTTGCCGTCGCCGTTGGTGTCGAACAGCCGGGCGATCTTCGGATCCTTGAGCTGCGCGATGTTGCCGATCTTGTATTGGTCGGCGGTCTTCTTGTCGATCAGATAGCCCTGGGCCGCGTTGCCCGAGTAGATGCCCTTGCGAAACAGCTTGGCGTCGCCGCCGGCGTTCTTGTAGTAGTCCGCGTGCAGCGGGTTCCAATGGTCGGCCAGAAAGGTGGCGTCGCCCTGGGCGATGGCGATATGCGCGGTGGGGTACTCCACCTCCTTGATGGGCTGCACTGCGTAACCGAGTTGCGTGAGTCCCTTCATCACCAGCAGGGTCTGAAAGGTTTCCTCGGCGATCGAGCTCTTGAGCGGCAGCACCGTCACGCCCTGGCCGGGCAGGCTTTGCGCTTGAACACCCAGGCCGAGCAGGCAGACGCTGGCGGCGGCGGCCATGCGGCGCAGGATTTGGCGCAGCGTTGGGGACAGGTATGGCATGAGATTCTCCTTGAGTAATATGAATAAAATTGGCCTGTAGCGCTTATGTAACAAGCGCTGGCAGCTATGGTTTCAGGACTTGTTTGGCAACCGCCCCAGCAGCAGGCCCAGCGGCCCGCGGTGCCACCAGCGCTGCCCGCCGCGGCGCGGCTCGCCCATGGCCTGGGTGATGCGGTCGAGCACGATGGCCAGCAGCACTATCCCCAGGCCCCCGACGCTGGCCAGGCCCATATCCAGGCGCCCGATGCCGCGCAGCACCATCTGCCCCAGGCCGCCGACGGCGATCATCGAGGCGATGACCACCATCGACAGGCTGAGCATCAGCGTCTGGTTGATGCCGGCCATGATCGATGGCATGGCCAGCGGCAGCTGCACCTTGGTCAGCAGCTGCCAGGGCGAGGCGCCGTAGGCGCGGCTGGCCTCGACCAGGTCGGGCCGCACCTGGCGCAGGCCCAGGTTGGTCAGGCGCACCAGGGGCGGCAGCGCGAACACGATGGTGACGATGACACCCGGCACGTTGCCGATGCCGAACAGCATCACCACCGGCACCAGATAGACGAAGGCCGGCGTGGTCTGCATGGCGTCCAGCAGCGGGCGCATCCAGCGCTGGGCGCGGTCGCTGGCGGCCAGCACAATGCCCAGCGGCAGGCCGATGAGCACGCAAAACAGCAGCGAGGTGAGCACCAGCGCCAGCGTGACCATGGCGTCGGGCCAGATGCCCAGCAGCACCACGGCGGCGAGCGAGATGGCGCTGCCGATGGCCAGCGCCCGGCCGGCGAATTGCCAGGCCAGCAGCGCCATGACGAACACCATCAGCGGCCAGGGCAGGGCCAGCAGCGCATCGGTGATGCCGCTGAGCGTGCCGTCAATGGGGGCGCGCACGGTCTGGAAGAAGGGGCGAAAGTGCGCCACCAGCCAGGCCAGGCCGTCGTTGATCCAGCCCTGCACGGGCAGGCCGTCGGTGCCGATCTGCTGCCACAGGGCGGCCAGGCCGGTGCCGGCCTCGTCGCCGCTGGCTGGTGTGGCTGCGGCGCCCGACAGCCAGTCGCTGCCGCTGGTGGCGGCGTCCGAGGCATCCGTGGCGTCGGTGGTACCAGTGCTCCACGGGTCGGGCGCGGTGCTGGTGTCCGCTGGGGCCGTGCTGGCGGCCCAGGGGTCATCCTGGGGCTCGGTGGTGATGATGGAGTTTTGTTGCTTGTCGTTCATGGGCTGGTTCTTGGGGGCCAGGTTTCAGGCTGCGGGGGCGACGGGGTTGGCCGTGCCGTCGGGGAACTGCGGGTTCAGCGCGACGGGTGCGCGCTCGGCCTGGGGTGGCGGTACGGGGGGCGTGTCGCGATCCAGGAACTTCATCAGCGTGGTGCGGCTGATGACGCCAAGGAAGCGCCCGTCATCGCCCACCACGGGCAGCGGACAGGGGGCGCTGCCCATCGGGCCGTACAGCTCCGCCACCGGGGTGTCGGCGGCCAGCGGGGGTGCGTCCGGCAAAAAGGCATGGCGCAACCCCAATGGCCCATGGTGGCCCTGCAGGGCGCTGCGCAGCGACTGCGTGCTGACGACCCCCAGGTAGCGCTTGCGGCTGGTCAGCACGTAGGCGTGGTCGCGGTCGGAGTCCTCCAGCAGGCGCAGCGCGGCGCGGCTGCCGCGGTCGTCGCGCTCCGAGGTGACGGTGAAGCTCTGGCGCGCAATGTCGCCGGCCTTGAACACGGCGGCCGCGTCCACGCCGCGCACGAAGTCGCGCACATAGCCGTTGGCCGGCTTGCGCAGGATTTCAT
Source organism: Pseudomonadota bacterium (assembly GCA_018240985.1). Lineage (GTDB taxonomy): Bacteria > Pseudomonadota > Gammaproteobacteria > Burkholderiales > Burkholderiaceae_C > Alicycliphilus. Next base: position 5,920 of record JAFEER010000257.1, read on the forward strand.
CGGGCGTGCCCACCTGCACCACCTGGCCGTCCTTCATGATGGCAATGCGGTCGCCAATGCGCATGGCCTCGTCCAGGTCGTGCGAGATGAAGACGATGGTGCGCCGCTTGAGCTGCTGCAGGCGCAGCAGCTCGGACTGCATCTCGGTGCGGATGATGGGATCGAGCGCCGAGAACGCCTCGTCCATCAGCAAGATGGCCGGGTCGGCCGCCAGCGCGCGCGCCAGGCCCACGCGCTGCTGCATGCCGCCGGAGAGCTCGTCGGGATAGCTCGCGCCCCAGTCGGCCAGGCCCACCTGCTCCAGCGCCTGCCGGGCCATGCTCTGGCGCTCGGCCTTGGGCGTGCCGGCCAGCTCCAGGCCGAAGGCGGTGTTGTCCAGCACCGTCAGGTGCGGCATCAGCGCAAACGACTGGAACACCATGGAGATGTCCTTGCGCCGCCATTGGCGCAAGGCCCTGTCGGAGAGCTGGTGGATGTCCTGGCCGTCCACCAGGATGCGGCCCGCGGTGGGCTCGATGAGCCGGTTGAGCATGCGCACCAGCGTGGACTTGCCCGAGCCCGACAGGCCCATGACGACGAAGATTTCGCCGGCCTCGACGGTGAAGCTGGCGTCGAACACGCCGATCGACTGGCCCGTGCGGGCCAGTATGTCCTGCTTGCTCTGGCCTTGGCGCACCAGTTCCATGGCCTGTTCGGGCGCATCGCCGAAGACCTTGAAGACCTGGTCGATGATGATTTGCTTGGCCATCATGACCCTCCTGTAAATCAATGAAGCGGGTTGACGCTGTCCGGCATGCGCCTGGCGTGGCGCAGGCGTGCGCAGCCAATGGCTGTGCCTGGTGCTCAGGCGGCCGGGGCGTTCAACGCAAGTGACTGAAAGCGGCTCGCATGGCGCCTGAGGTGGCGCGCAAGAGCCTTTGAGCGTGTTTACGGCCGCACCCTGGCGGCCGTCGAGCCGGCAACGGCCTTGCTGCTGCAAGGCGTGCCGAGCTGCTGAAAAACCCGCTCCAACTCATCGGAGATAGGAGCGGGCAACCTGCGTGGCAGGTGGTGAAACATGTAAAAAGTATAAGAATGCAGGGCTTCGCAGTCAAAACACAAGTTTTTCAATACATGCTATACGCGCGTGGTATGTTTTTGCCTGCTCTGCTGCCGCCTGTCACGTCAGTGGCTTGTAAGTAGCAGGCACGAAAGTACGCCCGATTTTTTTCAGTCACTTGGAGACAACCCACATGAGCGCTTCCTCTTCCGCGATCGAGTCTGTTTTGGTTGAAAACCGTGTCTTCCCTCCGCCGGAGGGGCTGGTGAAGTCGGCGCGCATTTCCGGCATGGCCGGCTACGAGGCTTTGTGCGCCGAGGCCGACAAGGACTTCGAGGGTTTTTGGGCCCGCCTGGCGCGCGAGAACCTCACCTGGGCCAAGCCCTTCACGCAAACCCTGGACGAGTCCAACGCACCGTTCTACAAGTGGTTTGCCGACGGCGAGCTCAACGCCAGCGCCAACTGCCTGGACAAGCACATGGGCACGCCGGTCGAGAACAAGACCGCCATCATCTTCGAGGCCGACGGCGGCGAGGTCACCAAGGTCAGCTACAAGGAGCTGCTGGCGCGCGTGAGCCAGTTTGCCAACGCCCTCAAGGCGCGCGGCGTGAAGAAGGGCGACCTGGTGCTGATCTACATGCCCATGACCATCGAGGGCATCGTCGCCATGCAGGCCTGCGCGCGCATTGGCGCCACGCACAGCGTGGTGTTCGGCGGCTTCTCGGCCAAGGCAGTGCACGAGCGCATCCAGGACGCCGGCGCCGTGGCCGTGATTACCGCCAACTACCAGCTGCGCGGCGGCAAGGAGCTGCCGCTCAAGTCCATCGTCGATGAGGCAATCGCTTCCGGCGGCTGCGAATGCGTCAAGACCGTGTTCGTGTACGAGCGCACGGCGACCGCCTGGAACCGCGTGGCTGGCCGCGATGTGTCCTTTGCCGAGGCCCTGGCCGGCCAGAGCACCGAATGCGCCCCGGTGCCGGTGAATGCCGAACACCCGCTGTTCGTGCTCTACACCTCCGGCTCCACCGGCAAGCCCAAGGGCGTGCAGCATTCCACCGGCGGCTACATGCTGTGGGCCAAGCTGACCATGGACTGGACCTTCGACATCCAGCCCAGCGACGTGTTCTGGTGCACGGCGGACATCGGCTGGGTCACGGGCCACACCTACATCACCTATGGGCCGCTGGCCGCCGGCGCCACCGAGGTGGTGTTCGAGGGCGTGCCCACTTACCCCGATGCCGGCCGCTTCTGGCAGATGATCGAGCGCCACAAGGTCAGCGTCTTCTACACCGCGCCCACGGCGATCCGCTCGCTCATCAAGGCGGCCGACTCCGATGAGGCAGTGCATCCGAAAAAGTCCGACCTGTCGAGCCTGCGCATCCTGGGCAGCGTGGGCGAGCCCATCAACCCCGAGGCCTGGATGTGGTACTACAAGAACGTGGGCGGCGAACGCTGCCCCATCGTGGACACCTGGTGGCAGACCGAAAACGGCGGCCACCTCATCACCCCGCTGCCGGGCGCGACGCCGCTGGTGCCGGGCAGTTGCACGCTGCCGCTGCCGGGTATTTACGCAGCCATCGTCGATGAAACCGGTCACGACGTGCCCAACGGCTCGGGCGGCATCCTGGTCATCAAGCGCCCCTGGCCGTCCATGATCCGCACCATCTGGGGCGACCCGGAGCGCTTCAAGAAGAGCTACTTCCCCGAGGAGCTCAAGAACTACTACCTGGCGGGCGACGGCGCCGTGCGCAGTGCCGACCGCGGCTATTTCCGCATCACTGGCCGTATCGACGACGTGCTGAACGTGTCGGGCCACCGCATGGGCACGATGGAAATCGAATCGGCCCTGGTGGCCAAGAGCGACCTGGTGGCCGAGGCCGCCGTGGTGGGCCGCCCCGACGACCTGACGGGCGAGGCCATCTGCGCCTTCGTGGTCTTGAAGCGCCCCCGCCCCACGGGCGAGGAAGCCAAGAAGATCGCCAAGGAGCTGCGCGACTGGGTGGCCAAGGAAATCGGCCCCATCGCCAAGCCCAAGGACATCCGCTTCGGCGACAACCTGCCCAAGACCCGCAGCGGCAAGATCATGCGCCGCCTGCTGCGCTCGCTGGCCAAGGGCGAGTCCATCACCCAAGACACCAGCACCCTGGAAAACCCCGCAATTCTCGATCAGTTGGCTGAAAACAACTGATCGAGAAGGCGCCGTCAGGCGCCAGCGCGCAGCGCACGACGGATTTGACGGCACTCATATCGGCGCAGCCGATGTGATGTGCCGGCAAAACCCCGCAAGTTGGCTGAAAACAACTGATTCAGGATGGCGCCGCAAGGCACCAGCACCAAAACAAAAGCCGCAGTGCATTACGCGCTGCGGCTTTTTGCTTTGGCGCCCCGAAGGGCGCCGGTAACTTGGTGGATTACTTCAGCGACAGAATCCAGCTCACCAGGCTCTTGGCCTCGGCCTCGTTGACCTGGGCGTTGGCGGGCATGGGTACCGGGCCCCACACGCCCTTGCTGCCCTTCATCACGTGCTCGACCAGCGTGGCTTCTGCGCCCTTGCCGGCATATTTCTTTGCCACATCCTTGTAGGACGGGCCCACAACCTTTTTGTCCACGGCGTGGCAGGACATGCAGTTCTTGGCTTTGGCCATGGCCTCATCGGCCATGGCGGGGCCGGCAACTGACAGTGCCATTGCAAGGGTGATCAAGGTGCTTTTCATCGCGAGGTTCCTCTTGGGGTTGGGGTACAGTTAGCCTTCAATGGGATTGTAGTGTTCAAGGTTGACGGGCTACAAATAAAAGTTCGCACGGCATTGGGGGAAGCGATTATGTATGCGTTGTTGTTGGGCATTTTCTTGATGTTGCTCAAATATCTGGCGATTGAGCCGGTGGCCAACTGGTCATGGTGGTGGGTGCTGTCACCCTTTGCCGTGGCCGTGGCCTGGTGGGCCTGGGCGGACGCCACGGGCTACACCAAGCGCAAGGCCATGGAAAAGATGGATCAGCGCAAGCAGGATCGCATCAACAGGAACAAGGAAGCCCTGGGCATGAAGGCGCGCCGCCCGCGCTGATCAGGGGGTGTTTCAGTCCACTATGCCGTCCGTGAGGACGCCCCCGCCCAGCGCCTGATACAGCGCCACGGCATCGCCCAGCAGGGTGCCGCGCGCAGCAACATGGGCGGCGCGGGCCTGCAGCCATGACTGCTCGGCGGCCAGCGCGGCGGGCTTGGCGGCATAGCCCTGGCGCAGTTGTCCGCGCGTGTAGTTCAAGGTTGATGCGCTGGCCTGCTCGCTGTCGGCCGTCATCTGCAGCGCCTTGGCGTCGGTGTCCAATGCATACAGCGCATTGGCCACGTCCTGAAAGGATGAGAGCACGGCGCCGCGGTATCGGGCGGCAGCGGCGTCGTATTCGGCCTCGGCCGCGCGCTGGTGCGCCTGCAGCGTGCCACCGGCGAACAGCGGCTGCAGCAGGCCAGCGCCCAGCGCCCAGGTGGGGTTGCCGGCGGCGAACATGCGTGCAAAGCTGGTGGCGCCGCCGCCGAAGGCGGCGGTGATCGACAGCTGCGGCAGCCGGGCCGCCTTGGCCACGCCTATGGCCGCACTGGCCTGCTGCACGTCGGTTTCCGCGGCGCGCACGTCGGGGCGCTGATCCACGAGTTGCGAGGCCACGGCCTGGGGCAGTTCGGGCAGCCGGAAGGCCGACAGGGGCGGCACGGGCGGGGCGGCATCGGGCGCGCGGGCGAGCAGCGTAGCCAGCAGGTTGCGCGTCTGCTCCAGCGCCTTGCGCAGCGGTGGCAGTGCCTGTTGTAGCTGGATCAGCAAGGTTTGCTGCGTGGCGACGTCCAGGCCGCTGGCGTAACCATTCTGCTGCTGCAGCCGCATGTGGCGCAGCTGTTCCTGGGCCGTCGCGATGGCCTGCTCGATGAGCGTGCTTTGTTCGGCCAACATGGCCGCCTGCAGCAGGCCGCCGGCCACGTTGCTGGCCAGCGTGAGCCGCGCGGCCTGCAGTTGCAGCCGCTGGCTATCTTCGGCCGCCTGCAGCCCCTCGACGGCGCGGCGGTTGGCGCCGAAGGCGTCGGGCGTGTAGCTCACGTTGAGCTGCGCCGTGTGGTAGGTGTAGATCTGCTCGTTGCTGGCCAGCGGCGGCGCCACGGACTGGCCCACGTTCTGGCGCGTGCGGTTGTAGCCGAACTGCACCGTGGGATAGAAGAAGCCGCGCTGGGCGATGACGTTCTGGCGCGCGGCGCGCAGCGTGGCGTGCGCAGCGTCGATGGTGGGGCTGCGCTCCAGCGCCTCGGCTACCAGTGCGTCGAGATCGGGCGAGCCAAAGGCCCGCCACCAATCGCGTTGCACCGGGCCGGCCGTGCCGGCCGTGGCCAGCGGCTCGCGTGTGAGCGCACCGGCCTGGGGCACTGCGGGCCGCACATAGTCGGGGCCCACGGCGCAGCCCGAAACGGCCAGGGCCGACAGCCCCAGCAGGCCCAGCAACTGGCGCCGGTTGGCTGATGGCAGAGGTGATGTCAGCTTAGGCATGTGCACGGCCTCCCAGCCCTTGGCGCCTTTGGGTCAGTTTCACGCGGCGCAGCACGGCCAGGCGCAGTGCCGGCACCACCAGCAGCAGAAAAATCGGGCCGATGAGCATGCCGCCCACCACCACCGTGGCCAGCGGGCGCTGCACCTCGCTGCCTATGCTGTGCGACAGGGCCGCGGGCAGCAGGCCCAGGCTGGCCGACAGCGCCGTCATGAGCAGCGGGCGCATGCGGGCGTTGTAGGACTCTTCCATGGCCTGGAGATGGTCGTGGCCGCGCAGGCGCAGGTTGCGGAAGTAGGTCAGGATCAGGATCCCGTCCATCACCGACACGCCCAGCAGCGAGATGAAGCCGATCACGGCCGAGATGCTCAGCACCTCCCCCGTGGCGTACAGCGACAGAATGCCGCCGAACACGGTGAAGGGCACGGAGGCCAGCGTCAGCAGGCAGTAGGTGAAGTTGTTGAACAGCGCATACAGCAGCACGAACACCAGCACCACGGCCACGGGAATCGCGATCATCATGCGCGCCTTGGCCTGCTGCAGCGACTCGAACTCGCCCGCGTAGATGATGCGGTAGCCCTGGGGCAGCCTGACCTCGTGCGCGATGCGCCGCTGCACCTCGGCCACGGTGCCGCCCAGGTCGCGCCCGCGCGCCGTGAACTTGAGCGGTATGTAGCGCTCGTTGCTCTCGCGGTAGATGTAGGTGGCGCCGGTATCGAGCGAGACCGTGGCCAGATCCGACAGCGGAATGAAGGATGTGGCGCCCGAGCCCGTGGTGTAGCCCACGCGCAGCGCGCGCACCGACTCGGGGCTGGCGCGGTCATTTTTGTCAAAACGTACCGTGAGGCTGAAACGCCGGTCGCCCTCGAGTATCGTGGTGGCCTCGACGCCGCCCAGCGCCGCCTGGATGGAGTTGGCGACATCGCCCGTGTTCAGGCCGTAGCGCGCGGCGCGGGCGCGGTCGATCTGGATGTTCATGTTGGGCTGGCCCAGGATGTGGAACACCCCCAGGTCGGCCACGCCGTCGATGTGCGACATCACCTCCTGCACCTCTGCGGCCAGCTTTTCCAGCGTCGCCAGATCCGGGCCGATGACCTTCACCGAGTTCGCGCCCTTCACGCCCGACAGGCCCTCCTGCACGTTGTCCTGGATGTACTGCGAGAAGTTGAAGCTCACGCCGGGGAACTCGGCCTCGAAGCGGTGCTGCAGCTCGCCCACCAGCTTGGCCTTGGTCATGCCGGGGCGCCATTGGTCGAACGGCTGCAGCGGCGCGAACAGCTCGACGTTGTTGAAGCCGGCGGCATCGCTGCCATCGTCGGGGCGGCCGTGCTGCGAGACCACGGAGACGACCTCGGGGTACTCCTTGATCATCTGGCGCATGCGGTTGGCTTTGTCGCGGCCCGCCTCCAGCGAGATCGTGGGCGGCATGGAGGCGCGGATCCACAGGTTGCCTTCCTCCAGCGCGGGCAGGAACTCGCTGCCCAGGCGCATCGCCATGAGGGCGCCGGCCAGCAGCGCCAGCAGGCCCAGGATCAGCGTGGTGCGCGTGTGGCGCAGCGCCCAGTGCAGGGCCGGCCGATACGCGCGGTGGATGGCGTGCACGAAGAAGGTTTCCTTCTCCTCGACCTTGGCCGGCAGCAGGTAGCTGGCCAGCACCGGTGTGATGGTGAAGCAGGCGATCAGGGCGCCGGCGAGCGCGTAGCCATAGGTGCGCGCCATGGGGCCGAAGATCTGGCCCTCCACGCCCTGCATGGTGAACAGCGGGGTGAACGCGGCAATGGTGATCAAGGTGGAGAAGATCACCGAGTTGTCCACCTGCGTGGCGCTCAGGTAGATCATGCGCAGGCGTGAGCTCCAGCCGCTCGCCGGGTCTGTGCGCGGGCCGTCAGGCCCACGCGCCAGGTCGCGCAGAATCGAGGCGCGTATCGGCGCAGGACGCTGGAAGTTGCGGAACACGTTCTCGACCAGGATCACCGCCGCATCGACGATGATGCCGAAGTCCACCGCGCCCAGCGACAGCAGGTTCGCCGACTCACCCGTCAGCACCAGCATCATGATGCTGAAGAACAGCGCAAACGGGATGTTCACGCTCACGATCACGGCGCTGCGCAGGTCGCCCAGGAACACCCACTGAATGAAGAACACCAGCAGGCAGCCGAAGAGCAGGTTGTGCAGCACCGTATGCGTGGTCACGTCCACCAGCTTGGCACGGTCGTAATACGGTTCGAGCTTCACGCCCTCGGGCAGCGAGCCGTCGGCGTTGATCTTCTCCACCGCTTCCTTGACGCGGGCGATCACGTCCTTGGTCTGCAGCGTGCGGTTCATGATCACCACGCCGGTGACCACGTCGTTCTGCAGGTCGCGGCCGGCCTCGCCCAGGCGCGGCATGGTGCCCTCCACGATGCGCGCCACGTCCTTGACCTGGGTGGGCAGGCCGTCCTTCTGGCCGACCACGATGTTGGCGATGTCGTCCAGGTTCTGCACCAGCCCCAGGCCACGGATGTTCACCGATTGGTCACCCACGCTGATGGAGCGCCCGCCCACGTTGAGGTTGGCATTGCCTATGGACTGGATCAGGTTTTGCAGCGTCACGCCATGGGCCTCCAGCCGCTTGGGGTCGGCCTCGACGTGGTATTCCTTGGTCGTGCCGCCCCAGGTCACCACCTGCACCACGCCGGGCACGGTGAGCAGGCGCCGCTCTATCACCCAGTCCTGCAGCGTGCGCAGCTCGGTCAGGCTGTAGGTGGACGGGCCCTTGACCTGGTAGCGCAGGATTTCGCCGACCAGGCTGGAGGCCTGGATCTGCGGCTGCACGCCATTGGGCAGGTTGACGTTGGCCTGCAGGTTGTTGGCGATCTGGGTCAGCGCGAAGTAGTAGTCGGTGCCGTACTTGAAGGTCACGCGCACGAAGGACAGGCCGTAGAACGAGGTCGAACGGATGTTCTCGACACCCGGCGTGGTGGCCAGGCCGATCTCCATGGGGCGGGTGTAGTAGCGCTCCATTTCCTCGGCCGACATGCCGGGGGCCTGGGCCGTGATCTCGATGATCACCGGCGCCGGGTTGGGGTAGGCCTCGACGTTGAGCTTGAAGAAGGCCAGCAGGCCCAGGCCGATGAAGGCCAGCAGGCCGATCAGGACGATGGGCCGGCGCGAAAGCACGAAGGCCAGCAGGGAACGAAACACGGCGGTCTCCTATGGCGCTTACGGTGCGTCGGTTTCGTAGAGGCTGGAGAGGAACAGCGCCTTGCGGCGTGCAAGCCGATCGGCCGTCGTCAGGCCCGTGGTGATCTGCACCAGGCCATCCGCGGTCTGGCCGCGCATGACCTTGCGGCGCGTAAAGCGCGGGCCGCGCTCATCGCTGTCGGACGCCACCCACACCACGTCGTCCCCGTTGCCCTCGCGCACCACGGCCTCGGCCGGCACGGCGACCGAGGTCTGGGGCGCGGCGATGGTGAACTGGAAGTCGGCCGTCATCTGCGGGCGCAGCTCGCGCTTCGGGTCGGCCACCTCGGCGCGCACGGCGAAGCGCCGGGTGTCGGCATCCATGCTGTCGCCGAGGTAGGAAATCCGGCCCGAGAACAGCTTGCCCGGCCAGGCCTGCACGCGCACCTGCACCGGCTGGCCCACGCGGTAGTAGCTGAATTCGGACTCGGGCACGCTGGCCACCATCCACAGCGTGCGCAGGTCTGACACCGTTACGGGGGCCGGGTCGGTGCCGGGCTGCACCAGCAGGCCGGGCTGGGCGGCGCGCGCCGTGACGCGGCCGGTGATCGGGCTTTTGACCGCCATCTCCTTGCCCACGCGGCGCTCGCGTTCGATGCGCGCGATGTCGGCGTCGCTCAGCTCGAACAGGCGCAGGCCCTGGCGCGCGGCATCGTAGGCCGCCTGGGCCGTCTGCTGATCCGACTGCGCCTGCTGCAGTTCCTTTTGCGGGATACTTTCCTCGCGCGCCAGTGCCTCGGCGCGGCGCAGCGTCTCGTTGGACGTGCGCAGCGTGCCGGCGGCGGAGATCAGCGTGGATGCCGCCTGCGTCATGTCGGGCACGTCCACCGTGTAGAGCGTCTGGCCGGCCTTGACGTCGTCGCCGGCCTTGACCAGCACCTGCGCGATGCGGCCCTGGTGCGTGGCATACACGCGCGTGCTGCGATCCTGGTTGAAGTCGATGATGCCGAGGCTGTGGCGCAGGTTCTCGAACTGGTGTTCCTCGGGCGTGCCCACGTCCAGGGCCTCGAGCTGATCGGGCGCCACGCGCACCACATCGGTCTGCACCTTGCCGGCGACCGAGGCAGGCTGCTCCTCGACGCTGGCCTTGGCGTTGTGCGAGCTGACGGCCCAGATGCCGCCGGCGACGACGAGAACGGCGGCCAGGGCCACCCAGAGGAGGGCGCGCGAACGCGGCGGCGCCGACGCGGTTTGTTGTGTTTGTGTAGTAGCCATGTGACCCAAGCTCCAGAGACTGCAGGCATGCGCGCACGTTCTGTGCGGACGGCATGCTGTGCGGCAGTCTAGGCAGGGCAAGCTTTACATTGGCTTTATGTCGGCTGTGTGGCGGCGGGCAGGTCGATGTCGATGCGGGTGCCTGCGCCTCGTTCCCCCGAGCCCACGGCAAGGCGCCCGCCCATGCGCTCGACCACGCGCTGGGCGATAGACAGGCCCAGGCCCGAGCCCTCGGCATGGCCATGGTCGCCGCGCCAGAAGGGCAGCAGCATCTGCGCGCGCGTGGCGGCATCGAGCGCGGGCCCGTCGTCGCTGACCAGGATGTGGACGCGGCCACTGTGTGCCTGTGTCTGCGCCTGCACCTGCACGGCGACATGCGAGCCGCCATAGCGCAGCGCGTTGTCGATGAGGTTGGAGACCACCTCGCCCAGCAGCGTGGGCGAGCCGCGCACCGTATGCCTGTCCAGCGTTTGCGCCGCCTCGGCTGGGGGCTGCAGCGTCTTGCCTGCGGCCGCGGCCGGGCCCTGCCAGCGCAGCGTGGCCTGGGCGGCCACGGCGGCGGCGTCGAACAGCTGGTCTTCGACCACCGATTCCTCCTCGGCGCGCGCGTAGGCCAGCAGCTGGCGCACCATGCGCGCGCCGCGCGCCGCCACCTCGTCGAGCTGGGCCAGCACCTCGGCGTCCATGGGCTGGCTCGGATCGGCGCGCTGTATGCGCCGCATGTCGCCCACCAGCAGGCGGATGCCGGCCATGGGCGTCTGCAGCTGGTGCGCGGCGTCGGCGATGAAGCGGCGCTGCTCCTCCACCGAGGCCTTGAGCCGCGCCAGCAGCGCGTTGGTGTGGGCAACCAGTTCGCGCAGCTCCTCGGGCACCTCCTGCACGCTCAGGGGCGACAGGTCGTTTTCTCCATGCTGCACCACCAGGGCGCTGATGTGCCGCGCGGGCTCCAGGCCGCGGCGTATGCCGTAGTACAGCAGCGGGATGATGACGAAGCCCGCCAGCCCCGCGGGCAGAAAGATGGCGGCGGCAATCTCGTCCGTCACCTGCTGGCGCTTGGTCTTGGATTCGGCCACCAGCACCCATACGGCTTCGCCGCCCGCCTGGGGCTGCACGCGCAGCGCCACGGTGCGCAGCATCACACCGCCTTCCGCCGGGTGGTCGAAAAACAGCGGTGCGTCGGGCGGCGCGGCTTGCTCTGGCAGTGGCAGCGGCAGGACGAGGTTGCCCACCAAGGTGCGCCCATCCTCGGTGCGCACGGTGTAATGGCTGCGCAATAGCGAGTCAAAGACCAGCAGATCGGCAGTCTCGCGGCTGGCCACAAATTGCGCCTGGCCGTCGTGCCAGCGCAGCTGCGCCGCGAGCGCGCGCGCATCGTCGGCGAGCAGGCGGTCGAAGGACTGATTTGTGGTGCGGCCGGCAAACCAGTAGGCCGCGCCCGTGGCCACCAGGGCCGAGGCCACCCACAGGCCGACGAGCGGCATCAGCAGCTGGCGCCACAGGCTGGCGTGCAGCCAGCGCGATGTGGCGGGCGTGGGGGTGGCGCTCAAACCAGCTCCAGCGCGTAACCCACACCGCGCAGGGTGACGATGTTGACCCCGGCGCCGGCAAGCTTGCGCCGCAGCTTGAGCACGTAGATCTCCACCGAGTTGGCGCTGAAGTTGGCTTCCCAGCTGGACATGGCCGAGATGATGCGGCTCTTGGGCACGGCCTGGCCGGGTGAGGTCATGAGCAGCTCCACCAGCGCCGCCTCGCGCGGGCTCAGCGGCAGGCGCTCTTCGCCGTGGCGCAGCTCGCGCGTGTCGGTGTTGAAGCTCAGGCGCCCCGCCACCAGCAGGTTGCTGCTGCCGCCGCGCCGGCGCCTGGCAATGGCGCGCAGCCGTGCCACCAGTTCCTCGGGCTCGAAGGGTTTGGCCAGGTAGTCGTCCGCCCCTTCGTTGAGCCCGCGCAGCCGGCTTTGCAGTCCGTCGCTGGCGGTGAGGATGAGCACGGCCAGATCCTTGCCATGCTCGCGCCAGTGGCGCAGCACGTCCAGGCCGCCGCGGCGCGGCAGCCCCAGGTCCAGCACGGCCGCGTCGTAATGCTCGGTGGCCGTGGCCGCGAGCGCGAATTCGCCGTCGGTGACGGCATCGACCTGCCAGCCCTCGGCCTGCAGCGTGCGCGCCAGGCCCAGGCGCAGGGCCGGGTCGTCCTCCACCACCAGTACGCGCATCAGCCGCCGGCCCTGGGCGTGTCAAACAGATCCAGCACCGCGCCGGTGCTGGCGCTGGAGGCATTGAAGGCGAACTTGGCCTGCACGCCGCGCGTGTAGCGCGGTGCCGGCGGCGTCCATGCGGCGCGCCGGCGGGCCAGCTCCTCGTCGCCCACATGCAGCTGCAGCAGCAGCCGGTGCGCGTCTATGGTGATGCTGTCGCCCTCGTGCACCAGGGCGATGGTGCCGCCGACATAGGCCTCGGGCGCGACATGGCCCACCACCATGCCCCAGGTGCCGCCGGAGAAGCGCCCGTCGGTGATCAGGCCCACGCTCTCGCCCAGGCCCTCGCCAATCAGCGCGCCGGTGGGCGCCAGCATCTCGGGCATGCCAGGGCCGCCCTTGGGGCCCAGGTAGCGCAGCACCATCACGTCGCCGGCGTTGATCTTGTGATCCAGGATGGCTTGTAGCGCCGACTGCTCGTCGTCGAACACCCGCGCCGGACCGGTGATGACCGGGTTCTTCAATCCCGTGATCTTGGCCACGCAGCCCTCGGGGCTCAGGTTGCCCTTGAGGATGGCCAGGTGCCCCTGGGCGTACAGCGGCCGGGTGATGGGGTGGATCACGTTTTGGTCGGCGCGCGGCGCGTCGGGCACGTCCTTGAGCGTTTCGGCAATCGTCTTGCCGGTGATGGTCATGCAGTCGCCGTGCAGCAGGCCGGCATTCAGCAGCATTTTCATCACCTGCGGAATGCCGCCGGCCTTGTGCAGATCCACGGCCAGGTATTTGCCGCTGGGCTTCAGGTCGCAGAACACCGGCACCTTCTGGCGCATGCGCTCGAAGTCGTCGATGTTCCACTCCACGCCCGCCGCATGGGCAATCGCCAGAAAGTGCAGCACGGCATTGGTGGAGCCGCCCACGGCCATGATCACGGCGACGGCGTTCTCGATCGACTGGCGCGTGACGATGTCGCGCGGCTTCAAGTCTCGGCGTATGGCCTCGACCAGCACCTTGGCCGACTGTCTGGCCGAATCCTCCTTCTCCTTGTGCGGATTCGCCATGGTGCTGGAGTAGGGCAGGCTCATGCCCAGCGCCTCGAAGGCGCTGCTCATGGTGTTGGCGGTGTACATGCCGCCGCACGAGCCGGTGCCGGGAATGGCGTGGCGCTCGATGGCCTTCAGCTCATGGTCGCTGATCTTGCCGGCCGCGTTCTCGCCCACGGCCTCGAACACGCTCACGATGTTCAGGTCGCAGCCGTTCAGGCAGCCCGGCTCTATGGTGCCGCCGTAGACGTAGATGCTGGGCACGTTGGCGCGCAGCATGCCCATCATGCCGCCGGGCATGTTCTTGTCGCAGCCGCCAATCACCACGCAGCCATCCATCCACTGGCCCTGCACGCAGGTTTCCACGCAGTCGGCAATCACCTCGCGGCTCACCAGGCTGTACTTCATGCCCTCGGTGCCCATGGCCATGCCGTCGCTGATGGTGGGCGTGCCAAAGGTCTGGGCGTTGCCGCCTGCCTCGTGTATGCCTTGCACCGCCGCGTCGGCCAGCTTCTGCAGCCCGGCGTTGCAGGGCGTGATGGTGCTGTGACCGTTGGCCACGCCTATCATGGGCTTGTTGAAGTCGGCCTCGGTATAGCCGAGCCCGTAGTACATGGAGCGGTTGGGCGCGCGTGCCTTGCCCTGGGTGATATGGGCCGAGCGGCGGTTCAGGGGCTGTGAGTTGGTCATGGCGAACTCGCTGTGCAAGGTGGGGCAATCAGTGTAGGACGCGCCGCGGCGCATTGACCAGCACCTGTCCATGCCCCTGAGATGGACGGGGTGGCGCTGCCATAATTGCCGGCTTGATCAGGCGTGGCCCACAAGGCAGCGCACGCACCTGACCTGGCCCGCCACTCCCCTGGGCCCCGCTTATCCCGCAACCGACTTTTCTCACCCACGATGCCTGCCTACCGTTCCAAGACCTCCACCCACGGCCGCAACATGGCCGGTGCCCGCGCCCTGTGGCGCGCCACCGGCATGAAGGATGCTGATTTCCAGAAACCCATCATTGCGGTGGTCAACTCCTTCACCCAGTTCGTGCCCGGCCATGTGCACCTGAAGGATCTGGGCCAGCTGGTGGCGCGCGAGATCGAGGCGGCCGGCGGCGTGGCCAAGGAGTTCAACACCATCGCCGTGGACGACGGCATCGCCATGGGCCACGACGGCATGCTGTACTCGCTGCCCAGCCGCGACGTGATCGCCGACAGCGTGGAGTACATGGTGAACGCGCATTGTGCCGATGCCATGGTGTGCATCAGCAACTGCGACAAGATCACGCCCGGCATGCTGATGGCGGCGATGCGCCTGAATATTCCGGCGATCTTCGTCTCCGGCGGCCCCATGGAGGCGGGCAAGGTGCAGCTCTTGAACCCGCAGACCAAGACCTTCACCGCGCGCAAGATGGACCTGATCGACGCCATGGTGATGGCCGCCGACGACAAGGCCAGCGACGCCGAGGTGGCCGAGGTCGAGCGCAGCGCCTGCCCCACCTGCGGTTCCTGCTCGGGCATGTTCACCGCCAATTCGATGAACTGCCTGACCGAGGCCATGGGCCTGTCGCTGCCCGGCAATGGCACGCTGGTGGCCACGCACGCCGACCGCGAAAAGCTCTTCAAGCAGGCCGGCCGGCGCATCGTGGAGCTGGCGCGCCAGTACTACGAGCAGGAGGATGAACGAGTGCTGCCGCGCTCGGTCGGCTTCAAGGCGTTCGAGAACGCCATGGCGCTCGACATTGCCATGGGGGGCTCCACCAACACCATCCTGCACCTGCTGGCGATTGCCCAGGAGGCGGAGATCGCCTTCACCATGGACGACATCGACCGGCTCTCGCGCAGCGTGCCCCAGCTGTGCAAGGTGGCGCCGAACACCGACAAATACCATGTCGAGGACGTGCACCGCGCCGGCGGCATCGTCGCCATCCTGGGCGAACTGGAGCGCGCCGGCAAGCTGCACAGCGACGTGCCCACGGTGCATGCGCCAACGCTGGGCGAGGCCATCGCGCAGTGGGACGTGACGCGCACGCAGGACGCGGCGGTGCACTACTTCTTCAAGGCCGGCCCGGGCGGCGTGCCGACGCAGGTGGCCTTCAGCCAGGACGCGCGCTGGCCCAGCCTGGACGTGGATCGCGCCCTGGGCTGCATCCGCTCCTACGACCACGCCTTCAGCAAGGAAGGGGGCCTGGCCGTGCTCACGGGCAACATTGCCGAGAAGGGCTGCGTGGTCAAGACCGCGGGCGTGGACGACTCCATCCTGGTGTTCGAGGGCCCGGCCCATGTGGTCGAGTCGCAGGACGAGGCCGTGGCCAACATCCTCTCCGACCAAGTCAAGGCCGGCGACGTGGTCGTGGTGCGCTACGAGGGCCCCAAGGGCGGCCCCGGCATGCAGGAGATGCTCTACCCCACGAGTTACATCAAGTCCAAGGGCCTGGGCAAGGCCTGCGCGCTGCTGACCGACGGGCGCTTCTCGGGCGGCACCTCGGGCCTGTCCATCGGCCACTGCTCGCCCGAGGCGGCAGCCGGCGGCGCCATCGGCCTGATCCGAAATGGCGACCGCATCCGCATCGACATTCCGAAGCGCCGCATCGACGTGCTGCTGAGCGATGAAGAATTGGCACGCCGCCGCGCCGAGCAGGATGCCAAGGGCTGGAAGCCGGCACAGTTCAGGCCGCGCAAGGTATCGGCCGCGCTCAAGGCCTATGCGAAATTGGTGACCAGCGCCGACACGGGCGCGGTGCGCGACCTGTCGTTGCTTGATTGAACGCCGCCCCTGTCGCGCTGGTCACGGGGTCTACCTCGGGCATTGGCGCGGCCGTTGCGCGGCGCCTGTCCGCGGACGGGTATGCGGTCATCCTGCATTCCCGTAGTTCCGTGGACGTGGGCCGGGCCATGGCCGCCGAGCTTGGCATGGCGAACTACATCCAGGCAGACCTGGCGGTGGATGCGGATCGCGTGCGCCTGGTGCGCGATGCCGTGGCGCTGTGGGGCCGGCTGGACTTGCTGGTCAACAATGCCGGCATCAGCCGCGTCGTGCCCCATGGCGACCTGCAGGCGGCCACGCCCGAGATTTGGCAGGAGCTGCACGAGGTCAACGTCATCGCCCCGTTCCGGCTGATTGCCGAGGCCGAGGCCGCCCTGGGCGCGGCGGCAGACCGCGGGCGGCCGGGCTGCGTGGTCAACGTCAGTTCGCACGCCGGCGTGCGCCCCAAGGGTGCGTCCATTCCCTACGCCGCGTCCAAGGCCGCGCTCAACCACATGACGCGGCTGCTGGCGCTGTCGCTGGCGCTGTCGCTGGCGCCGCGCATCCGCGTGAACGCGGTCGCGCCTGGCCTGGTGGACACGCCTCTCACGGCTGATTGGACGGCGGCTCAGCAGCTCTGGCGCGAGCGTTCTCCCATGCGCCGTGCCGCGCAGCCGCAAGACATCGCCCAGGCCGTCGCCCTGCTGGCGGCCAGCGACTACGTGACGGGTGAGATCCTGCTCCTGGACGGCGGGCTCAATCTCACCTGAGGTGACGCACAATAGCCCGTATATTCACCATTCTGGGAGAGCCGCCATGGGACACGCACAACAGCGGCAGCCGATGACGGCAGCCGACTACCTCGACTGGGAGGAAACCCAGGAGCAGCGCCACGAGTTCGTGGCCGGCGAGGTGTTCGCCATGGCCGGCGCCGAGGACTGGCATGTCACCGTGGCGGGCAACATCTTTGTGGCCCTGCGCCAGCACCTGCGCGGCGGCCCGTGCCAGACCTATATCAGCGACATGCGCCTGCAGGTCGAGGCAGCCAATGCCTACTTTTATCCGGACGTGATGGTCACCTGCGACGCGGCCGACCATGCCAGCCGACGTTTTAAATCCAATCCGGTGCTGCTGGTGGAGGTGTTGTCCGACAGCACCGGCCACTACGACCGGGGCGACAAGTTTGCGCAGTACCGCCGCATTGCCAGCCTGCGCGAATACATGCTGGTGGACATTGCCCGCCGCGCCACCGACCTGTACCGCAAAGGGGCGGACGGCCTGTGGGTGCTGCACCCGTTCGCGGGCGAGGAGGCCGTGGTGCTGGCCAGCGTGGGCCTGGAATTGCCGGCGCGCGACTTGTTTGCCGACGTAGAGCCACCCACCGAGGAACGCCCATGACTGGCAACAACACGCTGCACCAACGCATTGCCGGCAGCTTCGATGCACAAGGCCTGATGACCACCCTGGGCGCGCGGCTGGCCCTGGTGTCCGAGGGCGAGGTGCATATCGAGATGCCTTTCTCCGCGGCCCTGTCGCAGCAGCACGGCTACGCGCACGCGGGCGCCATCACCAGCATCGTGGACAGCGCCTGCGGCTACGCGGCGCTGACCGTGGCGCCGCCGGGGTGCGAGGTGGTCACGGCCGAGTTCAAGACCAACTTCATGCGCCCCGCGCTCGGCGAGCGCTTTCTGGCCGTGGGCAAGGTCAGCAGCAAGGGCAAGATGCTCACCGTCTGTACCGGCGAGGTGCGTGCCTTCCAGGGGGCTCAGTACAAGGTGGTGGCGCTGATGCAGGCCACCATCGTCAACGTGCAGCGCTGAGGGTACTACGTAAACAATAGCTGCTCGCGCTTACGTGACGGTAGCTAAAGCCCGATTTTGCCTGATTAGCGACATGTCTCAGAAGGCGTCGCATAAATCCCCACGTCATTCCGGCGAAAGCCGGAATCCAGACGCCCGCCCAGGTCACAACGGTAGATTCCGGCTTTCGCCGGAATGACGGTGATCTCAGGAATGTTCCTAATCAATCGATTTTGTTTTTGGAACTGCTCAGCTTCTGACTCACGGTGTAGGGTGGGCTTTCAGGCCCATCAGCGCCGGCTGCATTGATGGGTTTCGCTTGGCCCAAACAAAGCAGCAGCGCAGCGCTTGTCCCTTGTGCCGGCGGGACGCTGGCGCTCCCAGGCGCGCGCGTTGATGGGTCGGGAGCGCCGGCATCTTGCCGGCTGGATCTGGCGGTGCGAAGCAGTTACGAATTTTTGGTGCCCTTATCGCGCGCACCACTCCGACGGCGCGCAGCCCATTTCCTGGCGAAACATGTAGCTGAACGCCGAAGGCGAGGCGTAGCCCAGGTCCAGCGCCACCTCGGTCACGCCGCGGCCCGCGCACAGCCATTGCAGCGCCAGGAATAGCCGCAGCCGGTGCCGCCAAGCGCGCAGGCCCATGCCCACCTCGCGCTCGAAGCGGCGCGCCAGCGTGCGGGCAGAGGCGCCCAGCGCGCGCCCCCAGTCCTCCATGCCGCGCGGGTCGGCGGGCTGTTCCAGCAGGGTTTCGCAGATGCGGCAGAGCATGGGGCTTGCCGGCCACGGCAGGTGGAAGTCCTGCGCCCGCAGGCGGCGCAACTGCGCCAGCACCAGGGCGCGCAATTGCTCTGCATAGGCCTGCTCGCCGGCCTGCAGGCCCACGGCCTCCAGCTCCGCGATCAGCGCGCGCAGCAGCGGCGTGGCGGCGTAGACGGTGCACCTGTCGGGCATGCCCAGGCCGGGCGCGTCGTCGATGTAGAGGTTGCGGAACTCGGCGCTGCTCAAGGCCCCCGTGGTGTGCCGCACGCCCGTGGGCACCCAGATGGCCTGCTCGGGCGTGATGACGTAGCGCGCCCCCGCGACGCTCACCGTCAGCGTGCCCGCCGTGGCATAGACCAGCTGGTTCCAGCGGTGCGCGTGCTCGGGGAAGGCCTGCCGCGCGCCCAGGTTCTGCGAGCGCGAGAACACGGGCACGGGCAGGGCCGCGATCTGCGGCACGGCGATGGGCGTCCAGGTGTCTTGTGCGGACATGTGCAACGGAGGCGGTTGGCGGGTGGTCGATGAAATATGTCGCATTATCGAAGGACGGCCATGCACGCGCTGCGTAGCATCACGGGCCATGTCCATATCCTCCGCTTCCCCTCTGCCATCGGACGCCGCGCGCCTGCGGGTCGTGATGGCCGGCGTCTGCGCCCTCATCCTCACCGTGGGCCTGGCGCGCTTCGCCTATACCCCCATGCTGCCCGTCATGCGCGAGCAGGCCGGGCTGTCCTACCTCGCGGGCGGGTTGCTGGCCACGTTCAACTACGCGGGCTATATCGCCGGGGCGCTGGTCGCGGCGCTCACCCGCGACCTGGGGCGCAAGTTCCACTACTACCGCATCGGCCTCGTGGCCGCGGTGCTCACCACCGCCGCGATGGGGTTGACGCAGGACGTCACGCTCTGGGCGCTGCTGCGCTTCGTCTCCGGCATGTCCAGCACGGCGGGGCTGCTGCTGGCCTCGGGGCTGGTGCTGGACTGGCTGATGCGCCAGGGCCACCGGCCGCAACTCGGGCTGCATTTCACGGGCATGGGGCTGGGCATCGCCCTGTCGGGCCTGGCGGCGGTGGCGATGGGCGGGCGGCTGCGCTGGGACGGGCAATGGCTGGCGCTGGGCGCGCTGGGGCTGGCCTTCTTCATCCCCGCCTGGGGGTGGATGCCCGCGCCGGCCGCCACGGGCCAGGGGGCCGCCGGCGCCGCTGCAGCTGGCGCCGCTCCCGCGCCTTCGCGGCGCTGGCTGGGGTTGATGGTGGCGGCGTATTTCTGCGCGGGCTTCGGCTACGTGGTCAGCGCCACCTTCATCGTGGACATCGTCGGCGCGATGCCGCTGCTGGCGGGCCAGGGCGCGCTGGTGTGGATCGTGATCGGCGTCGCCGCCATTCCCTCGACCCTGGTGTGGGATCGCATCGCCGTTGCCATGGGGCCGATACCGGCGCTGCTGCTGGGCTACGGCCTGCAGATCGTCTCCATCGTGCTGCCCGCGGTCAGCGGCGACCCGGTGTGGAACCTGGCGGGTGCGCTGCTCTATGGCGGCACGGTGATCGGCGTCGTCAGCCTCACGCTGACCCTGGCCGGCCGCCGCTTTCCCGCCAACCCGGCCAAGGCGATGGCGCGGCTCACGCTGAGCTACGGGGTGGCGCAGATCATCGCCCCCGCCATGGCGGGCTACATCGCCACGGCCAGCGGCAGCTACCAGGGGGCGCTGCTGGTGGCCGCCGCCGTCATGGGCGTGGGCATGGTGCTGCTGGCGGCGCTGCAGGTTCTGGAGCAATGACAACCGTGCCGCCGGCGCGCGGTTTGCTATATTTAAAGAAGCTGCTGGGGCTTGCCTGTAAAACGATGGAGCCTGTTTTGGCTTGAAACCACTGTGATGGCTATGCCGAGGCCCGCAGCCATGCCAGCAAATCCGCCTGCAGGCTGCCGGGCTGCAAGGCTTGCGGCGTCAGCAGGCAGTAGTGCGAGCCATCCGGGGTGAATCCCAGCGGTGCGGCCAATACGCCGCTGTCCAGGTCGTCCCGCACCAGATGCCATGGGCCGATTGCGACGCCCAGGCCAGCTACCGCAGCCTGCAGGCTGAAATAGAAGTGCTCGAAGGTCTGCCCCGGTGCATCGGGGAGAGGCTGGCCTGCGGCCAGCGCCCATTCCCGCCACGCGCCCGGCCGGGTGCGCGTGTGCAGGCGTGGAGCACCAGCCTTGAGTTCGGTGCCGGCCTTCTTCGTGGAGAACCAGTCCGCCACCTTGTCCGGTCGGCAGACCGGGCCGACAGCTTCCGCGAACAGGGGTTCGGCGTGGTAGCCCTCGGGCCAGGGGAAGTCGTCGCGGCGGATCGCCAGGTCGATACCGCCGGCGAAGGAGAACGGCCCCCCGCCGGCGACCAGATGCACGTTGATGTCCGGGTGCAGGGCCTGGAATTGCGGCCAGCGCGGGATCAGCCAGCGCATCAGCAGCGTCGGCTCGCACGACAACACCCAGCGCCTTTGCTGGCGGGCGCTGGCGCGCAGTGTGGCGACGGCGTGCCGTATCTGGCCCAGGCCATCGCTGACGGCGCGCGCCAGCGTGCGGCCGGCGTCGGTCAGGTGCACGCGCCGGCTGCGCCGCTCGAACAGGGCCACGCCCAGGTCGTCCTCCAGCAGGCGCACGGCGCGGCTCACGGCGCCGTGCGTCAGGTGCAGCTCGGCGGCAGCCTGGCTGAAATGCTCCAGGCGGGCCGCAGCCTCGAAGCAGCGCAGCGCCAGCAGCGAGGGTAGGCGTGCGGGGGTAGATGGTGAATTGAACTCACTATGGTTGTCAGAAAACATCGTTATGACCGAAGGAAGATCGTCTCTAGTATCGCGCTCTATCGTTGTCTCTATGAAAGGATGGGCCATGACCGAATGGCTAGCTGTTATCACCATCACCGTGCTTGCCGTCATCAGCCCCGGGCCGGACTTCGCCATGGTCACGCGCAACAGCCTGCTGTTGTCGCGCCGCGCCGGCGTGCTGACGGCCCTGGGCATCGGCCTGGGCGTGTTGATCCACGTTACCTACACTCTTGTCGGCGTGGGCCTGCTGATCCAGGAGTCACTGTGGCTGTTCAACGCCATCAAGCTGGCGGGGGCCGCCTACTTGGTCTACCTGGGCGTGAAGATGCTGCGAGCCAGGCCCGGCGGCACGCTGGCTGATGGCGCCGCAGCGCCGCTGCGGGATGCTGCGGCCTTGCGTACCGGGTTCCTGACCAATGCGCTGAACCCCAAGACCACGGTGTTCATCGTCAGCCTGTTCATGCAGGTGGTGCGGCCCGAGACGCCGCTGGCGGTGCAGGTGGGCTACGGCGCCTTTATATCGGTGGCGCACATGGCCTGGTTCGGCCTGGTGGCGCTGTGCTTTTCGGCCGGGGCCGTGCGCGACCGGCTGCTGGCCGTGCGCCATTGGATCGACCGTGCCTTTGGCGCTCTGCTGGTCGGCTTTGGCGTCTTGCTGGCGGTTGCGCGTGGGG
Source organism: Pseudomonadota bacterium (assembly GCA_018240985.1). Taxonomy (GTDB): domain Bacteria; phylum Pseudomonadota; class Gammaproteobacteria; order Burkholderiales; family Burkholderiaceae_C; genus Alicycliphilus. The sequence goes on from JAFEER010000257.1 coordinate 27,922, forward strand.
CGCGCTGAATACTATTTAATTAATAGCTTTAAGCGATTATCTGGTAAGCGCTGGTGCCATATTTGTTTCACATCTGACTTTGCAGATAGTTCTGCAGGCCCAGCTTGTCGATCAGGCCGATCTGCTTCTCCAGCCAGTAGGCGTGGTCTTCCTCGGTGTCGCGCAGTTGGGACAGCAGCATGTCGCGGGACACATAGTCGGCGTGCGTTTCGCACAGGGCGATGGCGGCCTTCAGGTGCTTTTGCACGCCGTACTCGGTGTCCAGATCCTTGCGCAGCATCTCCTGCACCGTGTCGCCGGGCGTGAAGGCATGGGGGCGCATGTCGGGCTTGCCCTCCAGCAGCAGGATGCGGCGCAGGATGGCGTCGGCATGCTCGGTCTCTTCCTGCATCTCGTGGTTCAGGCGCTCGTACAGGCGCGTGAAACCCTGATCCTCGTACTGGCGCGAGTGGATGAAGTACTGGTCGCGCGCGGCCAACTCGCCGCGCAGCAGATCCTTGAGGCAGTCGATGACGTCGGGGTGGCCTTGCATGGTGTTCTTCTGCAGTTTCTAACCCGCAGAGTATCGCGCGCATTGGGTGCTGATTCAAATTGGCCCCGAAACACCTGCGGCACAATCCCCGCCATGCTGATGTACCCACAGATCAACCCCGTGGCCCTGCAGATCGGGCCCGTTGCCATTCACTGGTATGGCCTGACCTATCTGGCCGCCTTCGCGCTGTTCATGTTCCTGGGCCTGCGCCGCCTGCACCATGAACCCTATGCCTCGCTCAAGGGCGACCAGGCCTGGACGCGCAAGGATGTGGAGGACATCCTGTTCCTGGGTGTGCTGGGGGTGGTGATCGGCGGGCGGCTGGGCTATTGCCTGTTCTACAAGCCTGGCTACTACCTGACGCACCCGCTGGAGATCCTGTACGTGTGGCAGGGCGGCATGAGCTTTCACGGCGGGTTGCTCGGCGTGATTGGCTCCATGCTGTGGTTTGCGCATTCGCGCCACCGGCCCTGGCTTCAGGTGGCAGACTTCGTGGCGCCCTGCGTGCCCACGGGCCTGGCGGCGGGGCGCGTCGGCAATTTCATCAACGGCGAGCTGTGGGGGCGCTTTGCGCCGCCGGATCTGCCCTGGGGCATGGTGTTTCCGCAAAGCGGCTCCATGCTGCCGCGCCACCCGTCGCAGGTCTACCAGTTTCTGCTCGAAGGCCTGCTGCTCTTCGTGCTGCTGTGGCTGTATGCGCGGCGCCCGCGCAGGCGCGGCGAGGTGGCGGCGGCCTTCCTCGTGGGTTACGGCGTGCTGCGCTTCACGGCCGAGTATTTCCGCGAGCCCGACAGCTTCCTGGGCCTGTTGTCATTGGGCATGAGCATGGGCCAGTGGCTGTGCGTGCCCATGGTGCTGGCTGGCGTCGGCATGTGGCTGTGGGCGCAGAAGCAGCCGGCGTGACGCGCTGCCCCGGTTTGCTTCCCAGCTAACGCACGGCTACCGGGTCTTGCCCTGGGCCAGCAGCTGGGCCACGACCTCCTCGGCGGCGGCCAGCACACGCTCGCTGCCCTCGGCTACGCGCTCGGCACCGGCGCGCATGGCGGCCGTTTCCTTGCTGGCAAACAAGGCCTGCTGGTAGGGCTCCCAGACCTGGCGCAGGCGCGTCGCGGCGGCCTGGGCGGCGGCCGAGGCATGGGCGGAGGTCTCCAGCTGCGTCAGCACCGCCGTGAAGTGCGCCCGGCTCAGGTGCCGCTCCATGTCGGCCGCGGCCTCGTACAGCTCCCAGGTGCGATAGAAGTAAAACTTGGCCATGCGCTGCGACAGCATGCGCTGGCGCCCGGCCAGGGCTATCAGGTGTTCAAGCGGTGCGCCACTGTTGTTGGCGTAGGAAATGGTGAGGTAGTGCGCCGCGCTCAGCAGCGTCTCGTTGGCGTCGTAGAGTGCATTGGCGCCGCTGCGGGTCGGCTCGCCCGCCAGCAGTGCCTTGAACTGCGCCCAGAAGGTGTGCAGCTGCGCCAGGCTGGCCTGCACGGCCGCGTTGGGCTGGAAGGCCTTGAGCGCGGCCAGATGCGCCTCGTACTGCGTGATGGAGTCTTGCAGCAGCACCCGGGCGTTGTC
>JAFEER010000258.1 GCA_018240985.1 Pseudomonadota bacterium
ATTGGGCGTTGTCTGAGGCGATGGCCTGGCCCCGTTGAAGATAGGCATTGGTGATGAGATGCGAGAGCATGAGCAGCAGCCATGCCATGTTGGTGGCCTGGACTGCGTCCAGCCGCGGTGTTGGCGCCGCCTGAGGAAAGGCCGCCAAAGGCAGGGCGGCGAGCGCAGCACCGCCGAGCAAACCCGCACAAAACTGGAATCTGTCCATGCCAACCTCCCAGCAAAAGCAGCTGCAGGGGGGCTTGTGGCTTGAAACCTCCCCATTCCTGGTTGCGGCCAGTATAGGGAGGCGAGGCGCAGATTTCCAGGCGTAGTCAGGCTTCGTTGAGCGCAAAACGACAAACGACAAACGCCCAGTTAGGTGATAGCCCCAGCGCCGCCGTGCCGCATGCCGCCCATAATTACAGAAAATTATGCGTAATGATGCGCCTCAGGCCCCCTGAAGCTTTGGTCTCGTTTTGTCTGCCACTCGACATTGCCATCCGACCCTTATGCGCTGCGTTGCCAATTCCCTGCACCACGAGGCCGCCGAGCAGCTGCGCCAGCTGATCTTTACCGGCCAGCTGGCGCCGGGCAGTTTTCTGGACGAGGCCGCGCTGTGCGAGCAGTTGGCGGTATCGCGCACGCCGCTGCGCGAGGCGTTGAAGGTGCTGGTGGCCGAGGGCCTGTTGCGCCACGAGCCGCGCCGTGGCTGCTTCGTGGCCGAAATCACGGAGCGTGACGTGGATCAGATCTTCCCGGTGATCGCGCTGCTGGAGGGCCGCGCAGCCTACGAGGCCACGCGGCGCGCCGGAGCCGCCGATGTGGCCGCGCTGGAGCTGCTGCACCAGCGCCTGGCCGGGCATGCCGCTGCCGGCCGCATCAATGCTTACTACGAGGCCAACTACGCCATTCACGAGGCTTTCATCACCCTGGCCGACAATCGCTGGCTGGCCCAGGTGATTGGCGATCTGCGCAAGATTTTGCGCCTGGCACGGCACCAGACCTTGCAGCTGCCGGGGCGTTTGCAGCAAAGCCTGGCCGAGCACCTGCAGGTCTTCGAGGCGCTGAAGGCGCGCGACGCCGAGGCTGCCGAGCAGGCCATGCGCCAACATCTTTTTGCCCAGCGCGATGCGCTGCGCGAACTGACCCGCAACCCACCGTCACGGATCGCACCATGAGCACCACCACGACCTGGATCGCGCGCAATGTCAGCCGCCTGCGCCCGGCACGCGGCAAGGCCGCCACCGACAAGGAAGAGGGCGCTGCGGCCCGCCATAAGGCCGAGCCCGAGCGCAGCACGCATGAGCGCCTGCAGGCCACGCTGCGCCGTGGCGACGAGGCGCTGTCGCCACGCGCCCTGCGCCAGCTGCTCACGCAGCTGCAGGAGGCGGCGGCGCCGCGCGTGAGCGAGATCGAGGGCGGGCGCCGCGCCCAGGCCGTGGCCGCGTGGTACGCGGGCGCGCCGGCGCCAGAACGGCGCGACCTGTGGCTCTTGATGAGCGAGCAGTTCACCCCCGATGTGGCGCACATGAAGAGCGCACACCAGCGCTATGAGGCCGCCATGGGCACATCCGACGCGCCCCATGCCGAGGCCCACCTGCGGCGCGCCCTGGCCGCGCCGCGCACGCGCCTGTTGCAGCGCTTTTCGGCCTTCCCCGAAGGCATGCGCTTTCTGGTGGATTTGCGTGCCGAGCTGCTGCCGCGGCTCAAGCACGACAAATGCCTGCTGCCGCTGGAGGCCGAGCTGGAGCAGCTGTTCTCCACCTGGTTCGACGTCGCCTTTCTCGACCTGAAGCGCCTGTCCTGGGACTCGCCGGCCTCGCTGATCGAAAAGCTCATCAAGTACGAGGCGGTGCACGACATCCGCAGCTGGGCCGACCTGAAGAACCGGCTGGACAGCGACCGGCGCTGCTACGGTTTCTTTCATCCGCGCCTGCCCCATGAGCCGCTGATCTTTGTCGAGGTGGCGCTGGTCGATGAGATCTCGTCCAGCATCACGCCGCTCCTGGACGAATCGGCCGAGGCGGCGGACATCCAGCGCGCCACCACGGCCATCTTCTATTCCATCAGCAGCACCCAGACGGGGCTGCGCGGCGTGAGCTTTGGCGATTCGCTCATCAAGCATGTGGCCGACATCTTGATGCAGGAGTTTCCGCGCCTGCGCACCTTTGCCACGCTCTCGCCCATCCCGGGCTTTCGTGCCTGGTTTGCAAAGCACGGCGCCTTGCAGCTGCAGCGCCTGGACGCCAGGCAGCTGGCGGAGCTGGGCCGGGCCGTGGGCTTTGAGCCGCCGCAGGCCGCCCATGTGCTGGCCGCGGCCGACAAGGCGCTGGAGCTGCCCGCAAAATCCCCCGTGCGCCAGCTGCTCATGCACAGCGCGGCGCGCTACCTGGGGCGCGAGCTGCAGGATGGCAAGCCGCTCGATCCCGTGGCGCGCTTTCACCTCGGCAACGGCGCCCGCGTGGAGCGCCTGAACTGGGCCGGCGACCCATCATCCAAGGGGCTCAAGCAGTCCTTTGGCCTGATGGTCAACTATCTGTACGACCTCAAACGCATCGACAAGCACCGCGACCTGCTGGCGCAGGGCGAGGTACCGGTGTCGGGCGAGATCGAAGCCCTGTGCCGCGATTGAGATTCACCACGACCTACAACAGCAAGGAGACAAGGCAATGAACCAGAGCAACGACATCATTGGCGCAAGCCCGAACCGGCGCGACCTGCTGCGCGCCGCCGGCGCCACCGGCTTGGGTCTGGCAGCAGGCGGCGCCTGGGCCCAGGCTGCGGGCGGCTGGCCCAGCAAACCGGTGAACCTGATCGTGCCCTTTCCGGCGGGTGGCGGCACCGACGCCTTTGCGCGCCCGCTGGCGGCGCAGTTTTCCAAGTCCACGGGCAAGACCCTGGTCATTGACAACCGCGGCGGCGCCGGTGGCACGGTGGGTGCCAGCGCGGCGGCCAAGGCGCATGCCGATGGCTACAACCTGTTCATGGGCGGCGTGCACCATGTGATCGCGCCCTCCATGTACCCCAAGCTGGATTACGACATCGAGAAAGATTTTGTGCCCCTGGCGCTGCTGGCCAGCGTGCCGCAGGTGGTGGTGGTGAACCCGCGCAACATCAAGGTGGCGGACATACGGCAGTTCCTGGCCTTGATGAAGGCCAACCCGGGCAAGTTCAACTACGGCTCGGCCGGCGCCGGCAGCTCGCACCATCTGGCGGGTGAGCTGTTCAAGTTGCAGACCGGCAGCTTTATCACCCATATCCCCTACCGCGGCGCGGGCCCGGCGCTACAAGATTTGATAGCGGGCAACGTGGACATGATGTTCGACGGCCTGGGCTCGTCCGCCACGCACATCAAGGGCGGGCGCATCAAGGCGTTGATGGTCTCTGGCTCCAAGCGCAACCCGGCCTTCCCCGACGTGCCCTGCGCGGCCGAGGTGGGCCTGCCGGACTACACCGTCTCCACCTGGTACGGCCTGTGGACGCCCAAGGGCACGCCGGCGGATGTGCAGGCGCGCATCGTCGATGAGATACGCAAGCTGGGCAACACCGAGGACATCAAGACCATCTGGGCCGGCAACGGGGCCGAATTTGGCCAACTGTCGCAGGCTGATTTTGGCAAGATGGTCGGCAGCGAGGTCAGGCGCTGGGCCCAGGTGGTCAAGGCCTCTGGTGCCAAGCTGGAATGATGTGTTCCTTACTCCCTCCCCCTCTGGGGGAGGGCAGGGGTGGGGGCCAGCGACGCTCGCGCGTCGATGCCGGCAAGATGCCGGCGCTCCAGCCCCATCCCAGCCTTCCCACAAAGGGGGAAGGCGTCTGAGACAGCTTTCTAATCAAGCAAGATTGAAGATTGAAAGAAAGAAGATGTCGGGTGAAGTTGTCGCGGCCATGGCCGCTGGAGAGGCCGCAGGCCGCGGCGTGATGCGGGTCACGCTGTGCCACGATGGCCGGCTCAACGCCATGTCGCGTGCCATGTGGCGCCAGTTGCGCTCTGTTTTTGAAAGCATTCAGCGCAATGCGGACGTGCGCTGCGTTCTGATTGAAGGTGCAGGCCAGGCCTTCTGCGCGGGTGGCGACATCTCCGAATACCCGGCCTTTCGCTTCGATCCACAGCAGCTGCGCGACTTCCATGAGGGCGATGTCTGGGGCGGCCTGGCGGCCATGCTGGCCTGTGATGTGCCCATCGTCGCGCGCATTGCCGGCGCCTGCATGGGCGCGGGGGTGGAGATTGCCAGCTGCTGCGACATCCGCATTGCCGAGACGGGGGCGCGCTTTGGCGCGCCGATTGCCAAGCTTGGCTTTCCCATGGCGCCGCGCGAGGCCGCGCTGGTGGCGCGCGCCGTGGGCGACGTCACGGCGCGCCAGATGCTGCTGGAGGCCGCCAGCTTCAGCGCCGCCGAGATGGCGCAACGTGGCTTTTTAAGCCGCGTGGTGGCGCCCGAGCGCCTGCAGGCCGAAGCCCTGGCCAGCGCCCTGCGCATTGCCGCCCTGGCCCCGGCGGCGGCCCGCATGAACAAACAGACGCTGCGCGAAATACAAGTATCAAATATGCCGCAAACGATTGTCCATCAAGCGCAAACAGCTACCGATAGCGTAGCTGACCCATACGCCTACGCCGACAGCGCCGAACACCGCGAGGGCATCAACGCCTTCCTGGCCAAGCGCGCTCCCGCCTTCTGAACCACTTTCTTTGACCCTTATGAGCCACTCTTCGCAAAACCTGTTCACGGCCCTGCGCGCCGCCTTTCCTGCCGACCTGGATCAGGTCGCCGTCGAAACCGCCACCAGCGCGGGCGAGCCCTTGCTCTACACCTGGCGCGACCTGGATCGCGCCAGCGCGCGCATCGCCAATCTGCTGGTCTCGCTGAAGATTCCCGAAGGCAGCCGCATCGCCGTGCAGGTGGAAAAGTCGGTCGAGGCCATGCTGCTCTACCTGGCCACGCTGCGCGCCGGCTATGTCTTCCTGCCGCTCAACACCGCGTACCAGAGCGCCGAGATCGAGTACTTCATCGGCAACGCCGAGCCGGCCGTCGTGGTCTGCACGCCGGGCAACTTCGGCTGGGTGTCCAAGATCGCTTTCAACGCCGGCACGCAGCATGTGTTCACGCTGGGCGACGAGCGCACGGGCAGCCTGCTGGAGCGCGCCGCGCATTGCGGCGATGTGCACGAGCCGGCCGTCAAGGGCGCCGACGACCTGGCCGCCATCCTCTATACCAGCGGCACCACCGGGCGCAGCAAGGGGGCGATGCTGACGCATGGCAACCTGCTGTCCAACGCCGTCATGCTCAAGGATTATTGGGGCTGGCAGCCCGATGACGTGCTGATCCATGCCCTGCCCATCTTCCATGTGCATGGCCTGTTCGTGGCCATCCACGGGGCGCTGATCAATGGCAGCAAGATGATCTGGATGGCGAAATTCGACCCCAAGGCCGCCATCGCCGCCATGGCGCGCGCCACGGTGTTCATGGGCGTGCCCACGCTCTACGTGCGCATGCTGGCCGAGGCAGCGCTGACCAAGGCCGCGGCCAGCCACATGCGCCTGTTCATCTCCGGCTCGGCGCCGCTGCTCATCGAGACCTTCAAGGAATGGCAGGAGCGCACCGGCCACACCATTCTGGAGCGCTACGGCATGAGCGAGACCATCATGCTGACCTCCAACCCCTACGCGGCCGACGCGCGCCATGGCGGCCAGGTCGAGCGGCGCGGCGCCACCGTCGGCTTTCCGCTGCCGGGCGTGGGCCTGCGCGTGGTCGATGATGCCGGCCAGGCGCTGCCCGTGGGCGAGATCGGCAACATCCAGGTGCAGGGCCCGAACGTGTTCCAGGGCTACTGGCGCATGCCCGAGAAAACCAAGGAGGAATTCAGCGCCGATGAACATGGCGGAAGGTGGTTCAAGACCGGCGACGTCGGCCGGGTGGACGAGCGCGGCTACGTGAGCATCGTGGGCCGCAGCAAGGACTTGATCATCAGCGGCGGCTACAACGTCTACGCGGCCGAGATCGAGGGCTACAGCGACGACATGCCCGGCGTGGCCGAGAGCGCCCTGGTCGGCGTGCCGCACCCGGACTTTGGCGAGGTGGGCGTGGCGGTAGTGATCGCCAAGCCCGGTGCCAAGCTGGACGGCGAGGCCATCATAGCCGCGCTCAAGAGCCAGCTGGCCAACTTCAAGATCCCCAAGCGCTGCTTCGTGGCCACAGAGCTGCCGCGCAACACCATGGGCAAGGTGCAGAAGAACCTGCTGCGGGATCAGTATAAAAATATGTTCGTTTGAGGGGAGAACCGGCGCGACGCGGCGACTGGGCTCTGCACGCCTCCCTGGCTATCTTTTTTCCGCCCTGCGTATGCGTCGACGCGGCTGCAGCGTGGCAGCGGGAGGGGCGGTCAGCACCATGTCCGCAAAGGCTCGTCCGCCCGCGGAGATGTGATTGCGCATGGCTTCGGCTGCCCCTTCGCTGTCTCCCTTGACAATGGCAGCCACGACCGCCGCATGCTCGGCCTGAGAGCGCAACAGTCGCGCGGGCTTTTCAAACATCCGGTTGCGGTACGGGGCGACGCGCAGGCGCGCCTCCATGGTCTGTTCCACGATAAAAGCATTCCCGCTGGATTGATATATCAATTCATGCAGCTGCGCATTGGCCCGCTCGTACCCTGTGGAATCGCCCTCCAGCGCGAATCTGGAGGTTTTTTCCAGTGCCTCAAGTAGCTGTGATTTGAGATCCGCGCCGATCCGGTGTGCCGCCAGCCGTGCGAGCACGCCTTCAAGTTCGGCCAGGCCCTCCATCATGGCAATGAGCTCTCTTGCTTCCAATTGGCGCACATAGATGCCAATACGCGGAAGAATGCTCACCATGCCCTTGGCTGACAGCAGCAGCAGCGCCTCGCGTACCGGTGTGCGCGATGTCTGGAAGCGCGCGCATAGCTCCTGCTCGTCGATTGCAGAGCCGGGCTGCAGGATGCCGTTCTTGAGGTCTTCCTCAATGGCGAGGCGGATCCGATCCTGCATGCTTTGCAGGCCTAGGGTTTGCCCTATCTGTGCAGAATCTGAGTTCATATCCAATAATAGATATATCTATTTCAAATTTTGATACGCATGACACCCGACCTTCACTTGCAAGACCATGTTGCGACCATCACCCTCAGGCGCCCCGACGTGGCCAATCGTTTGGTTCCAGAGGACTTGCCCGTTCTTATCTCTCATGTCCAGCGGATCAATGAACTGGATGATGTGCGCGTTCTGGTTCTGCGAGGGGAAGGTAAGTATTTTTGTAGTGGATATGATATATCAGAAGTTAAAGGAAGCCAGGAGAAGGGCAGCAGCTTTGGCGAAATGGTCGATGTGTTCGAGCAGTGCCGCGCGGTGACCATCGCAGTGGTTCACGGAGGCGTCTATGGCGGCGCCACCGACATGGCCTTGGCCTGCGACTTCCGTGTCGGCACCACCGCGGCGGAAATGTTCATGCCTGCAGCGCGGCTGGGCCTGCATTTTTATCAGGCTGGGCTGGAGCGCTATGTGACCCGCCTCGGCGTGGACGCGGCCAAGCGCTTGTTTCTGACCTGCGAGCGTCTGAATGCCGCAGACATGAAGGTATGCGGATTTCTCACGCATCTGGTGGAGTCGGATGCGCTGGACGCCACCGTGTCTGGCCTGACCGAAACCTTGAGCGCCATGGCGCCGCTGCCGCTGTTCGGCATGAAGAAGCATCTGAACCTGATTGCACGTGGGCGCCATGACCCCGAGGCCATTGCACGCGATGTCTTCCAGACGGTTCACTCCGAAGACCTGAAAGAGGGCGGTACCGCCTGGCGCGAGAAGCGCAAGCCGAAATTCAAGGGACGCTAGTCGCGTCCTCGATAAATCACCTACCTCACCCTGAAACGGAGACAAGACATGTTCAAGAAAGCTCTGGTAGCCGCGCTGGCCGTCGCCGCAAGTGCGGCCGCGCTGGCCGATGCCTATCCTTCACGCCCGATCACCTTGATCGTTGGCTTCCCGCCAGGCGGCGGCGCCGATGCCGTGGCACGCATCATCAGCGAAAAACTGGGCCGCGAGCTGTCTCAATCGATCGTCGTGGACAATCGGCCTGGCGCCGGCACCACGATCGCTTCGGATCTGGTGGCACGGGCCCCCGCAGACGGCTATACGCTGCTGCTCGGCAGTTCGAACCTCTATGGCTCCGACCAGCTGTTGTACAAGAGCGCCAAGTATGACGGTGTGAAGAGCTTCACGCCGATTGCGCGCTGGAGCAATTCGCCGATGCTGCTGGCCGTGAAGAAAGACTTTCCCGAGAGCTCCGTCAAGGGCTTGATGGACAGGGCGCGCAAGAACCCCGGCAAGCTGACTTATTCATCGTCGGGCACCGGCGTGGTAACGCATCTGGCGGGTGCAGCGTTTGCGCAGGCGGCGGGCATCGACATGCTGCATGTACCGTTCAAGGGCGGCGCCCCATCGATTCAGGCCGTTGGCGCAGGCGATGTGGATATGACCTTTGGCACGCCGCCTTCCGTGCTGCCCATGGTGCAGGGCGGCAAGCTGCGGCTGATGGCCGTGACGACGGCCGATCGCTCGCCGCTGTTTCCCGAACTCCCGAGCATGAAAGAGGCGGGTATCAACGACTACGACTTCAGTCTTTGGTTTGGTCTCTATGGCCCCGCCAACCTGCCTCCGGCGGTAACGAAAAAGCTGTTCGAAGCCAGCAACCGGGTGCTCGCCGACGCGGATGTGAAGGCCAGGCTGGAGAAGCAGGGCAATGTGGCATGGCCGTTGGCTTCCTCGGAGGAGTTCAAGGGCTGGGCGATCGGTGACGGCAAGAAGTACAAGATCATCACCGAGCGTTCGGGTGCTGCCGAGGTTACAAAGTAAGTTCCTGGTGTGCCCGATGGCGGGCGGTTCCTTGGGCGCCCATGATTTTTGTGATTTGAAAAAGGTTTATATGTCCGATAGCAATCTGTTTGTGGCGCTGCGCGCTGCGTTTCCTGCCGATCTGGACGAAATCGCCGTTGAGGCGGTATCGCCGCATGGGCAGGCACTGCATTACGCATGGGGCGATCTGGATCGGATGAGCGCACGTATCGCAAACCTGCTGGCTTCGCTGGATCTGCCCCAGGGCAGCCGCATCGCCGTACAGGTCGAGAAGTCCGTAGAGGCCATGACGCTGTACTTGGCGACGCTGCGTGCCGGCCATGTGTTCCTGCCGCTCAATACCGCCTATCAGAGCGCTGAGATCGAATATTTCGTCGGCAACGCCGAACCTGCCGTTGTGGTGTGCACGCCAAAGAACCTGGGCTGGGTTTCCGCGATTGCGGCCTCGGCGGGCGCCGCCCATGTTTTTACCCTTGGCGAAGATCGTGATGGCAGTTTGCTCGAGCGCGCGGCGCACTTTGACGACCTGCATGTCCCTGTGGAGAAGCAGGCCGATGAGCTTGCGGCGATCCTCTACACCAGCGGCACGACGGGGCGCAGCAAGGGGGCCATGCTGTCGCACGGCAACCTGCTCACGAATGCGCGGATGCTCAAGGATTATTGGGGTTGGAAGGCTGGTGATGTGCTCATCCACGCACTGCCCATCTTCCATGCGCATGGCCTGTTCGTGGCCATCCACGGCGCGCTGCTCAATGGCAGCAAGATCATCTGGTTTCCCAAGTTCGATCCCAAGGCAGCCATCGCTGCCATGCCGCGCGCTACCGTGTTCATGGGCGTGCCCACGCTCTATGTGCGCATGCTGGCCGAGGCAGCGCTGACCAAGGAGGCGGCCAGCCACATGCGCCTATTCATCTCGGGCTCGGCGCCGCTGCTCATCGAGACCTTCAAGGAATGGCAGGAGCGCACCGGCCACACTATCCTGGAGCGTTACGGCATGAGCGAGACCACCATGCTGACTTCCAATCCCTATAGCGCCGATGAGCGCTTTGGTGGGCAGGACGAGCGCCGCGGCTCCACCGTAGGCTTTCCGCTGCCCGGCGTGGATCTGCGCGTGGCCGACGATGCGGGCAAGGAATTGCCCGTAGGTGAGATTGGCAATATCCAGGTCAAAGGCCCGAACATTTTCAAGGGCTACTGGCGCATGCCCGAGAAGACGGCGGAGGAGTTCAGCGCCGATGGTTGGTTCAAGACCGGCGACGTCGGCCGGGTGGACGAGCGCGGCTACGTGAGCATCGTGGGCCGCAGCAAGGACTTGATCATCAGCGGCGGCTACAACGTCTACCCGGCCGAGATCGAGGGCTACATCAACGACATGCCCGGCGTGGCCGAGAGCGCCCTGGTCGGCGTGCCGCACCCGGACTTTGGCGAGGTGGGCGTGGCGGTAGTGATCGCCAAGCCCGGTGCCAAGCTGGACGGCGAGGCCATCATCGCCGCTCTCAAGAGCCAGTTGGCCAACTTCAAGATCCCCAAGCGCTGCTTCGTGGCCACCGAACTGCCGCGCAACACCATGGGCAAGGTGCAGAAGAACCTGCTGCGGGATCAGTACAAGGGCTTGTTTGTGGCCTGAACGGGCCTGGCAGCAGACAAAGCAAAAAGGCGGCCCAGGCCGCCTTTTTGCTATTTTATCAATAGCTATCAGCGCTTTGCAGTAAAGCGTTTGCGGCTTGTTTTGAATCTATCGCAGCACAAGCACTGGAATGTGCGAGTGCGTCAGCACATGCTGCGTCTCGCTGCCCAGCAGCAGGCGCTTGATGCCCTTGCGGCCGTGCGAGGCCATGACGATCAGGTCGCAATTGTGCTTTTTGGCGGCCGCGATCACGGCCTCGGCGATCAGGTCTGACTTGACCACGACGGCCTTGACGCTCACGCCCTCGTCGGAGCCGCGCGCCTTGACCTTGTTCACCAGCGTCTGTGCCGCTTCGCTCCACTGCTTCTCGATGCGCTTGATGTCTGCGACCTCGACGGGCAGGGTGCCGTCGAAATAGTTGCGCGGGTAACGCGGCACCACCTTCAGGGCAATCACCGATGCGCCCATCAGGCCTGCCAGCGACAGGCCGCTTTCCACGGCCATGTCTGACAGTTGGGAACCGTCAGTGGCGATCAGTATGCGTTTGTACATGCGTTTCTCCTAATATTTTGGTGGGTTGATGAACAAGCATAGGATAGTCCACACCGCTCATCTTGATTCATGTCAATTTCAGGTCTCGAGCAATAAGGATAATTCTCGATCTATGTCAAACAAACCTCCCGGTCTTTTGACGGCCGCTGATGAAGCGGTTGCGCCCGATGCTGCCACGCTACTGGATGACCCGCAAGAGTGGGCAGCCTTTGGCAGACCGCATGGAAAGGCTGCCGCGCAACCACTGCCGCCGACGGAAACCGCCTGGGAGTCCCATGTGGTGCTGGAGGGTATGCACTGTGCCGCCTGCGCGCTGACCATCGAGGATGCCCTGCGCCGGGTGCCTGGGGTGAGCGATGTGGACGTGAGCGCCGCCACGCGCCGGGCGCGCGTGGTCTGGAACCCGGTGCAGGTGCTGCCATCGCAATGGATGGAGGCGGTGCGCAAGGCCGGTTATAGACCGATTCCGGCGCTGGACGCATTGGCACGCGAGGAGCGCCGGCGCGAGAACCGCCGCGCCCTGTGGCGCTGGCTGGTGGCCGGTTTTTGCATGATGCAGGTCATGATGTACGCATGGCCTGCCTACCAGGCCATGCCTGGTGACCTGAGCTTCGAGATGGAGCAATTGCTGCGCTGGGCCTCCTGGGTCATCAGCCTGCCGGTGGTGCTGTTTGCCTGCGGGCCGTTCTTCTCCAGTGCGCTGCGCGATTTGCGCCAGCGCAGCGTGAGCATGGATCTGCCTGTGGCTCTGGGCATGCTGATCACTTTCGTGGTGAGCATGCTGGGCACGTTCGATCCCACTGGGCCGTTTGGGCGCGAGGTGTATTACGACTCGCTCACCATGTTCGTGTTCTTCCTGCTCACCGGCCGCTGGCTGGAATTGCGCCTGCGCGACCGTACCGCGGGGGCATTGGAGGCAGTCATGAACCGCCTGCCCGACAGCGTGGAGCGGCGCATGGCGGCAGGCGGCTTCGAGCGCGTGGCCACTCGGCGCCTGCAACTGGGCGATGTGGTGCGGGTGTTGCCTGGCGAGGCCTTCCCGGCCGATGGGTGCGTCCTCAGCGGGTCTACGCAGGCAGATGAGGCCTTGTTGACGGGTGAATCCAAGCCGGTGGCCAAGCGGCCCGGCAGCACGGTGACCGCCGGCAGCTACAACCTGCGCAGCACGGTCGAGGTGACGGTGCAGGCACTGGGCGCCCAGACGCGCTTTGGTCAGATCGTGGCGCTGATGGAAAGTGCCTCGCTGCAAAAACCGCGTCTGGCGCAACTGGCCGACCGGGTGGCGCGCCCGTTCCTGGTCGGCGTATTGCTTGCCGCCGCACTTGCGGTTGTCTGGTGGTGGCCTACCGATCCCAGCCACGCCTTGATGGTGGCCGTGGCGGTGTTGGTGGTCACCTGCCCTTGCGCGCTGTCTCTGGCCACGCCGGTGGCCATGCTGACGGCTGCCGGTACGCTGGCGCGCAAGGGGGTGCTGGTGCGCAACCTGCAGGCGCTGGAGGCGCTGGCGACGGTGGATACCGTGGTGTTCGACAAGACCGGCACGCTCACGCGTGACCGGTTGGCGGTCGTCGATACGCGGGTGGCACCTGGGGCGGGGCTCACGCCCGGGCAAGCCTTGAGCCTGGCCGCAATGCTGGCCCGGCATTCGCTGCATCCGGTGTCGCGTGCCTTGGTTGCGGCTGCCGAGACCTTGCCGCGGCTTGATGCGAGTTGGCGCCTGGATGCGGTTGAGGAATTGGCTGGCGCGGGTTTGCAAGCGCAGGCAACCTGGGAGGGGCATGGGCAGGTGCTGCTGCGCCTGGGTTCGGCAGCGCACGCGCGCGTGCCGGCGGACGAGGGCGCGCAGCAGCAGGTGGTGCTGTCGCTAGAGCAGGCCGGGCAGGTGAGTGAGCTGGCGCGCTTTGACCTGAGTGAAGAACTGCGCCCCGAGACGCCGGCCGTGGTGCAGCAATTGCGGGCGGCGGGCATCACAGTGGAATTGTTGTCGGGCGATCATGGCCTGGCCGTGCAGCGTGTGGCTGGGCTGACAGGCATCCAGGCGGCACGCGGCGGCTGCTCGCCACAGGACAAATTGCAGCATCTGCAGGCCTTGCAGGCGCAGGGACACAAAGTCGCCATGGTGGGGGATGGCCTCAATGATGGGCCGGTGTTGACTGGTGCTGACGCTTCTCTGACTTTTGGCAAATCCGTTGCGTTGGCGCAATCCCGTTCTGACATCGTTGTTTTGGGTGACAATCTTGCACTCGTGAGCCAGACCGTTTTGGTGGCGCGTCGCACCATGCATATCGTGCGTCAGAACCTGTGGTGGGCCGCTGGTTACAACGCCGTGGGCGTGCCCCTGGCCATTGCGGGCTACATGCCCGCCTGGCTGGCCGGGTTGGGCATGGCGCTGAGCTCGCTGCTGGTGGTTTTGAATGCTGCGCGCCTGACGCGCACCGGGGGCCGTGACGTTGCCAGTGCCGCTGTGGCGACCTCGGGGCAAGAGGCTATGGGAGTTGCCTGATCATGGACATCTTGTATTTGTTGATTCCGTTGTCCGTCGTGCTGGTGCTGTTCGTGCTGGCCGGCCTGTGGTGGGCGGTCTACCAAGGACAATTCGAAAACGTCGAACAAGAGGGGGAGCGCATATTAAGGAGTGATTGACAATGCTCAATAACCCTAATGTGTGTCCGGTTGAAACTGTATTCTGTTTAGCAACGAGGTAACCGATGGAGTCATCACAAACAAAAGTTGCGCACTACGACGATACCGTCGTGCGCCAATTTACGATCATGTCCGTGGTCTGGGGGGTGGTCGGTATGCTGGTCGGCGTGTTCATCGCCGCCCAGCTGACATGGCCGGAGCTCAATTTCGGTATTCCATGGCTCAGCTATGGCCGTCTGCGCCCGTTGCACACCAACGCCGTGATTTTTGCCTTCGGCGGTTGCGGCCTGTTCGCCACCAGCTACTACGTGGTGCAGCGCACCTGCCAGACCAAGCTGTTTGGCGGGCCGTTGATTCCCTTCACGTTCTGGGGCTGGCAGCTTGTCATCGTCGCGGCTGTCATCACCTTGCCGCTGGGTTACAACACCAGCAAGGAATACGCTGAACTGGAATGGCCCATCGACATCCTGATCACACTGGTCTGGGTGGCGTATGCCATCGTGTTCTTCGGCACCGTAGGCAAGCGCAAGGTTAAGCACATCTACGTTGCCAACTGGTTCTTCGGCGCATTCATTCTGACCATTGCATTGCTGCACATCGTCAACAGCGCGGAAATGCCTGCCACCTTTATGAAGAGCTACTCCGCCTACGCCGGCGTGCAAGACGCCATGGTGCAGTGGTGGTATGGTCACAATGCCGTGGGCTTCTTCCTGACCACGGGCTTCCTGGGCATGATGTATTACTACATTCCCAAGCAGGCTGGCCGCCCGGTGTACAGCTACCGCCTGTCCATCGTCCACTTCTGGGCGTTGATCTTCACCTACATGTGGGCCGGTCCGCACCATCTGCATTACACGGCCCTGCCCGACTGGACGCAGTCCGTCGGCATGGTGTTTTCGATCATCCTGCTCGCTCCCAGCTGGGGCGGCATGATCAACGGCATCATGACGCTGTCGGGCGCCTGGCACAAACTGCGTGACGACCCCATCCTGCGCTTCCTGATCGTGTCGCTGTCGTTCTACGGCATGTCCACCTTCGAAGGCCCGATGATGTCCATCAAGACCGTCAACGCCCTGTCGCATTACACGGATTGGACTGTTGGCCACGTGCACTCTGGCGCCATTGGCTGGGTGGGCCTGGTCACCATGGGTTCGCTCTACTACATGATCCCGCGTCTGTTTGGCCGCGACAAGATGCATTCCGTCAAAGCCATCGAGCTGCACTTCTGGCTGGCGACGATCGGTATCGTGCTGTACATCGCTGCCATGTGGATTGCCGGCGTGATGCAGGGCCTTATGTGGCGTGCGGTGAACCCCGATGGCACCCTCACCTACACCTTCGTCGAGAGCGTCAAGGCCACTTATCCGTTCTACGCAATCCGCTTCCTGGGTGGCGTGCTGTATCTGTCCGGTATGTGCGTCATGGCCTGGAATACCTGGATGACCGCCATTTCGGGCCGCTCCGTCAAGGTCGCCATTCCGGCCGTCAATCCCACGCACGCCTGAGGTTTGAGGAAATTTGTCGATGTCTAACGTACCCAATCAAACGAACTCAGGCTTCACCCACGAAAAGGTGGAAACCAACAACTTCCTGATGATTGTGCTGATCCTGCTGGTCGTCGCAATGGGGGGGCTGGTGGAAATCGTTCCACTGTTCTTTCAGAAGTCGACCACGGAGCCGGTTCAGGGCCTCAAGCCCTATACGGCTTTGCAACTGGCCGGACGCGATGTCTATCAGCGTGAAGGTTGCTATAACTGCCACTCGCAGATGATCCGTCCGTTTCGCTCCGAGACACTGCGTTACGGCCACTACTCGGTCGCAGGCGAATTCGTCTATGACCACCCGTTCCAGTGGGGCTCCAAGCGTACCGGCCCGGATCTGCACCGCGTGGGCGGCAAGTACAGCGATGAATGGCACCGCATTCACCTGAACAACCCGCGCGATGTGGTGCCGGAGTCGAATATGCCGGCCTACTCCTGGTTGGAAAAAACCAAGGTGGACGCCGCCAG
The DNA here is from genome assembly GCA_018240985.1 of Pseudomonadota bacterium. GTDB lineage: Bacteria > Pseudomonadota > Gammaproteobacteria > Burkholderiales > Burkholderiaceae_C > Alicycliphilus. Next base: position 15,671 of record JAFEER010000258.1, read on the forward strand.
CATGGCACCCCATATGCGTGCCCTGCGCCGTGTAGGGGTTCCTTATACGGATGAGGAAATCGCTGGTGCTGCCGAGGCCGTAAATGGCAAGACCGAGATGGAGGCGGTAATCGCCTACCTCCAGGTGCTCGGCACGGCAATCAAGTAAAGAGGGCTGGCCATGGACATCACCACCATGCGTATCGTGGTCACGCTGATTTCGCTGGCGTGCTTTCTGGGCATCTGGTACTGGGCCTACATGGCCCGTAACCGGGCCCGATTCGATGAGGCAGCACAGCTGCCCTTCGCGAACGACGATTAATTGCTCCAACCGATACCAAGAGAATATCTATGAGTGATTTCACCAGTAGTTTCTGGTCTATTTGGGTGGCGGGGATTTCCCTCGCCGGCATCATTGGCTGTGCCTTGTTGCTATGGATTACCTCGCGCAAGAAGGTGGAGTCGGCTGCCGACAACACCACTGGCCATGTTTGGGATGAAGACCTCAGGGAAATGAACAACCCCATGCCCCGTTGGTGGATGTGGCTGTTCGTCATTACCATCCTGTTTGGATTCGCCTATCTGGCTGCCTATCCGGGCTTGGGCACCTTCAAGGGGCAGCTGGGTTGGACGCAGATTGGTGAGTACCAGGCTGAGGTGGAAAAGGCCAACGCCGAGTTGAAGCCCTTGTATGCGCGTTTTGACAGCATGACGACCGAGCAGATTGCCGCCGATCCGGCCGCCATGGCCATCGGGGATCGCTTGTTCATGAACAATTGCGCACAATGCCACGGCTCGGACGCGCGGGGCAGCAAGAGCTTTCCCAACCTTACCGACAACGATTGGCTGCATGGCGGTACGCCCGACGACATCCGCACGACTATTCATGACGGCCGCATCGGCGTGATGCCGCCCATGGCTGCTGCCGTGGGTTCCACCGATGATGTTCGTAACGTCGCGCAATATGTACTCAGCCTGTCTGGTAGTCCGCACGACTCACTCAAGGCGTCGCTGGGCAAGGCAAAATTTGGCGCTTGTGCAGCCTGCCACGGTATGGATGGCAAGGGCAACACCGCCTTGGGAGCCCCTAACCTGACCGATGACATCTGGCTGCATGGCTGGGGTGAAGCAGCGATCATCGCTATGATCAACAACGGTAAGACTAACCAAATGCCGGCGCAGGCAGGAAAGCTGACGGATCAACAGATCAACGTGCTGGCCGCCTATGTCTGGGGCTTGTCCCATAAGCCCGGCGCTGCAAAATAAGGCGTAGGTATCGGCCGGCAACCCCTGGCAGGGGTGCCGGCTGTTTTTCGTTTTTGCAGGCTCTTTTTGCACCAAGGGATTACTGACATGAAGCCAGCAGAAGGAAAGCCCCGCAAGGTTATCTCCATTGCGGCCGCACCGGCGGAAAAACCAACGACTCAAACCGCTTCATTGTACGAGGCGCAGAAAAAAGTCTACCCGCGCTCCATTGGCGGGGTGTTTGACAGTTGGCGCTGGATTATGGTGTACGTCACCCAGCTCATCTTTTATGGGCTGCCCTGGTTGCAGTGGGGCGAGCGCCAGATGGTGTTGTTTGACCTGGGTGCAAGGCGATTTTACATTTTTGGTCTGGTGCTGTATCCACAGGATTTCATTTATCTGACAGGCCTGCTCATCATCTCGGCCTTGGCGCTGTTTTTGTTTACTGCGGTGGCGGGGCGGCTCTGGTGCGGGTTTTCCTGTCCACAAACGGTTTACACCGAGATCTTCATGTGGCTAGAACACAAGATCGAGGGCGACCGCAGTGCACGTATCCGTTTGGATAACGGCCCATGGACATTTGAAAAAATTTGGAAGAAATCGCTCAAGCAGTTGGTTTGGGTCAGCGTGGCGTTCTGGACTGGTTTCACATTTGTCGGGTATTTCGTACCCATCCGGGAATTGGGAGGGGAGCTTTTATCGCTGAATGGGAACTGGCAGATTTTCTGGGTTTTTTTCTACGGTCTGGCAACCTATGGTAATGCTGGGTATTTGCGCGAGCAGGTTTGCAAGTACATGTGCCCCTACGCGCGCTTCCAGAGCGCGATGTTTGATAACGACACCCTGGTCGTCACATACGACCCCGAGCGTGGTGAACCGCGTGGCCCACGCACAAAGGCTGTGGACTACAAGGCCAAGGGTCTGGGAGACTGCATCGATTGTTCGCTGTGCGTGCAGGTCTGTCCCACGGGTATCGACATACGCAATGGCTTGCAGTACGACTGCATTGGCTGCGGCCTGTGCGTCGATGCCTGCAACACCGTGATGGACAAAATGCAGTATCCGCGCGGTTTGATTCGCTTCTCTACGCAAAATGGCGTAAAGAACCATTGGACTCAGTCGCAGATGCTCAAGCGCGTGCTGCGTCCACGCGTGTTGTTTTATTCTGCGATCCTGCTGGCGCTATGCATCGGCATGATGGCCAGCCTTGTGGTGCGCACGCCATTGAAGGTGGATATTGTGCGCGATCGCGCGGCGTTGTCACGTATCGTGGCCGGTGGCAAACTCGAAAACATATACCGCCTGCAGATCATGAATGCCACCGAAGGGGCGCAGCGCTACGTGATTGGTGCACATGGGTTGGACGGCCTTGAAGTGATTGTTGAACCGGAGATCGAGATTGGGCCGGCTGAATCACGCTGGGTGGCGGTGCGTTTGCAGATTCCCTACGGATCCGCAACACCCGGATCGCATGCCGTGTATTTTGATATCAAGGCCCAGGGCGATAAAGGGCAGGTCGTGGAAAAATCCGTGTTTCTGGTGCCACGCTAATGGGTGATGCATGCCTGCATCATCGCGTTCATTCAGTGTTCGACTAGGGCCGCCTGAGGCCCAGGGAGTTTCTGGCTATGACATCCAATTCATCAACAATTTCAAGGCCTGAGTCTCCGCCCTGGTGGCGGCATGGATATGTCTGGTTGATTATTTCGGGGCCAGCCATTGTTGTCGTTGCCGGTTTTATTACCTTGTGGTTGGCGCTTGCTCAACCCGATCCCGTGCTGGAGGAAGATTATTATCAACGTGGTCTGGATATCAACAAGACCCTGCAAAACTCCGATTCGAGCATGACGCCGGCCACAAAAGGGCGTAACCACGCGGCCACTCCGTTACAGGATCAACCACGATGATGGCGTAGCCTTAATCAGGGGAATATTTGCGCATCGCATGGATGCTAGGAAATACTAGGAGGTGCTTTGATGTGGGTGCAACGATTGATGTGGATTGCATGGCCTGCCTTTCTCATGGCTGGCGTTTTGGAGATGATGGTGTTTGCCTTCGTGGATCCGGAGGCGCTGCAGTGGTTTGATCAACCTGTGAATCTGTCGCGGCAGGGCGTCTACACGGTTGCGTTTTTCGTGTTCTGGCTGATCATCATGGCGTCTGGTGCGCTCACGACGCTGCTGTCGTTCTCGCCCTTTGAGTTCAACGGCGGCCAAGCACCAGAGTCTGATAGGTCGGGCGATAGCACCAAATACGCGCCCTGATTCCAGCACCTTGGGGTCATGCGCTACCCCTTGGCGTGGTGCTCTCAATGGCAGGACTGTTGGCTGTTCACGATGCGCTTCAAGGCATCGGTGTTCACAATGCGCACGTTGCGTTGCTTGACTTCGACGATTCCTTCTTCTACGAACTTGGAGAAGGTTCGGCTCACGGTTTCAAGTTTCAGGCCCAGGTAGCTGCCGATTTCCTCGCGTGTCATGCGCAGCACCAGTTCTGACTGCGAAAATCCGCGTGCGTGCAGGCGTTGCACCAGATTCAGCAGGAAAGCGGCAAGGCGTTCCTCAGCGCGCATGCTGCCCAGCAACAACATGACTCCATGTTCGCGCACGATCTCGCGGCTCATGATTTTGTGCACATGGGTCTGCAGTGCCGTCACCTCGCGTGACAACTCCTCGATGCGCTCAAAGGGCATGACGCACACCTCTGCGTCCTCCAGCGCCACGGCGTCACAGGTGTGGTGGTCATTGACGATGCCGTCCAGGCCGATGATTTCGCCCGCCATTTGAAAGCCAGTCACCTGATCACGCCCATCTTCGGTCGCAACGCAGGTCTTGAAAAACCCCGTACGAATGGCGAACAGGGAGGTAAACGGCTCCCCATTGCGAAACAGGGTTCCGCCGCGCTTGATCTTGCGACGTACCGCAACGACGTCATCGATGCGTTTGAGCTGCTGGTCATCCAGGCCCACAGGCATACATAGCTCGCGGAGATTGCAGTTCGAGCAGGCAACTTTGATGGATTGCAGCGAGGAAGACACGGATACTCGGTTCATGGTGTGAGCTTACATGCGAATGTGACCGAGACTTTGAATGTCGCGATTCGTTGAAGGATTTGATCCAAGATCAAATTGTGACCATGCCGGCCTCAAGGTAGCTTGATCACCATCAAGGACGCAAAGGGAACTCTACGGCACAGTGCGCACCAATTGCAAGGAACCCTTTCATGACCGTTGTTACCACCGAGCTCTTGAGACGCTTTGACGTCCCGGGGCCGCGCTACACGTCCTACCCGACGGCTGACCGTTTTGTGGAGGCATTTGGCGAGAAGCAATACATCCTGGCGCTCGAGCAGCGCCGCGTAGGGTCGGTGGGCAAGGCCATGCCGCTGTCGCTGTATGTGCATATACCGTTCTGCGAATCGCTCTGCTACTACTGTGCGTGCAACAAGATCATTACCCGGCATCCCGAGCGGGCCGAGGTCTATCTGCGTTACCTGAGCCGGGAGATCGACCTGCACACCGCCCATTGCGGCGTTGGCCAGTACGTCAGTCAGCTGCACTTTGGTGGTGGCACCCCCACCTTCTTGTCTGACGATGGCTTGCGTGAACTCATGGGCATGCTCAAGCGCAGTTTTGTGCTGGTGCCCGGAGGCGAATACTCGATCGAGGTCGATCCACGCACCGTGGATGAGCAGCGCCTTGCCTTGCTGGCCGAGCTGGGTTTCAACCGCCTCAGCTTTGGCGTGCAGGATTTCGACCCCGAGGTGCAAAAAGCGGTGCATCGCATACAGCCCGCTGAGAAGGTGTTTGACCTCGTCGAGAGTGCGCGCAAGCTGGGCTTCGAGTCGGTGAACGTGGATCTGATCTATGGCCTGCCGCGGCAGACGCCCGAGTCGTTTGGTCGAACCCTGGAGCAGGTGGCGCAATTGCGGCCTGACCGAATTGCGCTCTACGCCTACGCCCACCTGCCGGAGCGCTTCAAGTCACAGCGCCGGATCATCACTGCAGAACTGCCCATGGCATCGGCCAAGGTGTCGATGCTGGCACGCTCCATCGATGCATTCATGGGTGCTGGCTACGTCTACGTGGGCATGGATCACTTTGCGTTACCCGATGATGCGCTGGCCATCGCCAAGCGTCAGGGGCGCCTGCACCGCAACTTCCAGGGCTACAGCACCCAGCCTGACTGCGATCTGATCGCCTTGGGCGTATCAGCCATTGGACGCGTGGGCGCCACGTACAGCCAGAATGTCAAGACCCTGGATGAGTATTACGACGCCATCGACCACGGCCATCTGCCGGTGGTGCGTGGCCTGGCGCTGACCAAGGATGATCTGGTGCGCCGCGCCGTCATCATGGCCCTGATGTGCCAGGGGGAACTACTGTTCGAGCCGCTGGAGCAGTCCTGGCTCATTGATTTCCGCAGCTATTTTGAAACGGAGCTGCGGCAGCTGGAGGAGATGGCCGAGCAAGGCTTGGTCACCATCAGCGCGGAGGGTGTCACGGTCACCAGCATGGGGTGGTTCTTCGTGCGTGGGGTGGCCATGGTATTTGACAGGTATTTGCAGGCCGATCGGAACAGAGCGCGCTTTTCCCGCATCATTTGAGCCATGTTATGGGCTCTGGCATCGACGGCATTCTTCCTGGGTTTGATGGGTGGGACACATTGTCTCGTCATGTGTGCAGCGCCTTGCGCGGCGTTGACGGGGCAGGCGCGTGCCCCCGCCACTGATGTGCAGGTGGTGCACTGGATGCCCCGAACTGGCGCCGTGCAGCGCACGGCAAGCTTCCATGTGGGGCGCCTGCTGGGTTATGGGGCCGCGGGCGCGCTGGCTGCTTATGCCATGGAGCGCCTGGCTTGGCTTGGCCAGAATACTGCTGCCTTGCGCCCGGCCTGGACGATGCTGCATGTGCTGATCCTGGCCTGGGGTATGTTGATGATGCTGCAGGCGCGCCAGCCGGCATGGCTGGAGGCGGCAGGGCGCGCTGTATGGGCCAAGGTGCGGCCACTGGTGGAGCGGCCCGGGGGGCTGTTGGTGACGGGCATGGCCTGGGCGTTATTGCCTTGCGGCTTGCTCTATACCGCCCTGCTGTCCGCGGCCTTGAGTGGCAGCGTGTTGCGTGGCGCGCTGTGCATGGTGCTGTTTGGCATTGGCAGCGGTATCTGGTTAGTGGCGGGGCCCATGGTGTGGCGCGGAATGCGCGCGCGTCTGAACAAGGCGGCCAGTTCCTGGGGCACCAGGCTGGCGGGCGCCGTGCTTTTTGGCATGGGCGCTACCGCCTTGTGGATGGATGTGGTACACGGGCAACCAGCTCCCTGGTGTTTGCCCTGATGTCTTGTGATGTAATAAGGTGCATGAGAAGTAACGAGTCATAATGGTTCTGTATCATGGGCAGCATGGCTACTTATCTGTCAAGCCCATAGCAAGCGAACCGAAGTGAGCCAGTCTGTCCTGATCGATGTCGATGCCCTGCGTGTGGGGATGTTCATCCAACTCGAACTGGGTTGGATGAAGCATCCCTTCCCGATGAGCAACTTCAGGCTCTCATCTGCCGAGCAGATCCGCGTGTTGCGTGAGATCGGGTTGAAGGCCGTGCGTTATGTCCCTGCCAAAAGCAGTCACGTGCTGGAGGGGCGACGGGAATCCGCGCTTGAGGCGGTTGCATCGCAGCGGCATGAGGATGAGGTTCTGGAACCCGATGAGGTAGCTGCCACCGACCTGCTGGCGCAATTCAACGCCAGCCAGAAGCGCTGCACTCAACGTTTTCAGGAAGCCACCCGCACCTATGCCGCGGTGTCTGCAACTGTGCAGGCCGAACCACGGCAGGCACGTGAGCAGGCCGAGACCTTGATCGGCACATCCGTGGCCGACCTGCTGACGAAGGGGCCCTGTGCAGTGCATCTGCTGGCGGGCGGCGTCGGCCAGCCTTCGGCGGTGCATGCCGTCAATGTCATGGTGCTGGCCCTGTTGCTGGGGAAATCGCTGGGTTTGCAGGCTCAGCAATTGCATGGACTGGGTGTGTCTGCACTGCTGCATGACATAGGCAAGCTGGGACTGCCCGCCTATGTTGGCGAGCCTGGTGCCGCGCTCACTGCGGTTGACAGACGGCGCTATCAAAGCCATGTGGGCCTGTCGGTAGAACTGGCGCAGAGGATGGATTTGCCCAGTGATGTCCTCATTGCCATTGCGCAGCATCACGAAATGGCCAATGGCAGCGGCTATCCACTGCATCTTTTAGCGGACGACATCAGCCCCTGGGGGCAGATACTGGCGCTGGTCAATCGTTACGACCGCCTGTGCAACCCACTGCACGGTGAGGAGGCCTTGACACCCCATGAGGCGGTGGCAAGGCTTTTTGCCCTGTTGCGCGCAAATTTTGACGCATCGGTGCTGGGTGCATTCATTCGCATGATGGGCGTGTACCCGCCAGGCTCGCTGGTGCAGTTGGTGGACGGACGTTATGCGGTGGTGGTGGTCGTGGATCCATCCCACGCCCTGCGCCCATGTGTCGTGCCATATCAGAAGGGCGTTCCGCGTGGTGATGCCGCCGTCTTGAACTTGGCCGGGATGCCCGAGCTTGGCATTTTGCGCAGCCTCAAGCCCGCGCAGCTGCCGCGCGCCGCCTTGGACTACTTGCTGTCGCAACCGCGCATCAGCTACTTTTTCGAGCGCGCCCTAGGTTCGCCCGATCGAGGAGACTGTGCGTGAGTGTTGCCAGGCCTCCATTTGACGCCCTATGGCATGGCCTGGATCTGGCAGCCTGGCTGGTCGATGCCAACACCCTGAAGATTCTGCAGGCGAATGAGGCCGCAGCGCGACTGGTAGGGCGGGGCGTGGCGGACATGCGGGGCATGCCAGTCCTGGAGCTTGCGGCGACACCCGAAGACCAGATTTACTGGAGTCAACCCCATGCCGACGTCGCAGCCGGCATTCAGTCGCATACCTGGGTGCGCAACCAAGGCAGCCGCGCCTTGGTGCCGGTGGATCGCCGCGTGCTTGCGATGCCTGCACCTGCCGGTGCTGGGACGGTTCAGTGCTTGCTGCTGACCATGCGCGATCGATCAGAGCATGAGGCCTCGCGGCTCGAGCTCGAGGCCTTGCTGTCGGAGTTGCGAGCCACCCTCGATTCGGCGGTTGATGGCGTACTCACCTGCAATCTGCACGGACAGATACGTGCCTTCAATCACAGCCTGGTCGAGATTTGGCATCTGCCGCACGAGTTATTGCTAAAGCGCGACGATGCGGCGATATGGGCACATCTGGAGGGCCAGGTGCTGGATCTGGCGGGCTACCGCGCCGTCCAGGCAGAGATTGCGCGCGAGCCCATGCACGAGAGCTCCTGTGTGCTGCAGCTGCGCCATGGCGTCATGGTGGAGCAGCGCTGCGTGCCGCAGCTCGTCCAGGGGCGCCCCGCAGGACGGGTGTATACGTTTCGAGATATCACCGAAAGCTCCCGGGTTCAGGCCGACCTGCGCCTGGCGGCCAAGGTGTTTGAATCGAGCCTTGACGCCACCTTCATCGCCGACAAGCGCAGCAACATCGTGCGTATCAATCCGGCCTGCGAACAACTCCTCGGGACTGCCGCGCATGGCGTGGTGGGTCATCCGGTGACCAAGCTCTTCGCGGAACGCAGAAGCAGCCGTACCTTTATGTCCGAGGTCGGGCATGACTGGGCGCAGCAAGGATTTTGGGAGGGGGAATTGCGCCTGCGCCGGCGTGAGGGCGGCAACTGCACCGTGCAGCTGTCCTGGGTGGTTGTACGCGACGCAGAAGGGGGCGAGGTGCAAAGCATAGGATTCATGCGCGACCTGACACAGCAGCATGCCGCCAAGCAGCGCATTGAACAACTGGCGTACCGCGATGCACTGACTGGGTTGCCGAACGGGTTGCTATTGGGTGAGCGGGTGGGCGCGGCCATCGAGGCGTCGCGCATCGAGGGTGATAGCTTTGCCATCCTGTTCCTGGATCTGGATCGCTTCAAGATCGTCAACGACTCGCTCGGCCACCCCTTTGGAGACCGGGTGCTGAAGCTGGTGGCAGATCGCCTGCAAGGCTGCCTGCGCCAGGCCGACATGCTGTGCCGCCTGGGGGGGGATGAGTTCGTCATCTATCTGCACGGCGCGAGCACAGGGATTGCCGAGGCTGTGGCGCGTCGCATGATCGACGAGATGCAGCGCCCCTTCATGCTCGATGGCATCGGGTTTTCCATCCAGTGCAGTATTGGCGTGTCGATGTTTCCCCAGGATGGCGAGTCGCTGGACGACCTGATCAAACAGGCCGATACGGCCATGTACCGGGTCAAGGAGCGCGGGCGCGGAAACTTCGGCTTCTATGAGCCGCAGATGAACGCCAATCTGCTCTCGCGCATGAAGCTTGAACATGCGCTGCGCCAGGCGCTGGGCCTGGGGCACATGACGGTGCATTACCAGCCCCAGGTGGACATGGCCACGGGCCGCATCGTAGGCGCGGAGGCCCTGGCGCGGTGGACGGATCCGGAGTTCGGCGTGGTGTCGCCGGGCAGCTTCATTCCGCTGGCAGAAGAATCCGGCTTCATCGTCAACCTGGGTGCCTGGGTGATGGAGCAAGCCATCAAGGAGGCTGCACACTGGCTGAGCTGCGGCATGCCCCTGGTGGTTTCGGTAAACGTATCGGCGCTCGAATTTCGCCAGGTGGGCTTCGTGGATCGCATCACCGGCTTGCTGGCGCGCTATGGTCTGCCGGCCCGGCTGCTGGAGCTGGAGCTGACGGAAAGCGTTCTGCTGAACGATGCCCAGGAAATGGAGCAGGTGCTGGCGGCGTTGACGAGTCTTGGGCTCCAGCTTTCCATCGACGACTTCGGTACCGGTTACTCCAGCCTTGCCTACCTCAAGAAGCTGGCCATTCATCGGCTCAAGATTGACCGCACCTTCGTCAGCGGCCTGCCTGGCGACGAGGGCGATGGGGCGATCGTGCGTGCCGTCCTCAGCATGGGCCGGGCGCTGGGCTTCAGCGTGGTGGCCGAAGGCGTGGAAACGCAGGAGCAGCGTTCTGCCCTGCAAAACATGGGTTGCGAGTTCTACCAGGGGTACTTGTGCTCGCCGGCCTTGCCGGCTGCCGAGTTTCGCACCCGTGCCGGCGTGCCGGCCCTGGAGCAAAAGCGCATGGCGAAAAGAATGCCGTGCCGCTCGCGTGCTACCAAACGCTAGTGTCGCGTCAGCGGTCATCTGTCGGTCTGCGCTGGCCCTCGAATCACATCGCTGCGTTGCATCGCTTGCCAATACGCTCGGTATTGGCTGCGCAATGCGCCTTGCGCTGCGATCCGATGGCGATGCGCAGCCTTCGAGATCTGACCGCTGACACGACACTAGGGCAGGTGTTGGCGCAGCGCAAAAAAGGTGTCTGCAAATGCCACCGAGCCGTCATCCTGAACCGGGGGTTCAGGTGGGCGAGGGCAGCCAGGCGTTGGGTTCATCTGACGCGAGACGATCACGCTCACCAGGCAATGTACCAAGCCCGTGCTCAGTGAGCATTGGTTCAAGGAACTATAAAGCCCAGCAGCACTGCAGACAGGCTCATTGTACTAGCCGCACTGGGGAGGGGCGAGCCAGTTACAACAGTTGCCCGTCTTCACCCAGGGCTTCATCCAGGCGCAGCAGCAACTGCTGCAGGCGTTGCTCTTGTGCGCCGTTCAGGGGGGCCTCGCCGGTGGTGCTCGCCGCGCTTGCTGGCGCACTTGGGGCACTGCGTTGCTGCGCCGCAGCGGTCAGTTCTGCGGCTTCGCGGTCGGCAATCTCGAAGGCCAGGTTCAGCGCGGCCAGCACCGCAATGCGCTCGCGTGCGCGCACCTTGCCGGCGTCGCGGATGCGCGTCATGGCGGTGTCCACGCGCTCCACGGCTTCCAGCAGGCGCGATTCCTGCCCTTCGGGGCAGGCCAGCAGGTAGCTTTGCTGCAGGATCTGAACCTCGATCTGCTTCATGGCGCATCCTTCGGATGGTTGTTTTCTGGCAGGCGCTCGAGCAGCGCATCGATGCGCCCGCGCGCCGCATTCAGGCGGGATTTGAGCGAGTCGCGCTCCTGGGCCAGGCTCGCCACCTGCTCGGCCAGCAAGGCGTTGGTGCGCTCCAGTTCGGTGTGGCGCAGCAGCAGGCGCTCGACGCGCTCTGCAATCAGATCGAGGGGGTGCGGTGTGGCCATAGAACCGCGCATTGTAGGGCGTGCGTGGGTTTCACCGTAGAATTCGGCGCGTTGGTGCTCGCTGCCGTGGTTCGCACGGCCGCAGTTCAACGGGAAGCAGGAAGAGGCCTTCACCGCGAAGCACACCTTGAGCCTGCGCTGCCCCCGCAACGGTCAGCGATTGAGCCGCCTTGTGCGGCTCCCCCTTCACCAGACAAGCCACTGGGCGCCTTGAACAAGCGCCTGGGAAGGCGGTGCAGGGCGACTCGCCAGCCCGGATACCGGCCAACAAGGTGGTTCCATGCGCTCACTCTGGTGGCGCGGTGGAGCCGTAATGCCCAGGTGCCGACGGGGAGGTCGGCCGCGGCGATCTGTCTGATTTTGTCCCGTATGACATCCATCCTTGAGCCCCAGGTGCGCACGCGCGCTCGTTCTTCGTTTGCACGCCTGGCCGTTTTTCCCCTCGCCATAGCGGCCGCCTTTCCCGCCGTCGCGCAGACCCAGCTGGCCCAGGCGGCCACCGAACCGCAGCTGCGCGCCACCGTGGTGACCGCCACGCGCGTGGCGCAACCGCTCGCCGATCTGGTGGCCGACGTATCCATCGTCGACCGTGAGACGATTGAAAACAGCGGCGCCACCGGCGTGATCGACGTACTGGCGCGCCTGCCCGGCGTGCAGATTGCGCGCAATGGCGGCCCGGGCAATAGCGGCAACCTGTACCTGCGCGGCGCCGAAGGGCGCTTTACCGCCGTGTATCTGGACGGCGTGCGCCTGGATTCGCAATCCGTCGGCGGCGTAGTTTGGGAGCAGATTCCGCTGTCCATGATCGACCGCATCGAGGTGGTGCGCGGCCCGGCCGCCGCCGTGTATGGCTCGGACGCGATCGGCGGCGTGATTCAGCTGTTCACCAAGCGGGGCGAGGGCAAGCCGGCGCCCTATGTGGGCGTGGGCCTGGGCAACCAGGGCACGCGCACGGTGCAGGCCGGCGTCAGCGGCGGCACCGAGATGGTGGACTACTCCATCGGCCTGTCGCGTGAGGGCTCTGACGGTTTCAATTCGCGCCCCGGCCCCGGCAACAACCCGGACAAGGACGGCTACCACCGCAAATCCGCCAATGCCCGGCTGGGCCTGCAGATCAACAAGAGCCAGCGCATCGAGGGCAGCCTGCTGGCCAGCAACCTGAACTCGCAGTTCGACAGCAGCCCCACGGCCGACGACCGCAACCACCACCAGCTGCGCGTCGGCAGCCTGGCCTGGCTGGCCCAGTGGAGCGATGTGTACAGCACGCGCGTGCAAGTGTCGCAGTCCGACAGCAAGTACAGCAGAACGCCCAACTTCTACATGACCGAGACCACGCTGCGCAACTACCTGTTCCAGAACGAGTGGCGCCTGGGCGTGCACCTGTTCACCGCCGCGCTGGAGCGCCGCGAGGACGAACTGCACAACCCGGCGACGCTGTTTGCGCCCGACCTGAAGCGTGACCGCGCGCAGAACGGCCTGGCCCTGGGCTATGGCTTCAACCAGGGCGGCCATAGCCTGCAGGCCAACGTGCGCCATGACGAGGACAGCGAGTTCGGCGGCAAGAACACCGGCAGCCTGTCCTACGGCTACGCCATCACGCCGCAGTGGCGCGTGACGGCCGCGGGCGGCACGTCCTTCCGCGCGCCCACGCTGTACCAGCGCTTCAGCGAGTACGGCGCCCCCAGCCTGCGGCCCGAAAACGGCCGCAACGTCGAGCTGGGCACGCGCTGGACCCAGGGCAGCACCAGCGTGGGCCTGGTGGCCTACCGCAACCGCGTCAGCAACCTGATCAACTTTGGCGCCGCCGGCCCTTGCGCATCAGCCTTTGGCTGCTATGAGAACGTGGGCCGTGCCGAGTACAAGGGCGTCACCCTGTCGGCCGCGCACCGCCTCGGCGGCGTGTCGCTGCGCGGCTCCATGGACTGGCAGAACCCGCACGACCTGGCCACCGGCAAGCTGCTGGCGCGCCGTGCCAAGCGTTTTGCCAGCCTGGGCGCCGACACCACCCTGGCCGGCTGGACGCTGGGCGCCGAGCTGTACGCATCGGCCAAGCGCTACGACAACGCCGCCAACACCAATGTGCTGGGCGGCTACACCACGTTCAACCTGTACACCTCCAAGCGCCTGGCGCGCGACGTGACCCTGGTGGCGCGCGTGGACAATCTGGCCGACAAGGACTACCAGACCGCGCGCAGCTACGCCACCGGCGGGCGCATGTTCTATGTCGGCATGAAATGGGCGCCGCAATAAGCGGCTGACGCAAACCATGGCAGTGAGCGAACTCATCCTGGGCGGCCAGAAAAGCGGCAAGTCGCGCCGCGCCGAGCTGTTGGCGCGGCGCTGGCTGGATGAGTCGCCCGCGCACCGCGCCGTGCTGATCGCCACCGGCCAGGCGCACGACGCCGAAATGGCCGCGCGCATCGCACGCCACCAGCAGGAGCGCGCCGAGCGTGTGCCCGGCCTGCTCACGCTGGAGGAGCCGCGCGATCTGGCAGGCCAGCTGGCGCGCGTGAGCAGCCCGCAGGCGCTGGTGGTGGTGGACTGCCTGACGCTGTGGCTGACCAATTGGCTGATGCCGGTGGCCGCGGCAAAAAAAAATGAGTCAAATACGCCTCAAACGCTTGATTGGCAAGCGCAAGAAGCTCACTTTTTAGATGTGCTGCAACACAGCCCAGGCCCCGTGGTACTGGTGGGCAACGAGATCGGCCTGGGCGTCATTCCGCTGGGGCGCGAGGTGCGCGCCTTTGTCGATGCCCTGGGCGTTTTGAACCAGCAGCTGGCCCAGGCCTGCGACCGCGTCACGCTGATGGTGGCCGGCCTGCCCATGACGGTGAAAGCACCATGAAACCCACGCCCATCAAGCGCATCCTCATCGTGCTCGCCATCCTGCTCGGCCTGCTGCTGCTCATGACCAGCCTGGCGCAGGCGCAGGGCGTGCAGGTCACCGACGACCGTGGCCGCGCCGTGATGCTGCGCGAGCCGCCGCGGCGCATCGTCACCCTGCTGCCATCGCTGGCCGAAACCGTGTGCGCCCTGGGCGCCTGCGAGCGCCTGGTGGGGGTAGACCGCTACACCAACTGGCCCAGCAGCGTGAAGCAGCTGCCCCAGGTGGGCGGCGGCATAGACCCGAACATCGAGGCCATCGTCGCCCTGCGCCCGGACGTGGTGCTGCTGACCACCTCCTCGCGCGCGGCCGACCGGCTGCAGGCCCTGGGCATCCCGGTGGTCGCGCTGGAGCCCAAGACCCACGCCGACATGCAGCGCGTGCTCGCCAAGGTGGCCCAGCTGCTCGCCGTGGGCGACGCGCAGGCCCTGTGGCGCAGCATCGACCTGGCCGTGACGGCCGCGGCGCAGTCGCTGCCAGAGAGCGCACGCGGCCAGCGCGTCTACTTCGAGGTCAACCCCGGGCCCTATGGCGCGGGCGCGGCCTCCTTCATCGGCGAGACACTCACGCGCCTGGGCGCGCGCAACATCCTGCCGGCCAGCCTCGGGCCCTTTCCCAAGCTCAACCCCGAATACATCGTGCGCGCCGACCCGGATCTGATCATGGTCGGCTCGCGCAGCGCCGACGCGCTGCAGGCGCGCCCCGGCTGGGCCGCCATGCGCGCCTTGCGCCAGGGCCACCTGTGCCGCTTCAGCCCAGCAGAGGCCGACATCCTGGTGCGCCCCGGCCCGCGCATGGCCGAGGCCGCGCGCCTGATGGCCGATTGCCTCATCGCAGGACACCGATAAATGGGGGTCAGATTCCAATTTAAGCCAGCCGACGCCACGCGGCCCGTTAATTGGACTCTGACCCCAATTAAGAAGGCGCGGGCGCTGGGCGGGGGGCTGCTGCTGCTGGGCTGCGCCCTGGTGCTGCTGGGCCTGGCCGTGGGCAGCAGCGGGTTGGAGAGCCTGCGCCCGCTGCTGCAGGGCGGCGGGATCGATGCCGCCATGGCGCGCCAGATCGTGTGGGAAATCCGCTTGCCGCGCACGCTGGGGGCCTGGGCGGCGGGTGCGTTGCTGGGCCTGGCCGGGGCGGTGGCGCAGGGGCTGTTTCGCAATCCGCTGGCCGATCCCTACCTGCTGGGCAGCGCCTCGGGCGCCTCGCTGGGCGTGGCGGCGGCGCTGGCGTTGATGGGCGGGGCCGGCGGCATGCTGGCGGCCTCCGGCACTACCGCCGTGGTGTCGGTGTATTCCGGCCACTGGCTGGTGCGGCTGGGGCTCACGGGCGCGGCCTTCGTCGGCGCCGTGGCTGCCGTGCTGCTCACGCTGGCCCTGGCGCGCGGCGTGCAGCACACGCTGCGCCTGCTGCTCGCCGGCGTGGTGGTGGGCGTGGTGCTGGGCGCCTGCACCTCGCTCATCCTGCTGGTCTCGCCCGATTCGCTGCAGGCCATGCAGGGCTTTCTGCTCGGCTCCACCGGCTTTGTCGGCTGGACGTCCTGCCTGCTGCTGCTGGCCGTATGGCTGCCCTGCCTGGCCGTGGCCTGGATGCTGGCGCGCGCGCTCGACGCCCTGGCCCTGGGCGAGGCCACGGCGCACAGCCTGGGCCTGCCGCTGGCGCAGCAGCGCGCGGCGCTGGTGGCGGTGCTGGGGCTGGCCACGGGCGCCGCCGTGGCGCAGACCGGGCTGATCGCCTTCGTCGGCCTGGCCGCACCGCACCTGGTGCGCGCCGCCGTCAAGGTCACGCATGGCCGGCTGATGTGCCTCTCCAGCCTGATGGGCGGGGCGCTGCTCGCCGGCGCCGACCTGCTGGCGCGCGGCCTGTTGGCGCCGCAGGAGCTGCCGGTGGGCGTGCTCACCGCCGTGCTCGGCGGCGGCTACCTGCTGTGGCTGATGCACCGGCGCACGGCCGCGGGAGGTTTGCTGTGACAGCTGCACAAACCATAGCTGTCAGCGCTTGCCAGATAAGCGCTGGAATCGGAAAACACCGCATATTGCATGGCATAGACCTGCCATTGCCGGCGGGGCGCTGGACCAGCATCGTCGGCCCCAATGGCGCCGGCAAGTCCACGCTGCTCAAGGTGCTGGCGGGCCTGTTGCCGGCCAGCGGCGGCCAGGTGCGGCTGCTCGGACGCGATCTGGCCGCCTGGGGCCGGCGCGAGCGTGCGCTGCAGCTCGCCTGGCTGGGCCAGAACGAGGCCGCGGCCGACGACCTGCTGGTCTACGACGTGGCCATGCTCGGCCGCCTGCCGCACCAGGGCTGGATGCAGCCGGCCAGCAGCGCCGACCATGCCGCCGTGGAGCAGGCGCTGCGCGCCACGCAGGCCTGGGACTGGCGCGAACGGCCACTGTCGCAGCTCTCCGGCGGCGAGCGCCAGCGCGTGCTGCTGGCGCGCGCCCTGGCGGTGCAGGCCCAGGTGCTGCTGATGGACGAGCCGCTGGCGAATCTCGATCCGCCGCACCAGGCCGACTGGCTGCACAGCGTGCGCGCCCTGGTGCGCGCCGGGCGCACCGTGGTCAGCGTGTTGCATGAAATTTCGCTGGCGCTGCAGGCCGACGACGTGGCCATCATCGCCCAGGGGCGCCTGGCGCACCATGGCGCGGCGCAGGATGCGGCCACGCACCGCGCGCTGG
>JAFEER010000259.1 GCA_018240985.1 Pseudomonadota bacterium
CGAAGATGTCGGCCGCCATGGCGGTGAGGTTGTCCACGGTGTCCAGCAGGGTCTCGCCCTTGGCCGTGGAGCTGCGCCCGATATCGAGTGTGAACACGTCCGCCGACAGCCGCTTGGCCGCGATGTCGAAAGTGGTGCGGGTGCGCGTGCTGTTCTCGAAGAACAGGTTGAACACGCTCTTGCCGCGCAGCAGCGGCACCTTCTTGACCTCGCGGTCGTTCACGCTGGTGAAGTTGGCGGCCGTGTCCAGGATATGCGTGACTATGTCCTTGGGCAGGCCCTCGATGGACAGCAGGTGGACAAGCTCGCCGTTTTTGTTCAGTTGGGGGTTGCGCTTGTACAGCACGATTCAGACCTCTTTGACTGCGAATTCAAAACGGCCGTCCGCGCCGCGCGCCAGCGCCAGGATCTGGCTGGCGGGCAGGGCCACGCGGGCGGCGGCAAAGTCGGCGGCAATGGGCAGCTGGCGCCCGCCGCGGTCGACCAGCACGGCCAGGCGCACGCGCGCCGGGCGGCCATAGTCGAACAGCTCGTTGAGCACGGCACGCACCGTGCGGCCGGTGTAGAGCACGTCGTCCAGCACCAGGATGTCGGCGCCGTTGACGTCGAAGTCAAGCTGCGTCTGCGCACTCGTGGCCATGCCGCGCTGGGCAAAATCGTCGCGGTGCAGGGACGACGAGAGCACGCTGGGCTTGCCCGGCAGGGCCAAGTCCTGCTGCAGGCGGTCGACCAGCCAGGCGCCGCCCGAGGTGATGCCCGCCAGGCGCGTGTGCGGCTCCATCAGGGCGCGCACGCCGCGCTGCAGCTCGCCATACAAGGCCTCGGCATCCAGCAGCAGCGCGCTGCCCGTGGTGGTACTCATGCAAGACTCCTCAAGAATTGTTCCAGGATGATGCAGGCCGAGGCCGCATCGGCATCTGCGGCGCCCGCGCTCAGGGCCTCGGTGGTGCTGTAGCGCTCGTCCACCTCGTAGACCTGCAGGCGAAAGCGCCCGCGCAGCTGGCGCGCAAACTTCAACGCGCGGGCCGTGTTCTCGTGCGCCGCGCCGTCCGGGTGATAGGGCACGCCGACCACCAGCGCATCGGGCTGCCATTCGGCAATGCGCTCTGCCACCTGGGCCAGGCGTGCATCGCCCTCGGCGCGTATCGTGCCCTGCGGCGTGGCGGTGCGCAGCAGGCGCGTGCCCACGGCGACGCCCGTGCGCTTGAGCCCGAAATCGAAGGCTAGAAAGGATTGGAAATGCGCGGGGACGGCGGCAGGAGCAGGCGCGCCGCTCATGCGTGCCCCGCGTCGCGCGACAACATCCACGACTGCAGGCCCAACAGGCCCAGGGCACGCTCATAGCGCTGATCCACGGGCGTGTCGAAGATGATGGAAGCGTCGGCATCCACCGTAAGCCAGCTGTTCTCGGCCAGCTCCGATTCAAGCTGCCCCTCGCCCCAGGCCGAGTAGCCCAGCGTGATCAACACGCGCCGCGGGCCCGCGCCATGCGACAGCGCCTCCAGCACATCCTTGGAGGTGGTCATCTCCAGGCCCCCCGGGATGCTCATGGTGGAGGCATAGGGGGAGTCGTCATCGTCCTCCTTGGACGGCCCATGGGCCACGCCGCGCATCGGGTCATGCAGCACGAAGCCGCGCTCGGTCTGCACCGGCCCGCCCAGGAACACGGGTTGGCGCGAAAGGTCTTCGCGCCCCAGGGTCAGATCCACCTTCTCGAACAGGCCTTGCAGGTCGATGTCGGTCGGCTTGTTGATGATCAGGCCCAGCGCACCGCGCTCGCTGTGCTCGCACAGGTACACCACGCTGCGCGCAAACGACGCGTCCTCCATGCCCGGCATGGCGATCAGGAAATGGTGCGTCAGGTTCATGGGTTGGGTGCCGTCGGACATGGGGGGATTTTACGTTCGGCGCCATGTCCCGGCGCCGGGCGCAGTTCACACTGGACGCGCAAATATAGTTGCGCACGCAACGAAAATCCGTATACTTGCGACCGCCTGCCATACCCATGCTGGCTGCACTGTCAAGCCTATCCGTCAATAACTGCCACTTTATTCACATCTCGAGATCGTCCATGCCCCATCCTGCCTGTCTGTCCCGGCGCGTCTTTGGCGCCATCGTCTCGGCCGCTGCACTCACGTTGCCGTCCCTTGCCCTGGCACAAAGCTATCCCAGCAAGGCCATAGAGTGGGTCGTGCCCTACCCCGCCGGCGGCGGCACCGACGTCGTGGCGCGCACGCTGGCCGAGGCCATGGGAAAGACGCTGGGACAGCCGCTGGTGGTCGTCAACAAGCCGGGGGCAGCCACCAACATAGGCGCGGCCTATGTCGCCCACGCCAAGCCGGACGGCTACACCATTCTCTCGGCCGACACCGCCACGCTGGCGGCCAACCCCTATCTCTACAGCAAGCTGGGCTACAACGCCGAGAAGGACTTCGCCTCGCTCGGGCTGACGGTGCGCTTTCCGCTGATCCTGGCCGTCAACCCCAAGGTGCCGGCGAAGAACCTCAAGGAATTCCTCGCCTGGGCCCGCACGCAGGACGCGGCCAGCTACGCCACCCCGGGCGCAGGCAGCCCGCACCACCTGGCAACCGAGCTGTTCAGCAAGGACGCCGGTATCACCTTCACCCATGTGCCCTACCGCGGCGCCGCGCCGGCCGTACAGGACGTGGTTGGCGGCCAGGTGCCGTTCATGTTCGTGGACACCGCCAGTGGCCAGCAATTCATCAACGGCAACAAGCTGCGTGCCTTGGGCATTGCCAGCAACAAGCGGGTGAAGAACTTCGAGGACGTCGCCACCCTGAATGAGCAGGGCATGAAGGGCTTCGAGGCCTACGCCTGGCAAGGCCTGGTGGCACCGGCGGGTACGCCCAGGGAGGTGGTGGAGAAGCTCAACCGCGCCCTGCTGGCAGCGATGGACAACACCGAGGTCAAGGCCCGCCTGCAGGCCCTGGGCCTGGAGGCCATCCCCAGCAGCCCGGCGCAGATGGACAAGTACGCCACGGACGAACGCGCCAAGTGGAGCCGTGTCATCAAGGTCAGCCATCTCAAGCTCGACTGACGCCTTCATCCCCCATGCCAGCCCCCACCAGCCACGCCAGCAACGGCAGCAACGGCAGCGACGAGGCCTTCCGGCAGCCGCTCGACCGCTCGTTCAGTTACCGGCTGCACGAGCTGGGCAAGCTGTCCGACCCGGTCAGCCACCAGGCCTATCTGGCCGAGGCCGGGCTGTCGCTCAGCGATGGGCGCTGCCTTATCACCATAGGCAATTTCGCGCCGTTGTCGATCAAGGATCTGGCGCGGCTA
Source organism: Pseudomonadota bacterium (assembly GCA_018240985.1). Taxonomy (GTDB): domain Bacteria; phylum Pseudomonadota; class Gammaproteobacteria; order Burkholderiales; family Burkholderiaceae_C; genus Alicycliphilus. Next base: position 3,304 of record JAFEER010000259.1, read on the forward strand.
TCCCACCTGGACAAGAGCCAGGCAAGCCGCGCCGCGCAAAACCTGATCCAGCAGAACCTGGTCAGCAAGCAGGATAGCCAGACCGACGGCCGCGGTGTGGTGCTGATGCTCACCCCGGAAGGGCGTCAGCGCCGCGAGGCCGCCGAGCGCTTGGTGATGCGGCGCAACCAGGAAATCTTCGGCTGCCTCACGCCCGACGAGCTGGCGCTGCTCAGCGGCATGCTCGATCGGCTGATTGCACACAACCAGCGCTGCTGACCGACGCCCCCTTCCCCCTCGAAACGCACCACCTTTCCCGATCGGAAACCACACCATGCATTGCCCCGCCAGCGAACCCCGTCCGTCCATTTATTACCCCTACCAGGTATTCCAGCCCTGGCTGCCATCGGCCCATGGTTCCGGGCAGCCACGCCAGAAAGTGGTCATCGTGGGCGCCGGGCCGGCCGGCATGGTGACGGCGCTGGAGCTGGCGCGCCACGGTGTGGCGAGCGTGGTGTTGAACGCCGAGCTGCAGTTCTCCCAGGGCAGCCGGGCGATCGTCTTTACGCGCCGCTCCATGGAAATCCTGCAGCAGGTGGGCGTGGCCGAACGCATGATGGCCAGCGGCCTGCCCTGGCGCTTCGGCAATTCCTACTACCGCAACCAGCTCTGCTTTCGCATGGAGGCGCCGCATGATGCGCACGACCGCTACTTCCCCATGCTCAACCTGCAGCAGCAGTACCTGGAGCAGTACCTGTACGAGGCCTGCGCCGCCCAGCCGCTGATTGAGCTGCGCTGGGGCAACAAGCTGGTGCAAGCCACGCAGCACGCCGACCATGTGCAGCTGCGCGTGGACACGCCCGAGGGCGAGTACCTGCTGGACAGCGACTGGCTGGTGGCGGCCGACGGCGGGCGCTCGCCCATCCGCGAGGCCATGGGCCTGCGCATGGAGGGCGCCTCCTACGAGGGCTTTTTCGTGATCGCCGACATCCGCATCGCCCTGCCCCTGCCCACCGAACGCCTGGCCTACTTCGACCCGGACTGGAACCCCGGCAACACCATCCTCATGCACCGCGAACCACACGGCATCTGGCGCATCGACTACCAGCTGCCCGAGGGCGAGACGCCCGAGCAGGCGCTGCAGCCGCAGGCGCTGAAGGCACGCATCGATGCACAGCTGGCAACCATTGGCTTTGGCGGCACGCCCTGGGAGCTCGACTGGAGCTCGGTGTATTCGGCGCGCGCGCTCACCCTGCCCGACTACCGGCATGGCCGCACCCTGTTCGTCGGCGATGCGGCGCACCTGCTGCCCATCTTTGGCGTGCGCGGCGCCAACACCGCCTTCCAGGACGCGCAGTCGCTGGGCTGGCACCTGGCCTACACCGTCAAGGGCCAGGGCGGGGGGCGCCTGCTGGCCAACTACAGCGCCGAGCGCGTCACCGCCGCGCGCGAGATCATCGACGAGGCCGGCAAGAGCACCCGCTTCATGACCCCGCCCAGCCACGGCTTCAGGCTGCTGCGCGACGCCGCGCTGTCGCTGTCGCTGTCGCAGGACTTCGTGCGCCCGCTCTACCACTGGCGCACCTCGCGCCCGCATGAATATGGCGAATCGGCCCTCAACAGCGCCGGCGACGACAACGCGCTGTTCAGCGCCGGCCCGGCACACGGGGCGCCGCCGCGCAACGTCAACCTGGGCCCGAACGACTATCTGCTGGATCACCTTGGCGGCGGCTTCGACTTGCTGTACTTCAGCCAGCGCGCGGCATTTCCGGCGGACTTGCTGGCCGTGGTCGCCGCCGCGCGCGCCCGTGGCATGGCGCTGCGCGTGACGGTAGTGGGCACTGACGCGGCCGTAGCCGGCGCCGACCAGTGCCTGCCAGACGCAGACGGCCAGCTACGCCAGCGCTACGGCGTGCAGGCGGACGGCGGCGCCTACCTGCTGCGCCCGGATCAGCATGTCTGCGCGCGCTGGCTCACGCTGGACGCCTTGCGGCTACAGGCCGCCCTAGCCACCGCCCTGCCCCAATGAACCGGAACGCCTCATGAACACCACATCCCACTCCCTGAGCCTGACAGATCTGGAAAACGTCTACGACCGACTGGCGCAAGCCATCGACCAGGCCGGCCAGGACAAGGCCGACCTGTTCCTGGTCAAGCTCGCGCTGCTGAACGCGCAGGCCCTGGGCGACGCCGAGCTGTTCGCCCGGCAGGTCGCTTGCGCGTTGCAAGATTTATAGCAAATAGCCAAGTATTCACAAGGGCTACACCCGGAATCAGCACTCTATATGTACCGATTGCGCGACGCTGTTCAATCAGCATCCTGCGTGGCCTGCTGCGTGTAGTGGCGCACCAGGCTCAGCAGTTCCTCGTCGGAGTACGGTTTGCCCAGGTAATGGTTCACGCCGAGCTGCTTGGCGTGATCACGGTGCTTTTGCGCGATGCGCGAGGTGATCATGATGATGGGCAAATCGCGCAGCGCCGCATCGCCGCGGATGTTGCGCGCCAGGTCAAACCCGTCCATGCGCGGCATTTCGATGTCGGACAGCACCATCGCCGGCCGCTCCTGCTGCAGCCGCGCCAGCGCCTGCAGGCCATCGGAGGCCAGCGCCACACGGTAGCCTTCGCGCTGCAGCAGGCGCTGGGTGACACGGCGCACGGTGATGGAGTCGTCCACCACCAGCACCAGCGGCACCTGGTCTGCACCGCTTGCCTGATTCTCGCCTGGCACGCCGCCGGTGGTCAGGCTTACGACCGAACCCGATTCCTGCGCCGCGGGCGCCAGCGTGGCGGCGCGCGCCTGCTCGCCATATACAGTGGCCAGGGCCACGGGGTTGTAGATCAGCACCACGGCACCCGAGGCCAGCACCGACATGCCCGCCACCCCGGGCAGGCGCGACAGCTGCGGCCCCAGGTTCTTCACCACCACTTCCTGGTTGCCCAGGATTTCGTCCACATGCAAGGCCATGCGCTGCGACGCACTGCGCAAGATGACCACCGGCCTGGCCTTGGCCGCCGCCTCGGTGCTGCGCGGCGCTGCCTGCAAGAGCGCGCCGGCCCAGTAAAACGGTAGCTCGTCGGAGCCTTCGGCAAATACCTGGCGGGCGTAGGCGGCATCGATCTCGGCCAATGGGCTGCGGCGCACGATCTCGACCAGATTGGCCGGCACGCCGAGGGTGAGCTGACCTGCGCGCAGCATGACCACCTGGGTCACGGCCGTGGTGAGCGGCAGCACCATGCGAAACGCCGAACCCTGGCCGGCCACGGTGTGCGTCTCCATGCGCCCGCCCAGGGCGTTGAGCTCCGAGCGCACCACGTCCATGCCGATGCCGCGGCCCGACAGGCCCGTGACCTCGCTGGCCGTTGTGAAACCGGGCCGGAAGATCAGGCTCGCCGCCTGCTCGTCCGTCAGCACATCATCCTGTGCAATCAGTCCCTGGGCTGCGGCCTTGGCGCGGATGCGCTCGATGTCCAGGCCCGCGCCATCGTCACGGAACTCGACCGACACGTCATTGCCCTCGTGGCGCAGGGCGATGGTGATGGTGCCCGCTGGCGCCTTGCCGGCGGCCACGCGCACCTCGGCGGACTCGATGCCATGGCCGGCGCAGTTGCGCAGCAGGTGCTCGAACGCCGGCGTCATGCGTTCCAGCACACCGCGGTCGATTTCGATGGAGCCGCCCGAAATATCGAGCTTGATCTGCTTGCCCGTTTCCTTGGACGCCTGGCGCACCACGGCGTACAGGCGCTCGGCAATGCTTTCGAATTCCACCATGCGCGTGCGCAGCAGATCGCGCTGCAGCTCCCGCGCCTGACGGCCCTGGGCGACCAGATCGTCCTCCGCGCCCTCCATGCTGCGCTGCAGGCTGCGCTGCACCGTGGCCACGTCGTTCACCGACTCGGCCATCATGCGCGTGAGCTCCTGCACGCGTGTGAAGCGGTCGAACTCCAGCGGGTCGAAGCCGGCCGCAGAATCCTTGGACAGTGCCAGCCGCGACTGCATCTGCGACTCGGCCTGCACCTCGATATCGCGCAGCTGCTGGCGCAGGCGCTCCAGGTTGCCGGAAAGATCTGCCAGCGAGGCGCGCATCTGCCCCATGCGCGCATCCAGGCGCGAGCGGGCGATCACCACCTCGCCGGCCTGGTTCACCAGGCGGTCAAGCAACTGCGCGCGCACCCGTACCGACTGCGCCGCAGCGACACGCTGTGCCTGCAAGGCCTGTCCGGCATCTTGCACGCGCCAGGACAAGGGCGCGGCCACGGGGGCAGCAGCCCGTGCCGGCGCAACCGTCTCGGGCAGCTGCGGCGGCTCTGCTGCGGGGGCAGCCACCACCACGGGCTCGGACAGGGGATGGGCGCCAATGGTGCGCAAGACGTCAAAATCCGCCTGCAGTACGTCAAAGCCGGCCAGCAGGGGCTCGATGGACGCCGTGGTGACGCCGTCCAAGCCAATCTGCTCCACGGCGCTTTCCATGCGGTGCGCCATTTCGCCCAGCCGCATGGCGCCCGCCAGGCGTGCGCTGCCCTTCAGTGTGTGCAGCGCGCGCAGCAGCTCGTTGCGCGCACTCAGGTTCTCCGGGCGGGCCGACCATTGGCGCAACGCCGAGCCCAACGCCGGCAGCAGTTCGGCCGCCTCTTCCTCGAAGATGGGGAACAGGTCGGGATCGATGACGTCCAGCGCGTCGATGTCGTCATCGATATCGTCGACGGCCGCTACCGCACGCGCGATGGCCTCGTCGATCGCACGATCACGCTCATAGCCCGCCTCCTGCTGCTGCGTCTCTGCCGCTGGCGCAAGGCTAGGTACTTCTGCCGCCGCTGGCAGGGCTTCGACGTGCGTGTCCTGCGCCACCAGTTCGGCCAATTCCTGATCCAGTGTCATGGCCTCCAGCGGCGCGGGGCCGCTGCTGACCTCGGTGTGCAGGATGGCCTCCAGGCGCTCGCGCACCAAGGCATTCGGCTCCTTCAGGAAGCCAGCCGCAAACTGGTGCAGCAGGCGGCGAATGTCCTCGGCCGCGGCGTTGAAGGTGTGCGCATGCCCGTGCACACCATGCGGCAGCAGCTGCACATGCTGCAACGCATGCTCCAGCGTGCGTGCCAGCTCCGACAAGGCGGCAAAGCCCACCGTGGCCGAACTGCCGGCCAGCGAATGCGCCAGCGCCACCGCCGCCTCGGGCAGGGGCTGCGGCAACTCCAGCGACCATTCCTCCAGCTCGGTGGCCAGGCGGCGCGACCACTCGTCGGCCTCGTTCAGGTAGACGTTGTACAAGGGGATGCCGATGCGCAGATGCCCGATGACCTTGATCGCTTCATCCGCGCCGGGGGCGCTCTCAAGTGCCGAGGCCTCGGCATCATCCAGGGGCACGGCGGGCGCGTGCGCTTCGTCGGCGGCGCTGCTTTCGGCGGGCAGCTCCATCAGTTCCTGCGGCGTCGCGGTCGGGGCCGGCGCTGCGGCCTGGGCCTGCACGGCCTGCTCAAATACCGCAAAGTCAAGCTCTTCCAGCAATGGCTGTTCGGGCTGTGGCTCCGGCTGCGGCGCGGCCGGTGCCGCCGATACAGCACAATCCGGCAGCTCGAAGCAGGTGTCGGGGAAGTCCTGCTGCGGCTCTTCGTCTGGCTCCATCCCATCCAGATCGTCGTCGGCAACAGCAGGCGCTGCTGGCACCGCATCCGCTTCGGGCAAGGCCGGCTCCATGCTGGGTGCAGCTTCCGCCGCGGGCCCGCTGGCCGCCGTCAACGGCAGCAGCACGCCCTGCTCGCGCATCGCGGCCGCCGCGAGGCTGAACGGCTGAGCCTGCCAGTGGTCGGCGGCGCCGGCCGCGATGTCGTCGGCCCAGCGGCCAAAGGCCTGCAGCGCCTCATCGGACAGCTGCAGCAAGGGCGCCTGCATGGGCTTTTCATCGGCCAGCCAGGCATTCAGGGTCTGCTCCATCGCCCAGGCGGCCTCGCCGAACTCACCCAGGCCCACCATGCGCGAACTGCCCTTGAGCGTGTGAAAGGCCCGGCGCAGCGCGGTCTGCTCGCGCAGGTCGCCAGGCTCGGCACGCAGCGCTTGCACGGCTGCCAGCCCATTGGCCACCACTTCGCGCGCCTCCTCCAGGAAGATGTCCTGCAGTTCGGCATCGTCATCCGCTTCGTCCTCGACCATCGGCGCGGCGCCAGCGGGGGGCAGCACGGCCGGTTCTGGCGCAAGCAACGGCGGCTCAGACACGACTGCTGCGGCAGCCAACAGATGCGCATCGGCCGGCAAGGCCGGCGCCTCAGGCACGGCAATGGGATCGGCGACTGGCTCTGGCGCCGGGGCCGGCTCTTGTGCCTGAGCCGGCGCAGGTGCTGGCGGGAAGGCTGGAGCCTGTTCCTGCGCCTGTTCCTGCACCTGTTCCTGCACCTGTTCCTGCACCTGTTCCTGCACCTGTTCCTGCACCTGTTCCTGCGGCTCGGGCGACTGCGGGCGTGCCCGCCCCATGAGTACGCGCAGCTCGCCAAGCTCCTGGTCATAGACAAACAGCTTGCGCGCCATGGCACGCTGGTAGCTCAACATGTCGATGAGAAAACCCAGGGCGCCCAGGTTGTTGCCCAGTTTTTCGAACACCTGAGGGCGATCCTCGGGCGCCACCTCGCCCACCAGCAAGCGCTCCACCATGTCGCGCATGCGCACCACGGCCAATGCCGCCTGATCCAGGCCCAGCAAGGACAGCACGCCGCGCATTTGCTGCAGTTGCCCAGGCACGGGCGCCAGTGGCGCAAGTTCGTCGGGCTGACGGAAAAACTGATCCATGGACTTCTCGGCCTCGGCCATGGTGGCGCGCAGCTCGCCCACCACGCTGCCCATGGTTTGCTGGTCGCTGACGTGCCGGTACAGCTCCTCCATCCAGGGTTCCAGCGGCTGCGACTCGCCCCCGGCGACGACCCCGTCCAGGCGCTCGGCCAGGCGCGCGGCGCGCTGATCCATGCTGTCCTGGGCCGCGTCCAGCTCCTCGAACGAGGCCTGCAGGTACAGCACGGCCGTGGCCACCTCCATGGCCAGCGCCGCTGGTGGCGCTTCGCCGCTGTACAGCGTGGCATCCAGCGCCCGCGTCAGCGCCTGCGCCAGGCTCTCGCTTTCGGGGAGCAGCTTGCGCAGCGAATCGCCTACCAGGCTGAACTGGTCGGCCGCCGGTTTGAGCTTGCTGAGTTCTCCGCCCGCCAGGGCCGACCAGGTTTCGGTGGCCGCGGCGATGCGTTTGCGTGCCTGCGCCAGCAGGGTCGGGTCAAACCGGCCAAAGCGCGGGCGCTCGTAGTCCACCGGCCGGTGGCGTTGCAGGCCAAAACTTTCGCGCACGGCCTGCAATGCCGGCGCGGCCGTTCCCGCCTGGGGCGCTGCCTGGGCACAGAAGAACAGCAGATCCTGCAACAGGCGTTCGCCGATGGCGCTGTCACCCTTGGCCAGCGTCGCGTATTGCATGAGCACACGCGATGCGACACGCTTGGCATACAGATCCGGCGTGAGCGCCTGCTGCGCCAGGGCCTCGAAAAACCCTGCGCACACGGCCCAGAACGAACGCACCTGGCGCTCGGCCTGCGCCGCGGCAAAACCCTGGCAGATGGCCTGCATGTCCGTGGCTGCCACCGGGTCGGCGCTCTTCACGATACGCAGCACGGCGCTGTCCAGGCGCGCCCGGGCCTCCACGCCGTAGGGCAAGGGAGGTATGCCTGCAGCCAGCGCTGGCGCGTGCGACGGCGCACCCATGGGCCACAGGTCGGCCGGGTGCACGCGATCCACCCCTGCCAGGGCCTGCACCTCACGGTACTGCGGAAACAGGGCCACAGGCGAAATCTGCTTGCCCGCCAGCACACACTCCAGATACTCGATGAGCGCAAAGCTCGCCCGCTCTATGCTGCGCGCCGCGTCGTCGCTGCACAGCTCGGGGCGCTGCACAAAGCGCTGCACCGCAGCCTCCATGGCGTGCAGCAGCAGCGCCGGCGACTCCATGCCCACCATCACCAGCGCGCCACTGGCCTGATGCAGTTGCTGGCGCGCAATGCGCAGCGCCGCCGCATCGAGCGCGGCCAGATCCGATTGGCGCGCGATCTCGGCATCGCGCACGAAGCGGCGCATGGACTTGGCCACCCCCTCCAGGGATTTGCGCAGCTCGTCGATCACCCATGACAGGGGCCCGAGGTCTTGCTCGAACTGAGGCCCATCGGCGCCCGCTACGGTTGCAGCGTCAAGAGATGACATGAATTCGTTCCCGGCTGGTGAGCCCATTCGTTGATGCAATGGCCTCAAGCGATCTTGAAGCGTGCCACGGACTGGCGCAGCTCGTCGGCCATGCGCGACAGTTCCCGCACCTGTTGTGCCGTGGCCCGTGTGCCCTCGCCGGTCTGCTCGGTGACGGCAAAGATATGTTGAATGTTGTCGGCCACGCCGTTGGCCAGCTCGGCCTCGCGCGACGTGGAGGAGGAAATCTGCTCGATGAGATCGGCCAGGCGGCGCGACACGCCGTCGATCTCGCTCAGCGCGGTGCCGGCGCTGTCGGACAGGCGCGCGCCCTCGACCACGCCCTGCGTGGAGCGCTCCATGGCGGCCACGGCATCCTGGGTGTCGGTCTGAATCGCCTTGACGAGCGCCGAGATCTGACGCGTGGCGTCGGCCGAGCGTTCGGCCAGGCGCTGCACTTCTTCTGCCACCACGGAAAAACCCCGCCCCGCCTCGCCGGCCGATGCGGCCTGGATGGCGGCGTTCCGTGCCAGCACGTTGGTCTGCTCGGTGATGTCCGAGATCAGCTCGGTGATTTCACCGATCTCCTGCGACGACTCGCCCAGGCGCTTGATGCGCTTGGAGGTGTCCTGGATCTGGTCGCGGATGGCATTCATGCCGCCGATGGTGTTCTGCACTGCGCGCAGGCCCTGGTCTGCCGCCAGCAGCGACTGGCGCGCCACCGTGGCCGATTCCTGCGCCTGCGACGACACCTGGTTGATGCGCGCCGCCATGTCCAGCACCGAACGGCCGGTATCGCGGATCTCGCGCAGCTGTTCGGTCGATGCCGCCAGCAACTCGGTCGAGGTGTTGTCCACCTCGCCCGTGGTGCGGGCCACGCGTGCCGCCGTGTTCTGCACGCTGGAGACGAGCAGACGCAGCTCCTCCACGGTGTAGTTCACCGAGTCGGCGATGGCGCCGGTGATATCCTCGGTCACCGTGGCTTCCTGCGTCAGGTCGCCCTCGGCGACCGACTGCAGCTCGTTCATCAGGCGCAGGATGGCGGCCTGGTTGGCGTCGTTGACACGCTTGGCCTCCTGCTCCTGGCGCTTGGCATCGCGCTGCAGCGACTCGGCAGCAGCCTGGCGGCCGCGGCTGTCAAGCAACTGCACGCGCGACACGCCCAGGCCGCACAGCAGCACGAAAACGCTTGCCACCACCAGCGCTGCGATCTGCCCCGGCCCCATGCCCGACTGCGCCGACAGCTTGCCCTGCAACACCTCGAGGTGGCGGCGCAGCGGCTCGCTGTCGGCAACGATGGCCGCCTGCGCCTGCCGCGCCGCCACCAGGCCTTGCAGGTTGCCCAATATGGCGCCGGCCTGGGTGCGCGTCTGGTCGTAGAGCTTGGCCAGCGTCTGCAGCTGCTCGCGCGTCTGCGCATCGCGGCTGCTCGCCTGCAGGCTTTGGACAATGTCCTTGAATGAGTTCAGATCCTTGCCCAGCAGGAACACCGACTCGGGGTTGACACCTTCGACGGCCTGGAATTCGTTGGCCGACTTGGCCATGCGCTGGGTCAGCATCACCAGTTGGCCGGCAGCCGAGATGTCCGCCGCCGGGGCGCCGTTGTGCAGCTTCAAGGCTGCAATGCTTTCGGCCGCCTCCAGCAATGCGGGAGACTGCTGGTTGATGACACGCAAGGCCTGCCCCGCCTGGGTCAGAATGGCTTTCTGCGCCATCAGCACGCTGACGTTGCGCTCAGCGCGGTCGGCCAGGGGCATGATCGCATCGAGCTCGGGTTTGAACGACTCGCCCAGGGCGGGCACAGCAATTTCACCATCGCCCGTGTGCAGGGCGCGCAGGTTGCGCGCCAGCACTTGCGCGCTGTCGCCCATGTCGGCAATGGTCTGCGGCTGGCCGGCCAGCGCCTGCGTCACCGATTTGGCCAGGCGCTGCGACTGCAGCAGCGACTGCCCCACGGCGGCGAGCTGCTGCGCGGATCGGCTTGATTGCTGCAGTACCCAGCCGGCCAGCAGCGCCAGCAATACCAGGCCCACGCCCAGCAATATCAACAGACGGCGCTGATGCGTAGCCGTGCTGGCGTTGCCCAGCAGGGGCAGGCTGACCAGATCCTCGTCGGACGGGTGGAGCCTATCGGGTTGGGGCGCCTCGCCCACATCGCCCAGCACGCTGGGCATGCCATCGGCCTGGAAGGCCCGGGACAGCTGGCCGGCAGACACCGAGTCCAAAGCCAGATCCGACTGGCTTGGTTGCGCATCCCGTTCCACGGGCTTGCGCAGAAACAGTTTTTCCAATGGGTTGACGACGGACATGTACTGCCTCACAAAAATTCATGCGCCGATGCTGAGAAACGACGGGTGCTGGGACAGCGCCTGCAGGTTCAGCTCTTGCCAGCGCGCACCCTGTGCATCGATATAGGTGCTGCCCCAGTACGCGGGGGCCTCGCCTTGCGGTGCTTCGGACGCCACAAATGCCTGCGCCGCACGCAGGCCCACCAGCCGGTCGACCAGCAGCGCGGCGTTCACCTCCAGCGCCGGGTTCAGCGTGAGCAGGCTGGCTTCCAGCAGCGCCTGCTCCGGGCGCGGCGGCAAGGCGGTCAGCAGACCGGCCAGATCCGCCACGCCGCTGAGCGTGCCACGCAGATTGGCCACGCCCAGGAACCAGGGCTGGGTATAGGGCACGGGCTGCACGCCGGCCCAGGGGAATATTTCTCCCGCCTGCGCCAGCGGCAGCAGGTAGCCCTGCCCGCCAGCCTCCACGGCCAGCCAGGACGCACCGGCAACACCCTCTGCCTTGGCAGACTGCAGGCGCGCGGCGAGCCGGGTCTGCAGCTCTTTCAGGGCTTCACGATTGGCCATGGGACAACGCCGCCTAACTCAGGGCGTCGATCTTGGCCTGCAGCTCGGCAGGATCGACCGGTTTGGTGATGTAGCCGCGTGCGCCCTGGCGCATGCCCCACACGCGGTCGGTTTCCTGGCTCTTGCTGGTGCACATGATGATGGGCACGTCGGCGTACTGCGGGTCACGGGTGATCGCGCGCGTGAGCTGGAAGCCGTTCTGGCCCGGCATGACCACATCCATGAGGATCAGGTCGGGCTTGTCCTCGGCCAGGCGGCGCAGGGCTTCGTCGCCGTTTTCGGCAGTGCGCACCTGCAGGCCTTTTTTCTGCAGCAGGTCGCTCATGAACATCAGCTCGGTCTTCGAGTCGTCCACGACCAGCACTTTGCGGATCGGCATTACATCACTCCTTGTGGCGCACTGGCCAACTGCTGCACGGCCGAGAGCAACTGATCTTTGGTGAAGGGTTTGGTGAGGTATTCCTGGCAGCCGACCATGCGCCCGCGCGCCTTGTCGAAAACGCCGTCCTTGGACGACAGCATCACCACCGGTATGTCGGCAAAGCGCGCATTGCGCTTGATGATGGCGCAGGTCTGGTAACCGTCGAGCTTGGGCATCAGGATGTCGCAGAAAATCAGCTGGGGCTGGTAGTCGTTGACCTTGGACAGCGCGTCAAAGCCGTCGTCGGCCAGCAGCACCTCGTGGCCGCCCTGTTTCAAAAAAATCTCGGCACTGCGCCTGATGGTGTTGCTGTCATCCACCACGAGTACTCTGAAAGCGGTATCAGTCGTCATAGCCCATTTCTCATTGCTGCTCTAAGGGGATCGACCAACAAGGCCGGAAAATGTCACGCCTCATAACTCGACCATCTCGAAATCCTGCTTTGCGGCCCCACATTCGGGGCAAGTCCAGTCCGCCGGGATGTCGGCCCAGCGCGTGCCAGGGGCGATGCCGTGCTCGACAGAGCCCTCGGCCTCGTCATAGATCCAGCCGCACACCACGCACATCCAAATCTTCGGGTCGGTCACAGCTTAATGGTCACCTACATAGAATGCAACGATTGTATCCAGTCATAACTGAAAGTTGCTGTTTTCACGCCACCGGTTACGCTGGCGCCCCTACATGAACAGCATTACATCCTCCTCCCAGGACAGCCCCGCGACGGCCGCATCCGATGACGAGCCCGACTTGCCCGCCATCTGTGTGCTGGTCTTCAATGCCAACGACCCCAGCGGCGCCGGCGGCCTGGCGGCCGACATCACCGCCGTGGCCTCGGTGGGCGGCCACCCCGCACCCGTGGTGACCGGCGCCTACGTGCGCGACAGCGCCGAGATCCATGACCACTGCGCCTTCGACGACGATGCCGTGGACGATCAGGCGCGCGCCGTGCTCGAAGACATGCAGGTGCAGGCCATCAAGGTGGGCTTTGCCGGCAGCCCGGAAAACCTGGGCGCAATCGCCGCCATTGCCGCCGACTATCCCGAAATCCCGGTAGTCGCCTACATGCCCGACCTGTCCTGGTGGCGCGATGACCTGATAGACCAGTACCAGGACGCCTTTGTCGAGCTGTTGCTGCCCCAGGCCTCGGTGTTGGTAGGAAACCACAGCACCCTGTGGCGCTGGCTGCTGCCGGACTGGGGCAGCGAGCGCGCACCATCGGCGCGCGACCTGGCCATGGCCGCTGCCGAGCACGGCGTACCCTATCTGCTGGTCACCGGCATTCCCGCCAACGACCAGCACCTAGAGAACACCCTCACCTCGGCCCAGACCGTGCTGGGCAGCGGGCGCTTCGAGCGCTTCGAGGTCAAATTCATAGGCGCGGGCGACACCCTGTCGGCCACGCTGGCCGCCCTGGTGGCCAGCGGCAATGACCTGGGCGAGGCCACGAGCGAGGCGCTCACCTTCCTCGACGGCTGCCTGGAGCATGGCTTTCGGCCCGGCATGGGCCATGTGCTGCCAGACCGCATGTTCTGGGCCGAACCCGATGATGACGACAATAACGACGAGTCCACGCCCACTGCGGCGGACTTTGATTTGCCACCCCATGACACACAACACTGACCGCAACGACACCCTGTTCGACCGCGCCAAGGCGCTGATCCCCGGCGGCGTGAACTCGCCCGTGCGCGCCTTCCGCGCCGTCGGCGGCACGCCGCGCTTCATTGCCCGCGCCCATGGCGCCTATATGTGGGACGCCGCCGGCCGGCAATACATCGACTACATCGGCTCCTGGGGCCCGATGATCCTGGGCCATGGCCACCCGGCCGTGCTGGAGGCCGTGCAGAAAGCCGCGCTGGACGGTTTCAGCTTCGGCGCCCCCACCGAGCGCGAGGTGGATCTGGCCGAGGAGATCATCCGCCATGTGCCCTCGATGGAGATGATCCGCCTGGTCAGCTCAGGCACCGAGGCCGGCATGAGCGCCATCCGCCTGGCGCGCGGCGCCACGGGCCGAGCCAAGATCATCAAGTTCAACGGCTGCTACCACGGCCATGCCGACTCGCTGCTGGTCAAGGCCGGCTCGGGCCTGGCCACATTCGGCCACGCCACCAGCGCCGGCGTACCCGAGGTGGTGGTGCAGGACACGCTGGTGCTCGAATACAACGACGTGGCGCAGCTGGAAGAAGCCTTCGCGCTCTACGGCAGGGATGTGGCCTGCGTGATCATGGAGCCGATCGCCGGCAACATGAACTTCGTGCGTGCCAGCGTGCCCTTCATGCGGCGCGCGCGCGAGCTGTGCACGCAGCATGGCGCGCTGCTGGTCATCGACGAGGTGATGACGGGCTTTCGCGTCGCCCTGGGCGGCGCGCAGAGCCTCTACGCCCGGCAGATTCCCGGCTTCCAGCCGGACTTGACGGTGCTGGGCAAGGTGATCGGCGGCGGCATGCCGCTGGCGGCCTTTGGCGGCCCGCGCGCCATCATGGAGCGGCTGGCGCCGCTGGGCCCGGTGTACCAGGCCGGCACGCTCTCGGGCAACCCGGTGGCCACGGCCTGCGGCCTGGCAACGCTACGCGAGATTGCCAAGCCGGGCTTCTACGAGGCCCTCGCCAAGCGCACGCAGGATCTGACCAACGGCCTGGCCGGCGCCGCCAAGGCCGCGGGCGTGGATTTTTGCGCCGACAGCCAGGGCGGCATGTTCGGCTTCTTCCTGCTGCCGCAGCTGCCGCAGAACTACCCCGAGGTGCTCAAGACCGACGGGGCGCGCTTCAACCAGCTGTTCCACGGCCTGCTCGATCGCGGGGTGTACATCGCGCCGGCGCTGTACGAGGCGGGATTTGTGAGCGCTGCGCACAGTGCGGAGGACATTGCTGCTACGGTGGCTGCAGCTGGCGAGGTATTCAAAGCGTTTTCCAAGTAAACGCTTATTGGTAGGGCGTGGGTAGCTCTTCTTTTTGATGTTGCTGGCCGAGACTCGCCCCGGCGGGCGACCTACGTTTCTTGCACGCGCAAGAAAAGTAGGCAAAAGAAGCGCGCCCCAGGTCTGCGACGGTTATTGCGGTGGGCGCTCTTTTTTTGAAGGTAGCTGGCCGGGATGTGCGCCCGGCGGCGCACTCACTTTCTTTTGCTTCGCCAAAAGAAAGTAAGCAAAGAAAAGGCGACCCTACTGTCCGTGTCCCTTCGCTGCGCTACGGGCAACCTGCGATGCTCGAACGCGGGGCGTGCCGCAGAACTCGCTACGCGCTGCGCGCTACGCTCAAACAACTGCGGCAAGTCAGAGCACGAAGCATGCGCGCTTCGACGCGCATGCCGCCCCGAGTCCTGCGCTTCTCGGCACGGCCAGAAGGGAACCCACGATCCGGGCCATCGCTGCGCTCGGCCTCGCTATCGCAGCGCGAGGCGCTTGCGCCCGCGTGTGTGAGGCCGAGCGCAGCGATGGCCCGTGTCAGGCTGTCCACCCCCTTGAGGCTGCGCCTGCGGCGTGGTGCTTGCGGGGTGAGCATGGGCGTCGAAGCGCCCATGCCTCGTCATCTGACTTGCCGCAGTTGTCTGAACGAAGCGCGCCAGCGCGCAGTGAGTTCTGCGGCACACCCCGCAAGCGCCACGACGCAGGTTTGCCCCGTAGCGCAGCGAAGGGGTCGCAGACGTGGGGCGCGCTTCTTTTGCCTACTTTTCTTGCGCGTGCAAGAAAAGTAGGTCGCCCGCCGGGGCGAGTCCCGGCCAGCAACATCAAAAACAAGAACTACCCACGCAATACCAGCAACCGTACCAGCCAAAAAATAATTGGAATCTGACCCCAATATTATTTGGGCTTAGATTCCAGTCGCCGGTGGTTGGGCGCAAGCAGCCCCCGTTGAATTACGTACCGGAAACCCCTGGTTGCATACCTACAATGCTGCGCTTGACCATATCACCAGGGTTTCTATGGTTCCCCATCTCATCACGGCGCTGACGGGTCCGATCAACGAGCTGGAGCAGCGCATCCTCGACTCCATGCCGGCCATCGAGCGCTGGTTCCGCCTGGAGTGGATGGAACATACGCCGCCGTTCTACAGCTCGGTGGACATCCGCAATGCCGGGTTCAAGCTGGCGCCGGTGGATACGAATCTGTTTCCCGGCGGCTGGAACAACCTGACCGATGAGATGCTGCCACTGGCGGTGCAGGCGGCCATGGCGGCGATCGAGAAGATCTGTCCCGAGGCGCGCAACCTGCTCATCATCCCCGAGAGCCATTCGCGCAACACCTTCTACCTGGCCAACGTGGCGCAGCTGATGCGCATCTTCAACATGGCGGGGCTGAATGTGCGCGTGGGCTCCATCAGCCCGGACATCACGCAGGCCACCGCCGTTCCCCTGCCGCATGGCGAGACGGTGACGCTGGAGCCGGTGATACGCAGCAAACGCCGCCTGGGGCTGAAGAACTTCGACCCCTGCACCATCTTGCTGAACAACGACCTGTCGGCCGGCGCGCCGGGCATCCTGGAGGAGCTGTACGAGCAGTACCTGCTGCCGCCACTGCACGCGGGCTGGAGCGTGCGCAAGAAGAGCCGCCATTTCAAGAGCTATGAAGAGGTGGCCAAGCGCTTTGGCAAGATGCTGGGCATAGACCCCTGGCTCATCAACCCGCTGTACGGCCACGCCGAGGGCGTGGACTTCACCGAGGGCGCCGGCATGGAGGGGCTGGCCGGCACCGTGGATGCCGTGCTGGCCAAGGTGCGGCGCAAGTACAAGGAATACGGCATCAAGGAGAAGCCCTTCGTCTTCGTCAAGGCCGACCACGGCACCTATGGCATGGGCATCACGACGGTGCACGACGCGAAGGAACTGGAACACCTGGGCCGCAGGGCGCGCAACAAGATGGCCGTGATCAAGGATGGCCAGGCGGTGCACGACCTGATCGTGCAGGAGGGCGTGCTGACCTGCGAGCGCGTGCACGAGGCCGTGGCCGAGCCGGTGGTCTACATGATGGATCGCTATGTCGTCGGGGGCTTCTACCGCATGAATGCCGAGCGCGGCGTGGAGGACAACCTGAACGCGCCGGGGTCGAGCTTCGTGCCGCTGGCCTTCGAGCACAGCACGCACCTGCCCCAGCCCGGCATGCGCCCCGGCGTGAGCGCGCCCAACCGCTTCTACATGTACGGCGTGATCGCGCGCCTGGCCATGCTGGCCGCCAGCTACGAGCTGGAGGCGACCGACCCCGAGGCCGAGGTCTACGACTGACCCTGGCCGCAAGCGTCGGCCGTCTTGCAGCGGCCGCTATACATAGCGCCGCGGCCGGCGCACAATCACCCATCCCTTACAACCAGGAACTCCGGCAGGCCGCTGGGAGGAAGTCCGTGCAAAACTCGAAATCCTCTCTTGCGGGCTTGACCGTCGGCGCCATCGGCGTGGTCTTTGGCGACATTGGCACCAGCGTGCTCTACACGGTCAAGGAGGTGTTCGCCACCGGCCATGTGCAGTTCACGCAAGACAATGTGTATGGCGTGCTGTCGCTGATTTTCTGGACGCTCACCGTCATCGTCTCCGTCAAGTACGTGGTGCTGGTGCTGCGTGCCGACAACAATGGCGAGGGCGGCCTGGTGGCCATGCTGACGCTGGCGTCCCGCGCCGTCGCGGATCGGCCCGGGCTGCGCCACTGGATGCTGCTGGTGGGTATTTTTGGCACCTGCCTGTTCTATGGCGATGGCGTGATCACCCCGGCGATCACGGTGCTGGGCGCCATGGAGGGCCTGGAGGTGATATCGCCCGAGTTGACCAAGTACGTCATCCCCTTCACGCTGCTGGTGCTGTTTGCACTGTTTTTCGTGCAGAAGCAAGGCACGGCGGGCATAGGCAAGTTCTTTGGCCCGGTGATGCTGCTGTGGTTTGCCACCATCGCGCTGCTCGGCCTGTTGCACATTGCCGATCACCCCGAGATCCTGTGGGCCATCCTGCCCAGCTACGCCTGGCGCTTTGCGCTGCACAACCCGGGCATCACCTTCATCATCCTGGGCGCGGTGGTGCTGTGCGTGACGGGCGGCGAGGCGCTGTATGCCGACATGGGCCATTTCGGCAAGCGCCCGATCCGCCTGGCGTGGTTTTCCATCGCCATGCCGGCGCTGGTGTTGAACTACTTTGGCCAGGGCGCGCTGCTGCTGGCCGAGCCCGAGGCGGTGAAGAACCCGTTCTTCAACCTGGCGCCCGAATGGGCCACGCTGCCGCTGGTGTGCCTGGCCACGGCGGCGGCGGTGATCGCCTCGCAGGCGCTGATCTCCGGCGCCTTCAGCGTGACCAAGCAGGTGATCCAGCTCGGGTTTCTGCCGCGCCTGCAAATCCAGCACACCAGCGTGCATGACAAGGGGCAGATCTACATGCCCTTTGTGAACTGGGGCCTGTTCGTGCTCATCGTGCTGGCGGTGGGCATGTTCCGCTCGTCGGGCAATCTGGCGGCGGCCTACGGCATTGCGGTGACCACCGACATGCTGATCACCACCGTGCTCACCTTCTTCGTCGTGCGCTATGCCTGGAAGCTGCCGCTGCTGGTCTGCATAGCAGCCACGGGGCTGTTTTTTGCCGTGGACATTTTGTTCTGGTCGTCCAACCTGCTCAAGCTGGTGCATGGCGGCTGGTTCCCGCTGGTGATCGCCGGCGCGGTGTTCATGCTGATGGTCACCTGGCGCGATGGCCGTGCCCTGCTGACCCAGGCGCTGCAGGAGACGGCGCTGGATCTGAAGGATTTTTTGCGCGCCTTGTTCATCACGCCGCCCACGCGTGTCGATGGCACGGCGGTGTTCCTGACCTCGCGCGACGGCATCGTGCCCAATGCGTTGCTGCACAACCTCAAGCACAACAAGGTGCTGCATGCGCACAACCTGTTCGTCACCGTGGAGAACCATGAGGTGCCCTGGATCGGCATGGACAAACGCCTGGAGGCCGAGGCGCTGGGCGGTGCCTGCTGGCGCGTGATCGTCAACTATGGCTACAAGAACGACTATGACCTGCCCAAGGCACTGGCCCTGCTGGCGGGGCGCGGCGTCGATCTGAACCCGATGACGACCAGCTACTTCCTGTCGCGCGACATCGTCACGCCCAAGCTGGGCGCGGGCATGGCGCTGTGGCGCGAAAAGCTGTTTGCGCAGATGCACCACAGCGCCAGTGCGGCCGCGGAGTTCCTCAACCTGCCCAGCAATGCGGTGGTGGAGCTGGGCTCCAAGGTGGAAATCTGAAGTAGTCATGAACGATGCGACCGCTCCCGCTGCGGGACATGCAGCGCAGAAGTCCAGCCTCGGCATGCTCATGCTGGGCGCCATCGGCGTGGTGTTCGGCGACATCGGCACCAGCCCGCTGTATGCCTTCCGCGAGGTGTTTGCCGATGGCCGCGTGCCGCTGTCGCCTGCCAATGTGCTGAGCGCCACCTCGATGTTCATCTGGGCGCTGATCTTCGTCGTCGCGCTCAAGTATGTCGGCCTGGTGATGCGCGCCGACAACGACGGCGAGGGCGGCATGATGGCGCTGCTGGCGCTGGCCTCGCGCTCGGTGGGCGATCGGCCGCGCGTGCGCGCCGGCATGCTGGCCATGGGTGCCTTCGGCGTGGCGCTGTTCTTTGGCGACGGCGTCATCACGCCGGCGATCTCGGTGCTCTCGGCCGTCGAGGGCATGGAGGTGGCCACGCCCGCGGCCAAACCCTACGTGCTGCCCATTGCGCTGACCGTGCTGGCCCTGCTGTTCGTGGTGCAGCGCCACGGCACGGCGAGCCTTGGGCGCTTCTTCGGGCCGGTGATGGTGCTGTGGTTCGTCATCCTGGGCGCCATCGGCCTGCTGCAGATTCTGCAGCGGCCGCAGGTGCTGGCGGCGGTCTCGCCGGTCTACGCGCTGGAGTTCATGGGGGCGCATCCGCATATCGCCTTCATCACGCTGGGGGCCGTGTTCCTGTGCCTGACCGGTGCCGAGGCGCTGTATGCCGACATGGGCCATTTCGGCAAGCGCCCCATCCGCCTGGCCTGGTTTGCGCTGGTGATGCCGGCGCTGGTGTTGAACTACCTGGGCCAGGGTGCGCTGGTGCTGTCCCAGCCCAAGGCGGCGGAAAACCCGTTCTATCTGCTGGCACCGCCCTGGGCGCTGGTGGGCCTGGTGGTGCTGGCCACGGCGGCCACGGTGATCGCCTCGCAGGCCTTGATTTCGGGCGCCTTCTCGGCCGCCAAGCAGTCGATGCAGCTCGATTATTTGCCGCGCATGCGCATCGAACATACCTCGTCGGAAGAGGTGGGCCAGATTTATGTCGGCGCCATCAACTGGCTGCTGCTGGTGGGCGTGGTGCTGACGGTGCTGCTGTTTCGCAACTCATCGGCCATGGCGGCGGCCTATGGCATCTCGGTCAGTCTGCTGATGGTCATCACCACTTGCCTGACCTATTTTGTGGTGCGGCACGGCTGGCATTACCCGCTGCCGGTCGCGGCGGCCGCCACCGGGGTCTTTTTGCTGGTGGATCTGGTGTTCTTCAGCTCCAATGCACTGAAGATTACCGATGGCGGCTGGTTTCCGCTGCTGATGGCAGCCCTGGTCTACGCGGTGATGAGCACCTGGCGGCGCGGGCGCGAGCTGATCCGCGAGAGCAACCGCGCCAACTCGATCGAGCTGCCGGTGCTGCTGGATTCGCTGTTCGCGCATCCGCCCCCGCGCGTGGCCGGCACGGCGGTGTTCCTCAACGCCGTGGCCGGCGTTGCGCCCAGCGCGCTGCTGCACAGCATGAAGCATTACAAGGTGCTGCACGAGCGCAACCTGTTCGTCAACGTGCGCAGCCATGAAGTGCCCTGGGTACCGCCCGAGCAGCGCAGCGAGGTCACGCCGCTGGGCCATGACTGCTGGCAGGTGACGATCCACTACGGTTTCAAGGATCGCTTCGACTTGCCATTGGCGCTGCAGGGCGTGCAGCCTGAGGTGGGCGCGCTCGACTCCATGCAGACCAGCTACTTCCTGTCGCGCGAGGTCGTCGTGCCGCGCGCCGGCGGCGGCATGGCACAGTGGCGCGAACAGCTGTTCACCCGGCTGCAGCTGAACGCCAGCGCGATGGCCGAATTTTTGTGCCTGCCGACCAACTCCGTGGTGGAACTGGGCTCCAAGATCGAGATTTGAGCTGTCGGTCGAGGTTTATGCACTTTTGGCGTGAAGGCCATACGCAACAAGCGGTGATAGCTATGATTTTTGTGGTGCGCATGCGGCGGCGGCCGGGCGGCGGTGCCACAATCCGCCGCCATGCAGTTTTTCAAAGACCTGAGCCTGTCCGCCTTCACGGCGGGCTTCGTGGCCGTGCTGGTGGGCTTCACCAGTTCGGTGGCCATCGTGTTCCAGGCGGCGCAGGCCTTCGGCGCCACGCCCGAGCAGGTCACCTCGTGGATGTGGGCGCTGGGCCTGGGCATGGGGCTGTGCTCGCTCGTGCCCTCGCTCATCCTGCGCCAGCCGGTCATGGTGGCCTGGTCTACGCCCGGCGCGGCGGTGCTGGCCACGGCCGGGCTGGCGGGGGGCTTCTCGATGGGCGAGGCCATCGGCGCCTTCATGGTCAGCGCGCTCCTGATCACGCTGGCCGGGGTGACTGGCTGGTTCGAGCGCGTGATGAACCGCATCCCCATGGAGATCGCCTCGGCGCTGCTTGCCGGCGTGCTGGCGCGCTTTGGCATGCAGGCATTTGCCGCCCTGCAGACGGCGCTGCCGCTGGTGCTGGCGATGCTGCTGGCCTATCTGCTGGCGCGCCGGCTGCTGCCGCGCTATGCCGTGGTGGTGACGCTGGCGGTGGGCATTGCCTGGGCCGCGCTGGCCGGGCAGATGCGCTGGTCGGCGGTGCACCTGGCCTTGGCCGTGCCGGTGTTCACGGCGCCGCAGTTCAGCCTGCAGGCCGTGATGAGCCTGGCCTTGCCCCTGTTCATCGTCACCATGGCGTCGCAAAACCTGCCCGGAGTCGCCGTCATGCGCGCCACGGGCTATCAGCTGCCGGTGTCGCGCCTGATCAGCATGACCGGCCTGGCCACCCTGGTGCTGGCGCCGTTTGGCGCCTATGCGCTCAACTTCAGCGCCATCACCGCGGCCATCTGCATGGGGCCGGAGGCGCACCCCGATCCGGCGCGCCGCTACACGGCCGCGGCCACCTGCGGCCTGCTGTACATCGCCGTGGGGCTGTTTGGCGCCGTGGTCACGGGCTTGTTGACCGCGTTTCCGCCGGAGTTGGTGGTGGCGATTGCCGGACTGGCGCTGCTCGGCGCCATTGGCGGCGGCCTGGCGTCGGCGCTGGCCGATGAGGGGCATCGGGAGGCGGCGCTGATCACCTTCCTGGTCACCCTGAGCGGCGTCAGCATTGCCGGCATTGGCTCGGCCTTCTGGGGCGTGGTCGCCGGCAGCATGGCGCTGTTTGTGCAACAGTATGGGCGGCGTCGAGCGCACCATCCGCCGCGCTCACACTAGACAACCCAGCAGGCGAGCAGCCCATGAATCTTCTCTTCGTCGCCGATGCCATCGAGCACTTCAAGATTTACAAGGACACCACCTTCGCCATGATGCGCGAGGCACAGCGCCGCGGCCACCGCTTGGCGGTGTGCGAGCCCGCGCACCTGCACTGGCAGCGTGGTGGCAAGGTGATGGCGCGCGTGCGCGACATCACGCTGACCGGCGATGCCAGCCACTGGTTCACTGCCAGCGAGCCGCGCGAGGCAGCGCTGGCGGAGTTCGATGCGGTGCTGATGCGCAAGGATCCGCCGTTCGACAGCGAGTATTTCTACTCCACCCACCTGCTCGAGCAGGCCGAGCGCGAGGGCGCTCGGGTTTTCAACAAGCCCCGGGCGCTGCGCGACCATCCAGAAAAGCTGGCCATCCTGGAGTTTCCGCAATTCATCGGCCCCACGCTGGTGACGCGCGAAGCGCAGGACATCCGCCGTTTTCACACCGAGCATCGCGACATCATCTTGAAGCCCCTGGATGGCATGGGGGGCATGGGCATCTTCCGCGTCGGGCCCGACGCCCTGAACCTGGGCAGCATCATCGAAACCCTGAACCGGGACGGCAGCCAGAGCGTCATGGTGCAGAAGTTCCTGCCCGAGATTGCCGACGGTGACAAGCGCGTGCTCATCATCGGCGGCCAGCCCGTGCCCTATTGCCTGGCGCGCATCCCCCAGGGCACCGAGGTGCGCGGCAACCTGGCGGCCGGCGGCCTGGGCGTGGCGCGAGCGCTCACGTTGCGCGATCGAGAAATAGCTGAAGCGCTGGGCCCGGTGCTGCATGCGCGCGGCCTGCTGCTGGCCGGCGTGGACGTGATCGGCGACTGCGTCACCGAAATCAATGTCACCAGTCCCACCTGCTTCCAGGAAATCTTCGACCAGACCGGCTGCGATGTCGCCGCCCTCTTCATCGACGCACTCGAGGCGGCCCTGGCGCAAAAAACATCCGGCTAGAAAGTTTTCTGCACGCGTTTAATTTCAGGCTATACTGGCAGGCTTACTGCAGCGGAAGCGCTTTTTAAGTTGTTTAAGCTGCGGTGATGGGGAAGTAAAAATTTCCCGCCTTGATTTGTCGGGAGGTTAAAATCCGATGTATAATTCAAGGCTTCGCTGATTGCGGCGACTGATTGCTAAGGTGGTTGGTTGTAGTGGTTGGCGAGAAGGTTGAAAGACCTTCAAGTTTGACAGGACTTTAAAACCTGCAGTAGAATACAAGGCTTCG
>JAFEER010000025.1 GCA_018240985.1 Pseudomonadota bacterium
CCGCCTGGTGGTCATGGACCGCGGCGAGATCGTCGAGGTAGGCCCGCACGACGAACTGATGGCGCAGCAGGGCGCCTACTGGCGCCTGTACGAGGCCCAGGCGCGCCGCGCCGAGGAGGACGCCGAGGCCGCCGGCGTGCGCATCGAGGCGCGCGAGCACAGCGCCCATCCGGCCGGCAAGTGACAAGGACGCAGCCATGACCACCACGACGACACCTTCCCTGGATCTGCGCCGCAACTCCCACGGCCGCCTGGTGCTGCGCCTGGAAGACGGCACCGAGCACGAGGCCGTCACGCCCGTGCGCGCCTTTCCCATTGCCGCGCCTCATGAAGGCCTGTCCCTGGTCGGCGCCGATGGCCACGAACTGGCCTGGGTGCCGCGCCTGGATGCCTTGCTCGCGGCCCAGCGTGCCTTGATCGAGGAGGAGCTGGCGGCGCGCGAGTTCGTGCCCACCATCACGCGCCTGCGCAGCGTGTCAAGTTTTTCCACCCCCAGCACCTGGGAGGTGGACACCGACCGCGGCCCGGCGCGGCTCGTGCTCAAGGGCGAGGAAGACATTCGCCGCCTGGCCGGGCGCACCAAGCTGCTGATTGCGGCCAGCGATGGACTGCAGTTCCATGTGCCCGACACCACAGCACTCGATCGCGCCTCGCGCAAATTATTGGAGCGATTTTTATAGCGCTTTGCGCTTACGTGGCGGGCGTTGGCGGCCAATCGGTAAAAAAGGCCTCAATTCCCCCGGCTGTTTGCCGAAATGGGTGTACGACGAGGTGGTAGCGGTGGTTGCTGCCGCCTTTGCTCATCCATGAGGAGCCCATGCCATGCAACTCTCACCCGTAGACCGATCGCCCGCCCAGTGGCGTCCCCAGGGCGCGGACTTGTATTCCACGGGCGCCTCGGGGGCCGTGCCCGTTCGGCCCGTGAACGCGGCCAACCCGGTCGAGTCCATGGATCGGCTGGGCGAGGGCGCCGTGGTGCGCGAACCCACCAAGCCCACGGCGCCAGACGCAGAAAACCGCGACTGGACGCTGCCGATAGAGAAAAAGGACAAACCGCAGGAGGCCGAGAAGCCGCCGCCGGATCCACCGCTCTACAAGGTGATGCTCGATTTTTTGCAGTCCATGTGGCGCGCCAGCGGCAGCGCCGTGGAAGGGACGCAGGATATCCAGAAGGCCGCGTCTCAGGAGCGCCTGGCCCAGCAGCCCAAGGACGACCTGCAATCACCCACCTATTCCGACCCCAAGGTCAAGCGCACGGGCGGCGTGTAGCTACGTAAAATCGAGCGCGCCGCATGTACCGTGGAGGAGTGAATGCCGCTCGGCGTGGATAGCAAGACCATTGAAGACCATGCATCTGCGGAGTTGACTCGCTGGACGGCAGTACTGGCCGACCCTCAGCAGGAGCAAGCATTTCGCAAGTCGACGTTCGGAGTCGAGCGCATCACGATGCGTGTCGCCGCCCTCGTCGTGTTCGTCGTTGATATTTTTGCGTTGATTGCCGGCAAGCTCATTGCTGGCCACCCCACGACGACGTCCGAAATCGTCGTGCAGTCGGCGTCCTTGACCGCGGTCATGCTTTTGTACTGGGCGTTAGGGCGCCAACAGCTGAGGCATTGGCGAATCTGGGCGATCGCGTCGGGGCTGATTTTGAGCCTAGTCATTGCGGTCTTGATTGCCTTTGGTCATGACATGGCCTATCGCGGCGGCATGTTGATTCCTTCAGGCATCTTGGTCGCCTATCTGGTGGTGCGCCTGGATCTGGCTACCCTGATCTGGCTCAGCACCGCGTATTCCGTGATGACGTTTGTTGCATGGCTGTCGATCCTTGAGACTGTCAAAGTGGTAGAGGTCAGTTTTTTGTTCGCGCTGATGCTGGTCGGGCACGCCCTCGGGTACTTCGAATCGCGGCGGCTGCAACGTGAGCGCAGAATGGTTTTCGTGCAAAAGATGGCGCTGACACAGCATGCCACCATCGACGACCTGACGGGGCTTAGCAATCGCCGCTACTTCAATGACGTTGTAGATGCTCAGTTGAGCGCGCTTCACACTCAGCGCGAGGCAGCCGTCATGCTTGTGGATCTCGACCGGTTCAAGGAAATCAACGACACACTCGGCCACCATACCGGAGACATACTGCTGCAGCAGATTGCCTGCCGCATGCGGCGCGCGTTGCCCGGGGCTTTTGCGCTGGCGCGCTTTGGCGGAGATGAATTCGCGGCCCTGTTCGTCGGCCCGCCAGGCCACGATTGGGCGACCACCGAGATCCGTCGATTTTTATCAAGCCTAGACGAACCCTTCGAGCTTGAAGGACTGGCCCTTTATATTCATGCCAGCATCGGCCTTGCGATATGCCGTAGCGGCGAGGATAGGCAGACTTTGTTGCGGCAGTCGGATATCGCAATGTACCGGGCCAAGTTGCGCGGAGGCGGGGTCGAGGTATACAGCCTGAAGGAAATCTCGCATACGCGGGAGCATGTCGAGTTGGCCAGTGACTTGAACACGGCGCTCGAAAACGACGAGATCAGGCTCTACTACCAACCCAAGACCGATATCGCCACTGGTGAAACGCATGGAACCGAGGCCTTGATTCGGTGGCAGCATCCCGTTCATGGACTGCTGAGTCCCGCCAGATTTCTACCGATCGCCGAGAGGCACGGTTTGATGCGGAAGCTGACGTTGCGCGTGTTTGAGTTGGCACTGCAGCAGGCCCAAGGGTGGCACAGTGCGGGCAGGCATCTGCGCATCGCTGTCAATCTGGCACAAGAAAGCCTGCTGGACGAAAACTTTCCTGACGAAGTGCTGGGTCTGCTGGCACGTACCAAGGTTCCAGCCGAAATGCTGCTCTTGGAGATCACTGAAAACACCATACTGGTCGATCCCGATCGCATGTTGCGAGTCATCACACGCTTGGGCAAGGCAGGTTTCAAGTTTGCTTTGGACGACTACGGCACCGGCTATTCATCACTGTCTTACCTGAGCGTGCTGCCCCTGGAGGAGCTGAAAATCGACCGGTCTTTTGTCTCCGACTTTGTTACCGTCGCAAGCAAGGCGGTGATCGTTCGCTCCACGATTCAAATGGCGCGAGAACTGGGGTTTCATGTCGTCGCAGAAGGAGTCGAGGACTTGGCGACGTGGCAGGAACTGTCTCGTTTCGGCTGCGATACCGCGCAGGGCTATTACCTTTTGCGGCCGGTTCCTGCTGAAGAGCTTGAGGACTGGATTGACTGCCGTGCCAGCGTGCGCCCTCAGTGCTCTGTCGGGTCTGCATTGCAGTGGCAGCAGTGCAGCTGAGTGTTTGGCGGCTGTGGGATTCTCGCGTTCGGTGGCACAAGCCCCAAGCTCATGAGCAAAGCGGCGCAGAGGACGCAGCGGCTGGCTCCAGCGCCGCCGCAATCGCCTCATCCACGCGCTCGAGCCAGATGAACTCCAGGCGCTGGCGCACTTCCTCGGGGATGTCCTCGAAGTCGCGCCGGTTGCGCGCCGGCAGCATGACGCGGCGGATGCCGGCGGCATCGGCGGCGATCACCTTTTCCTTCACGCCGCCGATCGGCAGCACCAGGCCGCGCAGGCTGATCTCGCCCGTCATCGCCGTGTCGCTGCGCACGTTGCGGCCCGTCAAGAGCGACACCAGGGCGGTGAACATGGCGACGCCGGCGCTCGGCCCGTCCTTGGGCGTGGCGCCTTCGGGCACATGGACGTGGATGTCGATGCGTGCGAGCAGATCGTCGGCAATGCCCAGCTCATGCGCGCGGTGTTTGACGACAGAGAG
>JAFEER010000260.1 GCA_018240985.1 Pseudomonadota bacterium
AGCCATGGACGCAGGACTGATGAATCGCCTGGACTACGACTTTGCCGGCTGGATGCGCGCAGGGCTGGCGCAGGTGGAGGACGGCCTGTCGCGCTGGGTGCGCCGCGACGCACCCGCGGGCCTGGGCGAGGCCATGCGCTACGCCGTGCTCGATGGCGGCAAGCGCCTGCGCCCGCTGCTGGTGCTGGCGGCTTGCGAGGCCGTAGGAGGGCAGTCGGAGGCCGCGCTGCGCGCCGCCTGCGCCGTGGAGCTGATCCATGCCTATTCCCTGGTGCACGACGACATGCCCTGCATGGACAACGACGTGCTGCGCCGCGGCAAGCCCACGGTGCATGTGCGCTTTGGCGAGGCGCGGGCGCTGCTCGCCGGCGACGCGCTGCAGGCGCTGGCCTTCGAGTTGCTGGCGCCCGAGGACGGCGTGCCGCCCGCCATGCAGGCCCGGTTGTGCCGGCTGCTGGCCCAGGCCGCGGGGGCCGACGGCATGGCCGGCGGCCAGGCGATCGACCTGGCCAGCGTCGGTCTGCAGTTGAATGAGGACGAACTGCGCCACATGCATCGCCTGAAGACCGGCGCGCTGCTGCGCGCCAGCGTGGTCATGGGTGCGGCCTGCGGCCAGCCTGGTGCGGCGGCCCAAGAGGCGCTGGCGCAATACGGCGCGGCCGTTGGCCTGGCATTCCAGGTGGTCGATGATGTGCTGGACGTGACACAGGATTCGGCCACGCTGGGCAAGACCGCGGGCAAGGATGCCGCGAGCGACAAGCCCACCTATGTGTCGCTGATGGGCCTCGCGCCTGCCCAGGCCTATGCCGAGGCGCTGCTGGCCGAGGCGCATGCGGCGCTGGCCGCCAGCGGCCTGGCGGATACGCGGGCTTTGGCGGCACTGGCCGACATGGTGGTGCGCCGCTCGCACTGAGAAATGAGAAAAGAGGTTTGTGTAAAAACAAGCGCCAAGGCTTGCCATATAAGCGCAAACAGCTATTGAAAAAAGAGCTTATGTCCACGACGAATTACCCGCTGCTCGAACGCGTGAACGACCCGGCCGACCTGCGCCGGCTGTCCCGCGGCGAGCTCAAGAGCCTGGCCGGCGAGCTGCGCGCCTTCGTGCTGGAGAGCGTCTCCAAGACCGGCGGCCACCTGTCGTCCAACCTGGGCACGGTGGAGCTCACGGTGGCCTTGCATGCCGTGTTCGACACGCCGCGCGACCGCGTGGTGTGGGACGTGGGCCACCAGTCCTATCCGCACAAAATTCTTACGGGCCGGCGCGAGCGCATGCCTACGCTGCGCCAGCTCGGCGGCCTGTCGGGCTTTCCGCAACGCGCCGAGAGCGAATACGACACCTTTGGCACGGCGCACTCGTCCACCAGCATCTCCGCCGCCCTGGGCATGGCCCTGGCAGCCCGGCAGAAGGGCGAGGATCGCCACGCCATCGCCGTCATCGGTGACGGCGCCATGACGGCCGGCATGGCCTTCGAGGCGCTGAACAATGCCGGCGTGGCCGACGCCAACCTGCTCGTGATCCTGAACGACAACGACATGAGCATCAGCCCGCCCGTGGGTGCGCTCAACCGCTACCTGGCGCAGCTCATGAGCGGCCAGTTCTACGCCAAGGCGCGCGACGTGGGCCGTAGCGTGCTGAAGAACGCGCCGCCGCTGCTGGAGCTGGCCAAGCGCCTGGAGCAGCAGGCCAAGGGCATGGTGGTGCCGGCCACGCTGTTCGAGAAGTTCGGCTTCAACTACATCGGCCCCATCGACGGCCACGACCTGGACTCGCTCATCCCCACGCTGGAGAACATCAAGGGCCTGAAGGGCCCGCAGTTCCTGCATGTGGTCACCAAAAAGGGCCAGGGCTACAAGCTGGCCGAGGCCGACCCCGTGGCCTACCACGGCCCGGGCAAGTTCGACCCGAGCATCGGCCTGGTCAAGCCCGCCACGCCCCCGAAGCAGACCTTCACCCAGGTTTTCGGCCAGTGGCTGTGCGACATGGCCGCCAAGGATCAGCGCCTGGTCGGCATCACGCCCGCGATGCGCGAGGGCTCCGGCATGGTCGAATTCCAGCAGCGCTTCCCCAGCCGCTACTACGACGTGGGCATCGCCGAGCAGCATGCCGTGACCTTCGCCGCCGGCATGGCCTGCGAGGGCGTGAAACCCGTCGTGGCCATCTACTCCACCTTTTTGCAGCGGGGGTATGACCAGCTGATCCACGACGTGGCGCTGCAGAACCTGCCGGTGGTGTTTGCGCTCGACCGTGCCGGCCTGGTGGGCGCGGACGGCGCCACGCACGCCGGCGCCTACGACATCGCCTTCGTGCGCTGCATTCCCAACCTGAGCCTGGCCTGCCCGGCCGACGAGCGCGAATGCCGCCAGCTGCTCAGCACCGCCTACGAGCAGAACCACCCCGTGGCCGTGCGCTACCCGCGCGGCGCCGGCGTGGGCGTGGCGCCGCTGGCCAGCCTGGAGAGCCTGCCCTTCGGCAAGGGCGAGCTGCGCCGCAAGGGCAGGCGCATCGCCATCCTGGCCTTCGGCACGCTGCTCTACCCGGCGCTGCAGGCAGCCGAGAAGCTGGATGCCACCGTGGTCAACATGCGCTGGGCCAAGCCGCTGGATACCGAGCTGCTGCTGCGCGTGGCGGCCGAACACGAGGCACTGGTGACGGTGGAGGAGGGCTGCATCATGGGCGGCGCGGGCAGTGCCGTGGGCGAGGCGCTTCAGGCTGCCGGCGTGCTGCGCCCGCTGCTGCAGCTGGGCCTGCCCGATGCCTTCATCGAGCATGGCGACCCGGCCCAGCTGCTGGCGCTGCAGGGCCTGGATGCAGCGGGCATACGCAGTGCCATCAGCGAACGCTTTGGCGCAGTTGCGCAGCAGGTGCGGGTGGCGTGATCCTGGCGGGCGACCTTCAGGGGAAACCCCGGCGGATCGCAATATGTATTTGCTTACAATTTGACGCCACTCAAAAAGTGCATGCTGGCTGACGCGCCCATGGTACGCAGCCGTTTTTTTCGTTCAATGACTTCGGAGAATTTGCCCATGGATCGTCGTTCAATCATCAAGCAGGCAGGCATTGCCGGCGTGCTGGCCGCTGGTGTGGCTCCCGCCGTGCATGCCCAGGAAACCGTGCGCTGGCGCCTGGCCGCGAGCTTCCCCAAGTCGCTCGACACCATTTTTGGCAGCGCAGAGAAACTCTCCGAAACCGTCAAGGCCCTGTCGGGCGGCAAGTTCGAGATCTCCGTGCACCCGGCCGGCGAGCTCATGCCGGCCTTTGGCGTGGTCGATGCCCTGCAGGCCGACACCATCGACATGGCCCTGACGGCGGCCTACTACTTCACCGGCAAGGATCCGATCTTCGCCTTCAGCTGCGCCGTGCCCTTCGGCCTGACAACGCTGCAGATGGCCGCCTGGAAGGACCACGGCAACGGGCGCAAGCTGCTCGACGCCTTCTTCGCCAAGTACAACTTCAAGACCGCCAGCGCCGGCAACACCACCACCCAGATGGGCGGCTGGTACCGCAAGGAAATCAAGACTCCCGCGGATCTCAAGGGCCTGAAGATGCGCCTGGGCGGCGGCGTGTTCGGCGAGGCCATGGCCAAGCTGGGCGTGGTGTCGCAGAACATGCCCGCGGGCGACGTGTACCAGGCGCTGGAGAAGGGCACGCTGGATGCCGCCGAGTTCGTGGGGCCGTATGACGACGAGAAGCTGGGCTTCAACAAGGTCGCTCCGTACTACTACTACCCCGGCTGGTGGGAGGGCAGCGCCGACCTGGAGTTTTTCATCAACGTGAAGAAATACAACGCCCTGTCGGCACAGAACAAGGCCATCCTGGATGCCGCCACCCGCGTGGCAGCGGCCGACATGACCTCCAAGTACATGGCCCTGAACCCGATCGCCCTGAAGCGCCTGGTGGCCAACAAGACCCAGCTCAAGGCCTTCCCCAAGGCCGTGATGGACGCGGGCTTCAAGGCCTCCATGGAGGTCTTTGCCGAGCACGAGGCCAAGTCGCCCGAGTTCAAGAAGATCCACCAGGACATGCGCGCCTTCCAGCGCGACCAGATCCTGTGGAACCGCTTCTCGGAGTTCCCGTTCAACCAGTACATGAACACGGTCAAGATTTGAAGGTGGCGGTGCGGCGCCGGCCGCACCCGTTTCCAGCCAAAGCCGCGGCCCTGTCGCGGCTTTGCTGTTTCTGCGGGCAGAAAAAACCCGGCGCGCGGCCGGGTGGAAATGGGTGTCGCTGGGAAGCGCCTACTTGCTGGCGGGGGTACCGGGCTGCCCCTGGCCCTTGAGCGCGTCCTCCAGCGCTTTGGCTGGGTCATCCGCGCCGTAGCCGCTGCTGCCGCCCGCCTCGGGCTGGGGCTCCGCGGGTGTGCCTGGCTCGGGCGCTGCTTCGCCCTCGGGTGGCTGGGCATATGGGTCATTGGCGTTGTCGCCATAGCCGCCGTCGCTCTTCAGCTCCTCCAGCATCTGGTTGCCCACGGCGTCCATGTTCACCTCGACCTTCTTGTCCAGGCTGCCGGTGACGATGCCGGGGAAGGTGATCAGCGTGCCCACCATCACCAGCTGGATCAGCACGAAGGGAATCGCGCCCTTGTAGATCTGCATGGTGGTCACGGGCTGGATGAGCTTGTGGGTCACGCGATCCACGTAGGGCTTGTCGGGCGCGACCGAGCGCAGGAAGAACAGCGCAAAGCCGAACGGCGGGTGCATGAACGAGGTCTGCATGTTCATGGCCAGCAGCACGCCGAACCAGATCAGGTCGATGCCCATCTTCTCGGCCACGGGGCCGAGCAGCGGCACGACGATGAAGGACAGCTCGAAGTAGTCCAGGAAGAACGCCAGGAAGAAGATCATGATGTTTACCACGATCAGGAAGCCCACCTGGCCGCCGGGCAGGCTGGCCAGCAGGTGCTCCACCCACTTGGGGCCGTCGGCGGCCTGGAAGATCATGCTGAAGGTGGTGGCGCCGACCATGATGAACATGACGAAGCTCGCCAGCTTGGTGGTGGACGACAGCGCCTGCTGCAGCAGCTTCATGTTCAGGCGCTTGCGCGCAAAGCCGATGATCAGCGCCGCCATGGCGCCCATGGCGCCGCCCTCGGTGGGCGTGGCGATGCCCAGGAAGATGGTGCCCAGCACCAGGAAGATCAGCAGCAGCGGCGGAATCAGCACAAAGGTCACGCGCTCGGCCAGGCGCGACAGCAGGCCCAGCTTGAAGATGCGGTTGATGCCGGCGAGCACGAAGGCCAGGAAAGTGCCGCCGCACATGGCGGTGACGATCTTCTCGTCGGTGGGCACCTCCAGCACCTCCTTGCCCTGCCACCAGGTGTGCACGTCCGCCATGTGGGCGGCCAGGAAGATGGCCAGGGCGGTGGAGAGGGCCATCACCACGGCCAGCGACGTATAGCCGCCGCTGCCGTTGTCCTCGCGGTAGATGCGCGCCTCGGCCGGCAGGGCCGGCACGGCCTGGGGCTTGAAGATGGCCAAAATCGCCACCCACACCACATACAGGCCCATGAGCATGAAGCCGGGGATGAAGGCGCCCTTGTACATCTCTCCCACGCTGCGGCCCAGCTGGTCGGCCATCAGGATCAGCACCAGCGACGGCGGGATGATCTGCGCCAGCGTGCCCGAGGCGGCGATGACGCCGCTGGACAGCGGCCGGTCGTAGCCGTAGCGCAGCATGATGGGCAGCGAGATCAGGCCCATGGAGATGACCGAGGCCGCCACCACGCCCGTGGTCGCCGCCAGCAGCGCGCCCACGAAGATCACGGCCAGGGCCAGGCCGCCGCGCACCGGGCCGAAGACCTGGCCCACGGTGTCCAGCAAGTCCTCGGCCATGCCGCTGCGCTCCAGGATCAACCCCATGAAGGTGAAGAAGGGCACGGCCAGCAGCGTGTCGTTGGCCATGATGCCGATCAGGCGCTGGGGAAGCCAGGCGATGACCGAGGCCGGGAAGACCCCCAGCTCTATGCCCACGAAGCCGAACAGCAGGCCGCAGGCGCCCAGGCTGAAGGCCACGGGAAAGCCGAGCAGCAAAAACACGATCAGCCCCGCAAACATGATGGGGGCGTAGTTGGTGGTGATGAATTCCATGGTGCGGGTGCTTTCGCTGCGCGGTCAGTGGGCGGCGGGGGATTGCTTGGCCTCGTCGGCGGCGCGCAGCGCCTCCAGCAGCTCTTCCTCGGCGCTCTTCTCGCCGAGCTTGCCCATGGGATCCGGCCCCTTGCCGGCCAGGAAGGCGATGCGCTTGATGAGCTCAGACCAGCCCTGCAGCATGAGCAGCGTCACGCCCACGGGAATCGCCGCCCACACCGGCCAGCGGATCAGGCCGCCGGGGTTGCCCGACATTTCGCCCGAGGTGTATTTCTGCAGCACCTCCGGCATGGACAGCCAGAGGATGGTGATGCACAGCGGCGTGAGGAAGAAGGCAAAGCCGATTATGTCTATCCAGACCTGCACCTTCTTGGGCAAGCGGCTGTTGAGCACGTCGATGCGCACATGCTCGCGCTGCAGCAGCGTGAAGCCCGCCGCGATCAGGAAAGACCAGGCAAACAGGTACCACTGCACCTCAAGAAAGGCATTGGAGCTCATGTCGAAGGCCTTGCGCACGACGGCGTTGCCGGCGCTGACGGCGGTGGCGGCAAAAATCAGCCAGATGCAGTATTTGCCGACGAAGGTGTTGAGTCTGTCGATGGCCCGCGATAGGGCGAGTAAGGCCTGCATGGTGTCTCCAAGGTGAGGGCTGGGCACGCGGCTTTGGCCGCATGCGGGGTGGGCATGCGCCAGATCCGGTCGCAGAACGCGGGCGCCGATTCGATGGGAGCCGAACGCATATACACGCTCTTACAAGCGCCGCATTCTACGGAGTTGCGGACGGCGGCGCAGGAAAGCACCAACAGTGGCGTGCCCGGGTTTATCCGGCTTCGATGCTATTAAATTTGCCTGACTATGTACATGTTTCAGACGAAGCCGCTAGCCCTCACCCCGGCCCTCTCCCAGAGGGAGAGGGAGTAAGACCGGCGCAACCGATCGCCCTCGCCCCTCTGGGGAGAGGGAGGGGTGAGGGGCTTCTGTGGCATGTACATAGTCAGGTAAATTTGGGAATACCAGGGGCTGCCAGGCGGTGTGCGCCACGCGCCAGTGGCGGGTATCAGGAAGTATGTAAAAACAGCTAGTAGCGCTTTCAGGATAAGCGATAACAGCTATTGTTTTAATAGTCCGATTCAGGGCGCGGCGCTGGGCCGGGTCTGCGTGTCCTCGGCGGCGCTGTCGGGATGTGCGGTGTCGGCCGCATCCGCTTCTGCTGTCTGTGCCGGGACATCGGCGGCGCCGTCGGGCCCATCGGCCAGCGCCTGGCGCACCGCAGCCTTGTCGCCGGCGGCGGCAAACTTGCTGTACTTGCCCAGCAGGCCCACCAGCTGGCCGTAGATGCGGGGCGTGCCGGCCAGGCATTCGCGCTGCTTCAGAAAATCGGCTTCCCCCGTGAAGTTGCCCACCAGGCCGCCGGCCTCGGTCACCAGCAGGCTGCCGGCGGCCACGTCCCAGATCGACAGGCCGGACTCGAAGAAGCCGTCGCAATAGCCCGCGGCCACGTAGGCCAGGTCCAGCGCGGCGGCGCCCGGGCGGCGCAGGCCGGCGGTGCGCGGCATCAGCTCGGCCATCATGGCCATGTACTGCTTGAAGTTGTCGCCCGGGCGGAACGGAAAGCCGGTGGAGACCAGGCAGTCCTTCAGTTGCGTGCGCTTGGAGACGCGGATGCGCCGCTCGTTCACGAAGGCGCCGCGCCCGCGTGTGGCGGTAAACAGGTCGTTGCGCGAAGGGTCGTAGACCACGGCATGCTCGATCTTGCCCTTGAAGGACAGGGCGATGCTCACGCAGTAGACGGGAAAGCCGTGGATGAAGTTGGTCGTGCCGTCCAGCGGATCGATGATCCAGACGTAGTCGGAATGCTTGGAGCCATGCTCCGAGCCCGATTCCTCGGCCAGGATGCCGTGGCCGGGGTAGGCCGTGAGCAGCGTCTCGATGATGGCGGCTTCGCTGGCGTGGTCGACTTCGGTGACGAAGTCATTGACCTGCTTTTGCGAGATGCGCACCGCCTCCACGTCGAGGGCCGCGCGGTTGATGATGGCGCCGGCGGCGCGGGCGGCCTTGATGGCCACGTTGAGCATGGGGTGCAGATTGGACGACATAAATGGTGACTAAGGAGCTGGGCAGCTTGTGGCCGGAACCTGCGCCCGGCGATGCGGGCGCAAAGCCGGCATTTTACTTGGGCGCTCGCGGCCGTGCCGGCTGGGGCGACAATCGCAGGCCGTTTCCACGGTGCGGCGCGCGCTGCCCTTGCCCTCATGAAAACCCGTTTCATCCTTATCAACACCAGCCATGCCGGCAACGTGGGCGCCGCCGCGCGCGCCATGAAGACCATGGGTTTCGACGACCTGGTGCTGGTGGCCCCGCGCTGGCCCAACGTGCTGCGGCGCGAGGAGACCATACAGCGTGCCAGCGGCGCGCTGGATGTGCTGGAGCGCGCCCGCATCGTCGCCACGCTGGACGAGGCGCTGGATGGCGTAAGCCACCTGTGCGCCACGGCCATGACGCCGCGCGACTTCGGCCCGCCCACGCGCGCGCCGCGCCAGCATTTTGAAATGCTATTGAAAAGAGAGCTTATGACGCTTGATGGTAAAGCGTTAGAGCCTTTTTTAACTCAAGAAACAGGGCCCGAATCCGGCATCGCCTTCCTGTTCGGCACCGAGCGCTTCGGCATGGCCAACGACGATGTCTACCGCTGCCATGTGGCGCTCAGCATCCCGACCAATCCGCAGTTCGGCTCGCTCAACCTGGGCGCGGCCGTGCAGCTCATCGCATACGAATGGCGCCAGGCGTTGGGGGGCTTTGCCGTGCAGGATGCGGCCGTGCAGGGCGAGCGCGCCGACGCGGCGCAGCTGGCCGGCATGCTCTCGCATTGGGAGCAGGCCTTGACGGCCATAGGCTTTCTGGATCCGGCCGCGCCCAAGAAGCTCATGCCGCGCCTGAACCAGCTGTTCAACCGCGCGCAGCTGACGCAGGAGGAAATCCACATCCTGCGCGGTGTCGCCAAATCCATGCTGCAGGCCGCGCGGCCAAACCGCTAGACTGCAAAGCCCTTTCGTTACCGTCATTGCCCTTCATGCTTGCCCGCCTGCGATCCGACATCCAGTGCATTCTTGACCGCGACCCGGCCGCGCGCTCGCGCTTCGAGGTGGTCACCTGCTACCCGGGCCTGCATGCCATCTGGCTGCACCTGCCCGCGCACTGGTGTTGGACGCATGGCTTCAAGTGGCTGGGGCGCTTCATCTCGCATATTGCGCGCTGGCTCACGGGCATAGAGATTCACCCCGGCGCCACGATTGGCGAGCGCGTGTTCATCGACCATGGCATGGGCGTCGTCATCGGCGAGACCGCCGTGGTGGGCGACGGCTGCACCATCTACCACGGCGTGACGCTGGGCGGCACCTCGCTGTACAAGGGCAGCAAGCGCCATCCCACGCTGGGGCGCGATGTGGTGGTAGCCGCTGGCGCCAAGGTGCTGGGCGGCTTCGAGGTGGGCGAGGGCGCAAAGATCGGCAGCAATGCCGTGGTCATCAAGCCCGTGCCTGCAGGCGCCACGGCCGTGGGCATTCCGGCGCGCATCATTCCCTCGGAAGAGGGGCAGAGCGCCGACGTGACCGAGCCGCATGGGCAGGACGAAGCCAAGTTCAGCGCCTACGGCGTGACCGCGCAGCAGGACGACCCTGTCACACAGGCCATGCGCGGCCTGATCGACAGCGCGGGCGCGCAGGAGCACCAGATTGCGCTCTTGTGGCAGGCGATAGAAAAGCTCTCGCAGGGCGTACCGCCGGGCCAGGATTGCGTACCCTGCGATGCCGCCCTGAGCGAGCATTTTCCGGCAGCCAAGCTCAACGACATCATTGGTAAATAGGCGCCAGCATGGCCACACGCAGCGCCGTGCAGATCCGCAATTCTTGAGAATGGGAGACTTTCATGGAAGTAACTGACGCCTTGCGCCAGCGCCGTTCGGTGCGCGCTTTTTTGCCCGATGTGCCACCGGCAGACCTGATCCAGCAGCTGCTTCAGGAGGCGGCTCAGGCGGCATCGGGCGGCAACCTGCAGCCTTGGCGCGTGCTGGCGCTGACCGGAGAGCCGCTGCGGCAGGCGGTCGCCGCTGTGTCCGAAGCCAGGCCCGAAGATATTCCTCCCAGCGAGTCCTACCCGCCCAGCCTGTGGGAGCCCTACCGCACGCGCCGCTTCGCCAATGGCGAGGATCTGTACCGCGCCATCGGCATACCGCGCGAAGACAAGGCCGGCCGCCTGGAGCAGCTGGCCAGGAATGCCGAATTTTTTGGCGCGCCGGTGGGCATCTTCGTGTGCGTAGACGAACGCATGGGCCTGCCGCAATGGGCCGATTTGGGCATCTACCTGCAATCGCTGATGCTGCTGGCCGTGCACCACGGCCTGGCCACCTGCGCGCAGGGCTTCTGGCGCCGCTACTCCGGCACGCTGCAGCGCCAGCTGGCCCTGCCCGAGCCTTATCACATCGCCTGCGGCGTGGCCCTGGGCTATGAAGACCGGGCCGCGCCCGTCAACGCGCTGCGCTCCACGCGCGCGCCCTGGGCCGAATGGGCCGAGCTGCGCGGATTTTCTTGAGGCCCCGGACTACGGCTTGATGGCGATCTTCAGCACCCCGTCGCGCTGGTGCGAGAACAGGTCGT
Organism: Pseudomonadota bacterium; assembly: GCA_018240985.1. Taxonomy (GTDB): domain Bacteria; phylum Pseudomonadota; class Gammaproteobacteria; order Burkholderiales; family Burkholderiaceae_C; genus Alicycliphilus. The sequence goes on from JAFEER010000260.1 coordinate 10,737, forward strand.
AGGCCTCCACGATGTCGTCCAGCTTGCGCTGGTGCGTCACCAGCACGCCCAAGTCCAGGCGATTCGCGGCAATCACGTTCATCAGGCGGCGCATGCGCTCCTTGCCGCCGGGGCATAGCGCGGTGCGGATGGTGTGGTCGCCCAGGCCGGCGGCAAACTGCGCCAGCGGAATCGACAAGTCCTCGGAATACACCCCCAGGCTCGATAGCGTGCCGCCGGGCCGCAGCACCTGCATGGACTGAGCAAACGTGGCCTGGGTACCCAGGGCCTCGATGGAGCTGTCGGCGCCCTTGCCGCCGGTGAGCTTCATCACCTCAGCGATCACGTCCAGGTTGCGGAAATTCAGCGTCACGTCGGCGCCCATTTTCTTGGCGATGGCCAGGCGGTGGTCGTTGCCGTCCACGGCGATGATGGTGGTGGCGCCCAGCAGGCGCGCGCCGGCCGTGGCGCACAGGCCTATGGGGCCTTGCGCGAACACGACCACGGTGTCGCCGATCTTGATGTTGGCGTTCTCTGCCCCCTTGAAGCCGGTGGACATGATGTCCGGGCACATCAGCACCTGCTCGTCGGTCAAGCCGTCAGGTATCGGCGCCAGGTTGGCCTGGGCGTCGGGCACCAGCACGTATTCGGCCTGTGTGCCGTCGATCAGGTTGCCAAAGCGCCAGCCCGCCGTGGCCTTGTAGCCATGGCAGCCGCACAGGCCGCCTGGAATCAGATAGCTGCCGTCCTGCGAGGGCGCGCCGTCCTGTGCGGCGTAGCTGTTGAAGTTGGGGCAGATGGCGCCGGCAATCACGCGCTGGCCCTCCTGGTAGCCCTGCACGGCGCCGCCCAGCTTCTCGATCACGCCCACGGGCTCGTGGCCCACCGTCAGGCCCTTGGCGACCGGATACTCGCCTTTCAAAATGTGCACGTCCGTGCCGCAAATGGTGGTGGTGGTGATGCGCACCAGCGCATCGTTGGGGCCGACGCCGGGGATGGGCTTGTCGGCCAGTTCGATGCGGCCCTTGTCCACAAAAACGGCGGCTTTCATCATGGCGGTCATGGCGATGCTCCTTGCACGAAAAGAAGTACCACCTTACGCCACGGATGTGCCCAAGGGCGCATGCCGCACTGGTCTGCTGGGGTATGTCAGCGGCTGCGCACCGCGCCCTTGGGGCGAAACGCCTTGCAGAGCTCGGGCCGGGTCTCCAGGTAGGGCCCGCCAATCAGGTCGATGCAGTAGGGCACGGCGGCAAAGATGCCCGCCACCAGTGGCGCGCCGCTCGCGTCCTTCAGGCCCTCCAGCGTCTCGGCGATCGCCTTGGGCTGGCCCGGCAGGTTGATGATCAGGCTGCGGCCGCGTATCACGGCCACCTGGCGCGACAGGATGGCCGTGGGCACGAACTTGAGCGAGATCTGGCGCATCTGCTCGCCAAAGCCCGCCATCTCCTTGTCGGCCACGGCCAGCGTGGCCTCGGGCGTTACGTCGCGCAGGGCCGGGCCGGTGCCGCCGGTGGTCAGCACCAGGCTGCAGCCGGCATCCACCAGCTCGATCAAGGTGGCGCTGATGCGTTCCTTTTCGTCCGGGATCAGGCGCGGCTCGAAGGTGGTGGGGTTGTGCAGCGCGCGCTTGAGCCAGTCGTGCAGCGCCGGCAGGCCCTTGTCCTCGTATCCGCCGCTGCTGGCGCGGTCGCTGATGGAGACGATGCCGATCTTGACCGGCTCGTACGCAGGGGTGCTATGGGGCATGGCCATCCTCCTCGTCAGGTGTGTCGGGCAGGGCTTCATTGTCGGCCTGGTCGGCCAACATTTGTGCACGCACCAGCTGAAACAGGTCGCGATAGGCGCGGCCCTTGCGCGGCGCCAGGCCCTGCGACACGGCGGCCTTGTCCGCGGGTGGCGCGTCCTTGCGCGCCTGGCGGATCAGGGCGCGGATCTGCTGCGTGTCGGTGGCTGGAAACTGCTGCAGCCACAGCGGCAGGGCCTCGTCGCCGGCAATCAGCCGGTCGCGCCAATGCTCGGCCTGGTGCAGCGCCAGTTTCTCGGCGGCGGAGCCGCTGTGCTGCTCGTCCAGCGCGGCCTCGATGGCGGCGACGCTGTCTTCGTCCAGCTTGCGCATCAGCTTGCCGACAAACTGCATCTGCCGGCGCTTGCCCTCGAAGTTGGTGATGCGTTTGGCCTCGGCGAGGGCATCCTGCAGCTTTTCGGGCAGATCCAGTCGCGCAAACAGGTCGGCGCGCAGCGTGAGGAGCTCGGCGCCCAGCTTTTGCAGCGCATCCATCTCGCGTTTGAGTTCGGTCTTGGTGGCGCCGGTCGTGCCCTTGAGTTCGGCCTTGAATTGCAGATCCAGCTCGCTGCCTTCGGCAACGAACTGGCCCTTCACAAAATAGCCTTTTTGCGGTTTGCGTGACATGGTGGGGCAGGGGGCAGGCACGGCCGCAATGGCAGCCGCCCTGCGGTGTTTTGAGCGGCAAGTATCATAGCCGCCGCTATGAATACTCCCAGTTCCCACGCCCAGAGCGCCGCCCCCGCGCAAACCGCGCCCCAGCCCCTGAACGCACCCGAAGCCGGCTTCAGCTACACCCGCGAATTCTTCGAAGGCCTGGTGGATCATGCCCTGGCCCACGCCAAGCAACTGGGCGCCACCGACGCCGGGGCCGACGCATCCGAGGGCTGCGGCCTGTCGGTCAACGTGCGCAAGGGCGAGCTGGAGACCGTGGAGCGCAACCGCGACAAGTCCCTGGGCGTGACGGTGTATGTGGGGCACCGGCGCGGCAACGCCAGCACGTCGGATTTCTCGCCCGCCGCCGTCGAACGCACCGTGCAGGCCGCTTACGACATCGCCCGCTTCACCGCCGAAGACCCGGTGGCCGGCCTGCCCGACGAGGCCGACATCGCCCCCGCCGATACGCACCGCGACCTGCAGCTGTTCCACCCCTGGGCCATCACCAGCGAAGAGGCCGCGCAACTGGCGCTTAAGTGCGAGGCCGCTGCCCTCAAGACCCACCGGCGCATCACCAACAGCGAGGGCGCGGGCGTGTCGGCGCAGCAAAGCCATTTCTTCAGCGCCCACACGCGCGGCTTTCGCGGCGGTTATGCCAGCTCGCGCCACAGCCTCTCGGTGGCTCCCATCGCCTCGCTGCCCGGGCGCCACGCCGAAATGCAGCGCGACGCCTGGTACAGCTCCATGCGCAACGCCACCGAGCTGGCCGCGCCCGAGGCCGTGGGCCGCTACGCCGCAGAGCGCGCCCTGTCGCGCTTGGGGTCACGCAAAATCCCCACCACCGAATGCCCGGTGCTGTTCGAATCGCCCCTGGCCGCGGGCCTGCTGGGCAGCTTTGTGCAGGCCGTGAGCGGCGGCGCGCTGTACCGCAAGAGCAGCTTTTTGCTCGATTCGCTGGGCAAGCAGGTCTTTGCCAAGCACATCGACGTGAGCGAAGACCCCTATATCCTGGGTGGCAAGGGCAGCTCGCCGTTCGACGACGAGGGCGTGCGCGTGGCGCCGCGCCAGGTGGTCAAGGGCGGGCGCGTGCAGGGCTATTTCCTCAGCACCTATTCGGCGCGCAAACTCGGCATGCAGACCACGGGCAACGCCGGTGGCTCGCACAACCTGGTGCTGACATCGCGCCAGACGCAGCCCGGCGACGACCTGGATGCCATGCTGCAAAAGCTGGGCACGGGCCTGTTCGTGATCGAGCTCATGGGCCAGGGCGTGAACTACGTCACCGGCGACTACTCGCGCGGCGCCAGCGGTTTCTGGGTGGAAAACGGCCGCATCGCCTACCCCGTGCACGAGATCACCATCGCCGGCAACCTCAAGAACATGCTGCGCGGCATCGAGGCCGTGGGCGCCGACGCCTACAACTACGGCGCCAAGACCGTGGGCTCCATCCTCATCAACCGCATGAAGGTGGCGGGCAGCTGAGCAAGGCCGGGGCGGTGGCCGGCGGGACGGGCCATCCGCCCGGGCTACGGCCCGTGATGCGCCAGCGCGGAGAGCGTACCGACCTGCCAGGCATATTCCGGCAGGAATGACGCCGGATCTGCAACGGCGCCATATCCACCCTGCCCGTACACCGCTGCATACGCGGCGTACTCCGCTGCGCGCATCGCCTTGCCGGCCAGGGCATTGGCCACGGCATAGGTGGCGGACACGGCTGCATGGCCACAGCCATCGATGGAGTTGGAGCCCTGATGGTGGTTGGCCAGGCGGGCGGCGTCGGCAGCCAGGCTATCCAGTTGGTCGCGCCCGACGGTGCCTTGCAGGAATCCGTCCAGGCCGGCCAGGCATTGCACCACGGCAGAGTCTTCCAGGAAATGCCGAACCCGTTGCGCACAGGCATGGCCGAACTGCAGGCGCAGGTACTCGCAGTCGGCTGCATCGAGATGGAGCGATTCAGCCAAATGATGGAGGTCGTCGTTCATTCCGATGGCTCTGTCAAAAGCGACTCAAGACCACACGGCCTGGGTGCGCTTGAGCCACTCCTTGCGTTCCGCCAGCCCGATCAGCCCGCCGTTGATGGCCTTGGTGACCTGGGTGATGGAGTCGGCATCGGCCTTCTCATTGCAGCCCTTTTGCTGCCACTCGGCCGCCGCCACCTTCACGCACCAGTCGGCGGCGATGACCGCGTCGGGCGCCTGCACGAAGTCCGGCGCTTCGGGAAAGCTGCCGTGCACGATCCGCGTGGCCTCGCCGTAGCTGTCCTTGCCCGTCAACTGCAGCAGGCCGCGGCCGCGGTAGGTAAAGCCATCATCGGGCCCGGTATTGCCCATGCGCTTGCCATACACCTCGTTGGCCAGCCGCTGCGGGTTGTGGGCGTAGTCGCCGGGGTTCAGCGGCCCGGTTGGCTGAAACCGGCTGGGCCAGACCTTGGGCAGCCGATCGGCGCTGTAGTTCAGGTTTTCAAATTGAATGGCAAGGCCGCCGCTCTCGTGCAGCACCTGCGCCATGAAATGCGCCATGCGCAATGGCGAGTCCGAAATCCCGAACTGGTCGAGCACGGGCTGCGCATTGGCAAAGGCCTCGCGGTAACTGGAGCGGGCATTGGGAGCGAGTAGGGCGATGTTCTGGTCGGTGATTTGCACTGTCATGAGCGATCTCCTGGAAAGGTCTGTCGTGTGCCAGATAAACCATAGGCGCTGCGAGGGCGGCTCCAGCGCAATGCATGGACGGGCAGGCGTGCCGGCGCCACGACGCCCGGCCCGCCCGTCACCGCTTGACCGGGCTGGGCGACAGCAGGCCGGCCAGGAAGGCCACCACCGTCGTGAAGACCGTGAGCATGGTTTCGCCTTTGGTGACGTAGGTGCTGCCCGCATCTAGCTTCATGTTCACCCCGACGCCAAGAACATAGGCGGAGCCCACCATCACCGCAGCAAAGGCAATCACGACAATCAGCCAGATGGCGTTGTTGGTTCTGGTGTCAGGCTCTTGGAGTGCGACCCGGGGCAGGCTGTCGGTAGCCCCTTTGGCGAGGCCCTTCAGTACCTCCTCGGGGTTTTGCTTGAGCCCGGCAAGGATGTCTGGACTGGACAGCGCGGTCTTCACGAGAAGATCCGCGGATCGGATTTGCTCAGTCATTTTGCTCTCCTCAAAATTCCCGCCCGGTGGGCGAGAGGTCTGAAAACAGGAGCTCGAACAGCGCCTTCGCCCTGGGTGACAGGTTCCTGGCTTCGGGCCGATGTACCTCGTCCTCGGGAACCAGCAGCTTGGCGTAGACGCACTCGTACACGCGCCTGACCACGCCGGGCGCAATTTCCTCGCGGTTGTAGCCCGGGAAAATTCCCAGCAGGCGGTAGCCGGCGTGCTCGAAGGCGCGCTGCACGTAGGTGTGCTGCAGCGTGGCCAGGGCATAGATGAAGGCCGCACCCATGGCGCGACCGATATGCTCGGCCCCGGCCAGGGCATGAACCGACAGCCCGGCGCCGCGGTGGGCCGGCGCCACGACGAGCAGGCGGCCGAAAATCGCCAGCGAGTCGATCTCGCGCTCGAACGACCAGACGCCGACCACTTCATCGCCAAACATGATGCGGGCGACCCACACGTCCTTGTCGGTCGCCCCGTCCAGGCACACCCGCTGGCGATAGAAGTCATCGCGCAGGTAGCAGCTGGCCACGCCGACGGAAATGCGTGGGTGCCAGGCGCCCAGGGCCGCGATGAGCGGCGCCACATGCGCCCGCCCGGTGGGTTCCAGATGGTAGCCAGTCGGCAGGGAGACCAGCGCCGCCAGGGCGTCGGGGTGGGGCCAGTTCATGATGCGCCCTCCGCAGCCGGCAGCCGCGGCGCGGCCGCCACGCCGGGAAACAGGACGTCGAACAAGGCCTGCACGCGGGGCGTGAGGTTGCGTGGGTCGGGACTAACCAACTCATCGCCGGGCACCAGCACCATGCAATAAACGCCCTCGAACACCCGCTTGACAACGCCCGGCGCGACCTGTTCGCGGTCGTAGCCGGAGGTGAAGCCTATGAGCTGCCAGCCCGCGGCCTCGAGCGCGTGCTGCATGTGGGGGATCTTCAGGGTCGCCAGCGCGAAGAAAAATTCGGCGCCCATCGCCCGGCCCGCGGCCTCCGCCATGGGAATCACCGCCGAGGCCAGCTTGGCGCTGCGGTACTCTGGCGCAATGATGATCAGCCGGGCATACAGCATCAGCGCGTCCGGCTCCTGCTCCCAAGACCACATGCCGACCATTTCGTCGCCGTGCCGGAACAGGGCGACGAGGATGTTCTTCTCGGCCTCGCCCGCCAGGTACACCTGCTCGTCATAGAAGCTCGCCCGCAGATAGCAGCTGCCGCCACCGACGGCGATGTCGGGATGCCACCGTGCTATCGACTCTATGAGCTTGGGGATGTCGGAGCGCCTGAGGAGCTCGAGATGGAATCCCTGCGGCAGGGACACCATCGCCGATATCTGTTCCATTGCAGGCCATTGCATGGTTGCTCACCCATGGTTTTGTGGGGCACGAGATTCAGTCTAGCACTCGGTGCGGGCGGGTGCATGGGCTTTTTGTATCGCTGCACAGGGGCTGTTTTGGAGACGGTTGGAGTCCCGCGGCGCATGGCTTCGCACAGGGAGTCTCTAAGAATCGCCACTTCCAGCGTTTCCCCGCTTGTTGGCTTCATAGGGTTGCTATGGTGCCTTGCGTTGAACGGCTCCTGCATTCGGGGAGTACCTACGCCTCACACCACCCTTGCGCTTTCGCGCCCGGCGACACGGTCGCGCCAGGCTTGCAGGTGGGCAAAGCCCTCGGCACCTGCATCGAACTTCATCAATTTGGCAAATTCCAGCGCGCAGAACGCCGTGATGTCGGCGATGGTGAAGCGCTCGCCGGCCATCCATTCCTGCCGTGCCAGGGTGTCATCGAGCCAGCGCGCACGCTCGCGCAGCTTCTCGCCCTGCGATCGGCCGAAGTCGGCAAACTGTGGTTGTTCCAGCGCCGCCAGGCCCGGGTGGGTGTGGCGCACGCAGTTGGCAATGGGCAGCAGCCAATACCACTCCACGCGCCGGTCGTGCATTTCGATGAAGGCGCGTTCGTCGAAGTCGCGCCCCATCAGGTTGGGCTCGGGGTGCAGGCCTTCGAGGTAGCTGCAGATGGCTCGGGTTTCGCTTAAAGCACGGCCGTCGGCCAGCTCCAGCGCCGGTACTGTCGATACCGGGTTGCGCGCGCGGTAGGCTGCCCCCTTGTGTTCACCGGTGTTCAGATCCACCGGAACCCATTCAACCTAGATTCGGCAGTTGACCGCTTGCAACCTTCTGGAAAGCCGCATGGATATTGACGTTCCCTGCTTCGCTGCCGTTCACCTGTTGGGTGAGAGCGCTACGCGCTCGCCAGCACCGCGCTCGCCGCACCATGCGGCGTTGCTCCTCCTTGCGGGCAGTAGCCCGC
>JAFEER010000261.1 GCA_018240985.1 Pseudomonadota bacterium
TTGGCCGTCACGCCGCTGAAGGCGTCGCTGCCGCCGCACTGCACGCCCACCACCAGCTCGCTGGCCGGCACCGTCTCGCGCCGGCGCGCGTTCAGGCGCTCCAGATGCTCCTCGGCCTGGCGCAGGATGGACTCGACCATGGACATGAAGCCGACATGGGCCTCGTCCTGCAGGCACACCACGTCGAGTTTGGGATCGGCACAGGCACCCACGTCGGCCACGTTGCGCTCATCGACGAGCGGAATGCTGCCCGGTGGCAGCAGGCGCTCGGGCTGCAGCTTTTCGCAGCCCAGGCTGACCACCATCAGCTCGCCGCCAAAGTTCGGGTTCAGGCTGATGTTGCGCAGCGTGCGGATCGGTATCACGGCGTCAGGCGCGTCGATGGCGACGCCGCAGCCGTAGCCGTGCTCCAGCGCCACCACATCGTCCACGTTGGGATACTTGGGCAGCAGCTCGGCCTTGATGCGCTGCACGGCAAAGGCCGTCACGCCGGCCACGCACTGCACCGTCTGCGTGATGGCCAGGATGTTGCGCGTGCCCACGCTGCCGTCGGCATTGCGGTAGCCCTCGAAGGTGTAGCCGGCCAACGGCTCCTGCGCGGGTGGCTTCGCGGTGGCGATGGGCAGGCCATCCAGCGCGCGCGCCTCGGGCATTTGCAGCAGGCGCTCGTGCACCCAGCTACCGGCCGCTATGGGCTTGAGCGCGTAGCCTATGACCACGTTGTAGCGGCGCACTGCCCCGCCCTCGGGAATGTCCACCAACGCCACCTTGTGCGCCTGCGGCACCTTTTCCAGAAGCACCAGTCCGCCGGGCAGCATGGCGCCGGCTGGCAGGCCGCCATCGTTGGCAACGATGGCGACATTGTCGGCCGGGTGCATGGAAATGCTAAGCGGGTCTCGAGTACTCATACCAATTTCATTTCAATTTTCATAGCACTTCGCGCAGCCGCTGCGGGTTGTGCGGCCTCAGTCAGCCTTGATGCCAGCGGCCTTGATCACCTGCGCCCACTTGGCCACTTCGGCCTTCTGGAAATCTGCCAGATCGGCCGGCGTCATGGTGGACGGCAACATGCCAAAGCTCTTGAGGCGCGCCTGCACCTCGGGCGTGGCGACGATCTTCATGATCTCGGCATGCAGCCGATCCACGATGGCCTTTGGCGTGCCCGCGGGGGCGAACACCGCCTGCCAGGAACCCATGTCAAAGCCCTTCTGGCCCGCCTCGGCGATGGTGGGCACGTCGGGCAGCGACTCCAGGCGCTTGGAACTCGTCACGGCAATGGGACGCAGCTTGCCCGACTGGATGTGGGGGCCGACGATCAGCGTGGTGTCGAACATCATGTCCACCTGGCCGCCGATCACGTCCTGCACGGCCGGGCCGCTGCCCTTATAGGGCACATGCGTGAACTTCACGCCCGTCTGGTAGGCCAGCAGTTCCAGCGCCATGTGCGGCGAGGTGCCGGTACCCGGGGAGGCCGAGGACAGGCCGCCCACCCCGGCCTTGGACTTGCTGGCGGCCAGCACGTCGTCCAGCGTCCTGTAGGGGCTGGCGGCCGGCACCACCAGAACCAGCGGGCCAGAGCCCAGCATGGCGACGGGCGTGAAGGATTTCACGGGGTCGTAGTCCAGCTTGGAATACAGGCTTACGTTGATGGCATGCGAGCTGATGGTGCCGCCCAGGATGGTGTAGCCATCGGCCGGCGCGCGGGCGGCGATGGCCGATCCCACGCTGCCGCCGGCGCCGCCCTTGTTGTCGATGACCACGGGCGTGCCCAACGCCTGGCTCAAAGGTTGGGCAATCACGCGCGCCAGGGTGTCGGTATTGCCGCCAGGCGGAAACGGCACCACATAGGTGATGGCCTTGCCTGTGGGCCAGCTGCCCTGCGCCAGGGCGGGGGCAGCGGTGAAAGAAGCGCCCAGGAACAGGGCGCCGGCGGCAAAAGAAGCTTGGATCAGGGTGCGGCGTTGCATAGGTGTCTCCGTAATATTCGGTTGGCGGGGTTGCGGGGTTGCGGACTCAAGTCGCGCCGTGCGCTTCCAGGTAGAGCGCGTAGATCGAGTGGCTGCTGGCCATGTAGAGGCGGTTGTTCTTCGGGCCACCGAAGCACAGGTTGGCGCAGCGCTCGGGCAAGCTGATGTGGGCGAGCGCCTTGCCTGCGGAGTTGAAGACGCGAACGCCGTCCAGCTCTTGCGGCTGGCCTTTCAGCTGGAACACCTTGCGCCCGCCTACGTCGGTGGGTTCGGTCTGCAGCGCACCATTGCTGCCCCAGCCGCACCACAGATTGCCGTCCCGATCCACACGGAAGCCGTCCAGCGCGCCTTGGTCTGCGGCATCGATCAGCTTGGTCTTGTTGGACAGCGTCTTTCCGTCCGCTCCCACGTCATAGCACCAAAGGCTGCGGTTGGGCGTGCCTTTCCATTCCACGACATATAGCTTCTTCTCGTCGGGCGAGAAGGCCAGGCCGTTGGGATTCACCAGATCGGTGATGACGGAGCTGATGCCACCGTCCGGGGCAATGCGAAACACATTGGTATGGGTCTGCTCACGGCCGGCACGGTAGCCTTCCCATTCGCCGCCGATGCCGAACAGCGGGTCACTGAACCAGATGCTGTCGTCGGACTTGACGACGATGTCGTTGGGGGCATTGAGCTTGCGGCCTTCGAAGCTGTCCGCCAGCACGGTGATCTTGCCGTCCTTCTCCGTGCGCGTGACGCGCCGGGTCACCGAGTGCTCGCAGGTGACGAGGCGGCCCTGCCGGTCGCGGGTGTTGCCGTTGGCGAAATTGGCGGGACTGCGGAAGACGCTGAGCTGCCCGTCCTTCTCGCTGTACTTCATGATGCGGTTGTTGGGGATGTCGCTGAACAGCAGGTAGCCCTCCTCTGGGAAGTACACCGGCCCTTCGCACCAACGCATGCCGGTGGCGATCTGCTCCAGGGTGCTGCTGTAGATGCGGTACTTGGCAAAGCCGGGGTCGAGGATCTGCACTGCCGGGTCTGGATAGCGCTGGTTCGGTTTGAAATCAAAGGACTGGGCACCGGCCCATCCGCCCGCCGCAGCCAGGCTTGCGCCGGCAGCGGTCTTTAGGAACTGGCGGCGATCATGGTGTGGGAATGCGGTCATGTCGGATGCTTTCCTGCTCGGTGGTGGAAGCTCAAAAACGGGGCTGCTTGCCCGTAAAGGACGGGTCGTACTTGCGCATCTGCGCGAGATCGTCGCGGTTGCGGATGCCGCAGCGCAGGTAGTTGTCGTGCAGGCGCGCCAGCGCCTCGCTGTTCAGCGTGACGCCCAGTCCCGCCGCCGTGGGCACGCGCAGGCTGCCCTGCTCGAACTGCAGGCGGCCGCCCTCGACGATCTCATCGTCCTGCCAGGGATAATGCGTATCGCAGGCATAGGTGAGTTGCGGCACGCTGGCGCACAGGTGCGTCATGGCCACCAGGCTCACGCCGAGGTGCGAATTGCTGTGCATGGACAGACCCAGGTCGAAGGTCTGGCACAGCGTGGACAGGCGCTGCGTGGCGCGCAGGCCGCCCCAGTAGTGGTGGTCGCTGAGAACGATCTTCACCGGGCAGCCCATATCGGCGTTGCGGCGGAACTCGGCATAGTCGGTCACCACCATGTTGGTGGCCAGCGGCACGTCGCATTCGCGCGCCACGGCGGCCATGCCGTCTAGGCCCGGGGCCGGATCCTCGTAGTACTCCAGTACGCCGCGCAGCTGCCTGACGATGTTCAGGCTGGTCGCCACCGTCCAGTTGGCGTTGGGGTCTATGCGCAGCGGCGTGCCGGGAAAGGCCTCGGCCAGCGCCAGCATGCCCGCGGCCTCCTGCTCCGGTGGCAGTGCACCCGCCTTGAGTTTGATGCTGCGAAAGCCGTACTGGTCGATCATGCGCCGGGCCTGGGCCACGAGCTGCGCGGGCGTCAGTGCCTCGCCCCAGGCGTCGGGCGCGTAAGGTCTGTCGATGTGCTCGGCGTATTTGTAGAACAGGTAGGCCGAAAACGGCACGCTGCTCCGCGCCGCGCCGCCCAGCAGATCGACGATAGGCGCCCGCGCCAGCTGGCCCTGCAGGTCGAGCATGGCCACCTCAAAGGCGCTGACTACCTTGGCCACCGTCTTGGAGACATGGGTGCCCGGCGCCAGCGACACCTGCTGGCCCAGGAATTCCGAGGCCGTCTGCGCCGGCGGCGCGACCAGGGCCGCCACGCGGCGCTCCATCTCGTTGAGCGCCCAGGGCGACAGGCCGACCAGGGCCGGAGCAGCCTTGGCCAGGGCATCCAGCATGGGCTGGTCGCCATAGCTCTCGTTGATGCCGAGCAGGCCAGAGGCCGTCTCGATTTCGATGATGGAGCGCAGTGCCCAAGGCTCGTGGATGCCCGCCGCGTTGAGCAGCGGCGGGTCGCGGAAGGCAATCGGCGTGATGCGGATGTGGCGGATCGCGTGGGAAGTGCTCATCTTGTCAGCGGCTCATCTTGTCAGAGGAAATATGCGAAAGGCTGGAATGACGGAATTTCGCGTGCTGCGGTCATGTGCTCGTCAGTTGGCGCGCCCCCTGCCAGCCCCATCGCCTTTGGGTGCTGACAGGCGCGAAACAAGGTTTGAGATCAAGGCTTGAGATATGTTGTCAGACAACATACGATGAGATTATGATGGCATCCATGTCGCTTCACCCTCAGGGATTTCCCGCGCCTTCCCCCACCTCCGGCGAGAGCCGGCTGCGCGGCAAGGCCGGCCGTGGCGCGGGGCGCAGCCTGGCAAATCTATTGTCCGAGGAGTTTGAAAACAAGATCCGGCAGGGCCTGCTGCGCGAGGGGGAGAAGCTGCCCACCGAATCCGAGCTGGTGCATGGCTACAGCGTCAGCCGCACCGTGGTGCGCGAGGCGCTGTCCAAGCTGCAGGCCGCGGGCCTGGTGGAGACGCGCCACGGCATAGGCACCTTCGTACGGCCCGCGCGGGAGGGGGCAGGATTCACCCTGAATGCGCGCGAGCTGAGCGAGTCGGTGGACGTGCTGGCGGTGCTGGAACTGCGCATCAGCCTGGAGACAGAGGCCGCCGGCCTGGCCGCCCAGCGTCGCAGCGACGAGCACCTGAAGACCCTGCGCGAGGCCCTGCAGGCTTTCGAGCGCCACTCTGCCACTGGCGAGGACACCATTGCACATGACCTGGCCTTCCACCTGTGCATCGCCCAGGCCACGGGCAACCCGTACTTCCAGGACATCCTGGCGCACTTCGGCGCGCTGCTGATCCCGCGCACGCGCATCACCTCGCTGCAGACCCCGACGCGGGCGCCCGACTACCTGCGCCGCGTGAACCGCGAGCACGAAGAAATCTACAACGCCATCGAGCGCCGGGATTCCGATTCGGCCCGCGCCGCCATGCGTATCCACCTGACCAATTCGCGCGAGCGGCTGCGCCTGGCACAGCGCGCGAGCGCACCCAAAACCTGAATCAACGGCCATCAACTCCTGCAAGCAGGGTTTTATGTGTTCCATGGATTTTTAGTTGTATGATGACTTACAAGCAAACCACGGAGACACCCATGCCTTTGATGCCACTCACCCGCCGCGCAGCCGTACTCACCCTGGCCGGCCTGTGCGCCACCCTGGCCCACGCCGCCGACCCATGGCCAAGCCGGCCGCTGAAGATCGTCGTGCCCTACCCGCCGGGCGGCAGCTCGGACATCATTGCGCGCTCCATCAGCCAGCAGCTGTCGGAAGCGCTCAAGCAGCCGGTGATCGTCGAAAACAAGCCCGGCGCCAATGGCAACCTGGGCGCCGACTTCGTGGCCAAGGCCGCGCCCGACGGCTACACCCTGCTGCTGTGCGACCTGGGCGCGCTGGCCATCAGCCCTTCCATCTACACCAAGCTGCCGTTCAACCCCTCCAAGGACCTGCGCGGCGCGGCCATGCTGGCCTACTCGCCCCACCTGCTGGTGGTGCACCCCTCGGTCAAGGCCAACAACCTGAAGGAGTTGGTGGAGCTGTCCAAGACCAGCGACCTGAACTTCGCCGTCACCGCCACCGGCAGCGCCCCGCACCTGGCGGGCGTCGAACTGGCCCGCGCCACCGGCGCCAAGTGGGTCTACGTGCCCTACAAGGGCGGCGTGCAGTCGGTGCAGGACACGGTGGCCGGCCAGACCCAGGTACTGATGAACGGCATGCTGGCCACCTACCCCCATGTGCAAAGCGGCAAGCTCAAGCTGCTGGGCGTGTCCAAGCGCGAGCGCATGCCGCTGATCGGCGCCTCGCCCACCATTGCCGAGCAGGGCGTGCCCGGCTTTGAGACCGGCTCCTGGCAGGGCGTGATGCTGCCTGCGGGCACGCCGCCCGCCATCGTCAAGCGCATCAGCGAATCACTGGTCGCGGCCATTCGCACACCCGAGGTGCGCGCGCGCCTGGCCGGCCAGGGCGCCGAGGTGGTGACCATGACGCCCACCGAGGTGGACGGCTTCTTCGCCACCGAGCGCACCCGCTGGGCCAAGGTGGTGCAGCAGGAAAAGCTGCAGCTTGACTGACCCGACCACCAACCACCGTTTGACCCATCGCCACCAACCGGCCGCACTGCGGCCCCGAAAGAAAGACTGAGATGACTCCCCAAGACCTGAAGAACGTGATGAGCTCCGGCCTGCTGTCGTTCCCCATCACCGACTTCGATGCCAACGGCGATTTCGATGCCAAGAGCTATGCCGCTCGCCTGGAATGGCTGGCCCCGTTTGGCGCCAGCGCCCTGTTTGCCGCCGGCGGCACGGGCGAGTATTTCTCGCTCACGGGCAGCGAATACCCCGCCATCATCCAGACGGCGGTGAACACCTGCCGGGGCAAGGTGCCCATCATTGCCGGCTCCGGCGGCCCGACGCGCTTTGCCATCGACTGCGCCCAGGCCGCGGAGAAGGCCGGCGCGCACGGCATCCTGCTCATGCCGCACTACATGACCGAGGCCAGCCAGGAAGGCCTGGCCGCCCATGTGGAAGCGGTGTGCCGCAGCGTGGACTTTGGCGTGATCATCTACAACCGCGGCATCAGCCGCTTCACGCCCGAGACCGTGGCGCGCCTGTGCGAGCGCAACCCGAATCTGGTGGGCTTCAAGGACGGCGTGGGCGACATCGAGGCCATGTCCGCCATGTACCTGACCATGGGCGACCGCCTGGCCTACCTGGGCGGCCTGCCCACGGCCGAGGTCTATGCCGCCGCCTACAAGGCGCTGGGCACGCCGGTGTACTCGTCGGCCGTGTTCAACTTCATCCCCAAGACGGCCATGCGTTTCTACGAGGCCGTGAAGAACGACGACCACGCGACGCAGCACCAGCTGCTCAAGGACTTCTTCATGCCTTATCTGGCCATCCGCAACCGCAGCGCGGGCTATGCCGTTAGCATCATCAAGGCGGGCGCGCGCATCGTGGGCCACCCCGCCGGCCCGGTGCGCCCGCCGCTGGCCGACCTGAAGGCCGACGAGGTCGAGATGCTGGCCGCGCTGATCCGCAAGGTCGAGCCCGTCTGATACCCCAGCGCCCGGATCGCACCACGGCCCGGGCTTTTTTTTACCTATCCAAGGAGCAAGCAAGATGAAGAAGATCCTCATGGCCCTCGCGACCAGCGTCGCCCTGTCCGCCGCGGCCGCCTGGCCGGAAAAGAGCGTGACCATCGTCGTGCCCTTCCCGGCCGGTGGCTCCACCGACACCATCGCCCGTTCCATGGCCCAGTACATGGGCGAGAAGCTCGGCCATCCCTTCGTGGTGGACAACCGCGCCGGCGCCACGGGCACCATAGGCGCCACGGCGGTCAAGCGCGCGGCGCCCGATGGCTACACGCTGCTGGTGGCCTCGCTCGGGCCCTTCGTGATCACGCCGCACCTGGTGAAGAACATCGCCTACGACGCGGTCAAGGACTTCGACTACATCTCGCTGCCGGTGCAGGCGCCCAACGTGCTCGTGGCCGCGCCCTCGCAGAAGGCACGCACCGTGGCCGAGGTGGTGGCCGCACTCAAGGCCAATCCCGGCAAGATCAGCTTCGCCAGCTCCGGCAACGGCTCATCCGACCACCTGTCAGCCGAGCTGTTCTGGCAGCAAACCGGCACCTCGGGCATGCATGTTCCGTACAAGGGCGGCGCACCGGCCATCAACGACCTGCTGGGCGGCCAGGTGGATTTCTCGTTCCAGAACGTGAACGCCGTGCTGTCGCACATCCGCGCCGGCAAGCTGCACGCGATTGCCGTTACCGGCGACAAGCGCTCGCCCGTGCTGCCCGACGTGCCCACGCTGGCCGAGGCCGGCGTGAAGGGCGCCGAGGTCTATTCCTGGCAAGGCATGGCCGCGCCCAAGGGCTTGCCCGCCGACGTGAAGAAGAAGCTGGCCGACACCGCCATCCAGGCCATCAACGAGCCCGGCCTGAAGAAGCGCCTGACCGAACAGGGCTTTGAAATCGTCGGCAACACGCCCGAGGAGTTCACGGCCTTCCAGGCGCGCGAATACACGCGCTGGAAGACGCTGATCGAAACCCGCAAGATTTCCATCGACTAAGCCACCCAGGGCTGGCGCGTGCAAGCACGCGCCAGCCCATCCCTTCATTTTTCACCATGACGCAAAGCCCTCCCCGCCTCCTGCAGTACGGCAAGATGCCCCTGCCCGTGCTCGACCGTGAATTGGCCGCGCAGTTCGACGTGACCGTGCTCAGCGAGCAGGCCGACCGCGCCGGCTTTCTGGCCGAGCACGGCGCCGCCTTCGAATACGTAGTCACCACGGCCGCCATGGGCCTGCCCGGCGACGTGGTGCGCGCGCTGCCGAATCTCAAGTTCGTGAGCAGCTTTGGCGTGGGCTTTGATGCGCTAGCCCAGGCTTCGCTGCTGGAGCGCGGCGTGCGCGTGGGCTACACGCCCGGCGTCCTGGACGACTGCGTGGCCGACATGGCCTTCGCCCTGCTGCTGGATGCGGCGCGCGGCCTCTCGGCCGCCGACCGCTTCGTGCGCCGCGGCGACTGGAGCCGCCAGCGTTTCGGCCTACAGACGCGCGCCAGCGGCAAGCGCCTGGGCATCTTCGGCATGGGCCGCATCGGCGGCACGGTGGCGCGGCGCGCATCGGGTTTCGACATGGAAGTGGCCTACCACAACCGCCGACCGGTAGAGGGCTCGCCCCACCTGTACCTGCCCTCGCTGCTGGCGCTGGCGCGCTGGTCGGACTTTTTGGTCATCACCGCCGTCGCAGGCGCGGACACGCGCCACATCGTCAATACCGAGGTGCTGGACGCCCTGGGGCCGCAGGGCTTCCTGGTCAACGTGGCGCGCGGCAGCGTGGTGGACGAGGCCGCACTGGTGGCCGCGCTGCAAGGCGGAAACATCGCCGGCGCGGGGCTGGACGTGTTCGAGGACGAACCCCACCCCCTGCCCGCGCTGCTGGCGCTGGACAACGTGGTGCTCAGCCCCCATGTCGCCAGCGGCACATTTGAGACCCGCCGCGCCATGGCCGACCTGGTGCTGCAGAACCTTGCGCAATGCATCGCCACTGGCCAACCGGTAACCGAAGTACCCTGGTCTGCCGAGGCTGCCGCAGCCCGACACGGCTGACAACTTTTCTCCCCCCCACCTTCGATCGCACCCGCCATGACCCAGACCCCCACCATCACCGACATCGAAGTCATCCCCGTCGCCGGCCGCGACGGCATGCTGATGAACCTGAGCGGCGCCCATGCGCCCTATTTCACGCGCAACGTGGTGCTGATCCACGACAGCGCCGGCCGCACCGGCGTGGGCGAGGTGCCGGGCGGCGAAGGCATCCGCCAGGCGCTGGAGGACAGCAAGCGCGTGCTGATCGGCCAATCCATCGGCCGGCACCTGCAGCTGCTGCAGGAAGTGCAAAAGGCCCTGGAAGGCCGCGACACCGGCGGCCGTGGCCTGCAGACTTTTGACCTGCGCATCGGCGTGCATGCCGTCACGGCCGTGGAATCCGCCCTGCTGGACCTGATGGGCCAGCACCTGGGCGTGCCCGTGGCGGCGCTGCTGGGCGAAGGCCAGCAGCGCGAGCGCGTGGAAATGCTGGGCTATTTGTTCTTCGTCGGCCCCAGCGACAAGACCGGCCTGGACTACGTCAAGCCCGGCGAGGACAAGCTGGGCAGCGACGACTGGACTCAGGTGCGCCACATGGAGGCCATGACGCCCGACACTGTCGTGCGCCAGGCCGAGGCCGCCTACGCGCGCTACGGCTTCAACGACTTCAAGCTCAAGGGCGGCGTGCTGGCCGGCGAGCAGGAGATCGAGGCCGTGACCGCCCTGGCCAAGCGCTTCCCCCAGGCCCGCGTCACGCTGGACCCCAACGGCGGCTGGCTGCTCAAGGACGCCATCCGCCTGATGCGCGACATGCGCGGCGTGCTGGCCTATGCCGAAGACCCCTGCGGCGCCGAGGGCGGCTTCTCGGGCCGCGAGGTGATGGCCGAATTCCGCCGCGCCACCGGCCTGCCCACCGCGACCAACATGGTCGCCACCGACTGGCGCCAGATGGTGCACGCGCTGTCGCTGCAGTCCGTGGACATTCCCCTGGCGGATCCGCATTTCTGGACCATGGCGGGCAGCGTGCGCGTGGGCCAGACCTGCCGCGACTGGGGCCTGACCTGGGGTTCGCACTCCAACAACCACTTCGACATCTCGCTGGCCATGTTCACTCACGTGGCCGCCGCCGTGCCCGGCAAGGTCACGGCCATCGACACGCACTGGATCTGGCAGGACGGCCAGTACCTGACGCAAAACCCGCTGCAAATCCAGGGCGGCTTCGTCGAGGTGCCCAAGACCCCCGGCCTGGGCGTGAGCGTGGATCGCGAGGCGCTCAAGCGCGCCAACGCGCTGTATCTGGAACACGGCCTGGGGGCGCGCGATGACGCCATCGCCATGCAGTCCCTGATCCCGGGCTGGAAGTTCGACAACAAGCGTCCGTGCATGGTGCGTTGATTCAAGTCTCTTTGTTGCTTGACCAGCAACAGTCGCAGTTGGCCTGTCTTACTCCCTCCCCCTCTGGGGGAGGGCTGGGGTGGGGGCCCGCGACGCTCGCGCGTCGATGCCGGCAAGATGCCGGCGCTCCAGCCATTCACCGGGCGTTAGCAGCCAGAAACTCTCAATAGCACAATGACCCAGCACCACAACCTGATCAACGGCCAATGGACGCCCAGCCAGTCCTACGCCCCCAACCACAACCCCAGCGACCTGTCCGATGTGGTCGGCGAATACGCCCAGGGCGGTGCCGATGACGTGCAGGCGGCCGTCGCCGCGGCCACGGCCGCCTTCCCGGCCTGGTCTACCTCGGGCATCCAGGCGCGCTCCGACGCGCTGGACAAGATAGCCACCGAGATCCTGGCGCGCAAGGACGAGCTTGGCGACCTGCTGGCGCGCGAGGAGGGCAAGACCCGCCCCGAGGCCATCGGCGAGGTGGCGCGCGCTGGCCAGATCTTCAAGTTCTTTGCCGGCGAATGCCTGCGCCTCTCCGGCGAGACGGTGCCGTCCGTGCGCCCCGGCATAGCCGTGGAAATCACGCGCGAGCCCATCGGCGTGGTGGGCCTGATCACGCCCTGGAACTTTCCCATCGCCATCCCCGCCTGGAAGATCGCCCCGGCCCTGGCCTTCGGCAACTGCGTGGTCTTGAAACCCGCCGACCTGGTGCCCGGCAGCGCCTGGGCCCTGGCCGACATCATCCACCGCAGCGGCATTCCGGCTGGCGTGTTCAACCTGGTCATGGGCCGCGGCCGCGTGATCGGCGAGGCCCTGGTGAATCACCCCGGCGTGGCAGCCATCAGCTTCACCGGCTCGGTCGCCGTGGGCCGCGGCATTGCCGAGGCCTGTGTGCAGTCCGGCAAGAAGGTGCAGCTGGAAATGGGCGGCAAGAACCCGCAGGTGGTGCTGGACGACGCCGATCTGCAGCAGGCCGTGGAGCTGTCGGCGCAAAGCGGCTTCTACTCCACCGGCCAGCGCTGCACGGCGTCGAGCCGCCTGATCGTCACCGACAGGATCTACCCCGCCTTCGTAGCCGCACTGCAGGCGCGTATGGAAAAAATCAAGGTCGGCGATGCGCGCGCCGCCGGCACCGACATGGGTCCGGTGGTCAGCCAGGCCCAGCTGGAACAAGACCTGTCCTACGTGGAAATCGCCAAGGCCGAGGGCGCCCGCCTGGCCGCTGGCGGCGGCCAGGTGGCCTGCCACACGGGCAGCCGCAAAGAAGGCTTTTACATGGCGCCCACGCTGTTCGTGGACACCGAAGCCGGCATGCGCATCAATCGCGAGGAAGTCTTCGGCCCCGTGGCCAGCGTGATCCGCGTGAAGGACTACGAGGAGGCGCTGGCCGTGGCCAACGACACGCCCTTCGGGCTGTCCGCCGGCATCGCCACCACCAGCCTGAAGCACGCCACGCATTTCAAGCGCCACAGCCAGGCCGGCATGGTGATGGTGAACCTGCCCACGGCGGGGGTGGATTACCACGTACCCTTCGGCGGGTGCAAGAGCAGCAGCTACGGCCCGCGCGAGCAGGGGCGCTACGCGCAGGAGTTCTACACCACGGTGAAAACGGCCTACACGCTGGCGTGACGATCTGACAGGGAGAAAATGCGGCTCTGGCCGGCTTTCTCTCTTCCTCGCGTGTCCTCTCCCCTGCCCTGGATCCAATCGCCCGACGGCTTCCCGCACCCCAGCCAGAGCTGGGACGCAGCCTCTGCTGTTCCCGGCCTGCTGGCGGCTGGCGGCGAGCTCAGCCTGCCCTACCTGCTCACGGCGTACCGGCAAGGCATCTTCCCCTGGTTCAGCGCCGGCCAGCCCATTCTGTGGTGGAGCCCCGATCCGCGCATGGTGCTGCCGGTGGCGGAGTTCCGCCTGCACCGCTCGCTGCGCAAGACCCTGCAGCGCTTTCGCGCCACGCCGGGTTGCGAGGTGCGCATCGACAGCGACTTTGCCACCGTGATCCGCGCCTGCGCGCAGTCGCCGCGCGCCGGCCAGGACGGCACCTGGATCGTGCCGGCCATGGTGGCGGCCTACCGGACGCTGCATGCTGCGGGCCACGCCCACAGCGTCGAAACCTGGGTAGATGGGCGCCTGGTGGGCGGCCTGTACTGCGTGGCGCTGGGGCGCGCGGTGTTTGGCGAATCGATGTTCGCCCATGCCACCGATGCCTCGAAGATTGCGCTGGCGGCCCTGGTCTGCCTGTGCCGGCGCGAGGGCGTGGAGCTGATCGACTGCCAGCAGAACACAGGCCACCTGGCGTCGCTGGGCGCGCGCGAAATCAGCCGGGCCCAGTTTCTGCAGCATGTGGCACGGGCAAGCGCCCTGCCCGCCTGCAATTGGCGCTATGAATCCGTATACTGGGACGCAGTTTTGCCACCAAGCCCTGCGGTGTGACCCAGCTCAACGATCTTCCGCTACAAAGCCTGCAGTTTTATGCCACGGCGCCCTACCCGTGCAGCTACCTGCCAGGGCGCCAGGCACGCTCCCAGGTGGCCACGCCCAGCCACCTGATCCAGAACGCCGTGTATTCCGACCTGGTGGCGCGGGGCTTTCGCCGCAGCGGCATGTTCACCTACCGCCCCTATTGCGAGGGCTGCCAGGCCTGTATTCCGCTACGCGTGCTGGTCGATGGTTTCCGCCCGGATCGCAGCCAGCGCCGCGCCTGGAAGCGCCACGCCGAGCTCCAGGCGCGCGTGCTGCGGCTGTGCTTTCAGAGCGAGCATTACCAGCTCTACCTGCGCTACCAGGCGGCGCGCCACTCGGGCGGCGGCATGGATCAGGACAGCATCGACCAGTACACCCAGTTCCTGCTGCAAAGCCGGGTCAACTCACGGCTGGTGGAATTCCGCGAGCCAGGCCAGGACGGCAAGCCGGGCCTGCTGAAGATGGTGTCCATCCTCGACGTGCTGGAGGACGGCATCTCCGCCGTCTACACCTTCTACGACCCCGAGGCGGGCGCGAGTTACGGCACCTACAACGTGCTGTGGCAGATACAGCAGGCGCGCGCCCTGGGCCTGCCCCATGTCTACCTGGGCTACTGGATAGCGGAAAGCCCCAAGATGAGCTACAAGGCGCGCTTCATGCCGCATGAGCTGCTCATCAAGGGCGAATGGAAATCAGGCTGCAACGCCCATCCAGCAAGCGCCAGCAGCTCCTTTTACAAGAGCAAATAAGCCATCAGGGTGCGAGGTCGAACACCAGCACCTCGGCATCGCGCCCGGCCTCCAGCCTGATCTGCGCCTCGTCTTCCAACAGCGCCGCATCGCCCGCCTGCAGCGGCTGGCCGTTGACCTGCAGCCCACCGCGCACCAGGTGCACATAGGCCTTGCGCGCCGGGTTCAGGGCCAGCGTGGCCGATTCGGCGCCGTCGAACAGCCCGGCGTAGAGGGATGCATCGGCATGGATGCGCACCACGCCCGGCGCTCCCGTGGGCGAGGCCACCAGGCGCAGCCGGCCGCGTTTGTCGGCGGCAGGCACGGTGATCTGCTCATAGCTCGGCGCAATGCCGTGCTGATCCGGCTCGATCCAGATCTGCAGGAAATGCGTGGTCTGGCCTTGGGCGTGGTTGAACTCGCTGTGCATCACGCCCGTGCCCGCACTCATGCGCTGCACGTCGCCCGGCGGAATGCCCTTGATATTGCCCATGCTGTCCTGGTGCGCCAGCTCGCCCGACAGCACGTAGCTGATGATCTCCATGTCGCGGTGGCCATGCGTGCCAAAGCCCGTGCCCGGGGCGATGCGGTCTTCGTTGATGACGCGCAGATTGCCCCAGCCCATGTGGCGCGGGTCGTAGTAGCCGGCAAACGAGAAGCTGTGATACGAGTTCAGCCAGCCGTGGTCGGCATGGCCGCGATCCTGCGATTTGCGCACGGTCAGCATGAAGACTTCCTTGAATGTCCTGTATGCGTCCAATGTAGGCGCGCAGCAGCGCTTGCGGTTCCTATGCGCTTGAAGGCATCATTCAAACAAGTTGAATTGAATCGCACCAACCATGCAAAACACCCGCGATGTGCTGACGCCCGACAACCTCGCCATGCTGCAGAGCATTGCCGAGACCGGCAGCTTTGCCGCCGCCGCGCGCCAGCTCAACCTGGTGCCCAGCGCCCTGACCTACCGCGTGCGCCAGATCGAGGATGCCCTGGACGTGCTGCTGTTTGACCGCAGCGCGCGCCAGGCCCGCGCCACCGACGCCGGCCTGGAGCTGCTGCGCGAGGGCCGGCGCCTGCTGGAGGACGTGGACGCCATCGCCAACCGCGTGCGCCGGGTGGCCACGGGCTGGGAGCCGCAGCTCACGCTGTCGGTCGATGGCGTGATCTCGCCCACCACCATGCTGGAGCTGGTGGAGGCCTTCTACGCCCTCGCGCCGCCCACGCGCCTGAAATGGCGCGACGGCATCCTGAGCGGCACGGCCGAGGCCCTGACCTCGGGCCACGCCGACCTGGCCATTGGCGTCGCCGCCGGGCCGAACAACGTCGCCGGCCTGCAGTCCATGCCGCTGGGCGAGCTGCGCTTCATCTACGTCGTCGCGCCGCACCACCCGCTGGCCAAGGCGCCCGAGCCGTTGGAAGACAGCCTGCTGCGCGCGCATCGCGCCATTGCCGTGGCCGATTCGGCGCAGCGCAGCAACGTGACCTACGGCATCCTGGCCGGGCAGGACGTGTTCACCGTGGACAACATGCGCGCCAAGCTGCAGGCGCAGCTGCGCGGCCTGGGCGGCGGCTTTCTGCCCGAGCCCATGGCGCGCCCCTATGTCGAAGCCGGCCATCTGGTGGTGCGCGAGGTCGCGCGTCCAACGCGCCTGGTGCCGTTCAGTTACCAGTGGGGCGGCGCCGGAGCCGCGGCGCCGGGCCGGGCGCTGCAATGGTGGCTCACGCAGCTGCAAAGCCCGGTCACGCGCCGTGCGCTGCTTGAAAATCACCACCATTTCTAGTCCATTGCCACTGCCGCGCGTGTAGAGTGACCGTTGTTGCACGACCGCATTCAACACACCTAAGGTTCGCCATGACAGCACCACGTTCCCGCTCCAGCAATCGGCTCAAACACAGCATGCCCGGCGGATCGGCGCGCCGCTTTGCCATCATTGGCGCCGGCATGGCCGGCATCGCCTGCGCGCGCACCCTGGCCCAGGCCGGCCACACCGTTACCGTGTTTGAAAAGGCCCCTCACAGCGGCGGGCGCACGACGGCCCAGGCATCGCCCTTTGGAAGCTTTGACACCGGCGCGCAGTACTTCACGGTGCGCGACGAGCGCTTTCAGCGCGCCCTCGATACCGTGCCCGGCCTGTGCCGCGCCTGGAGTGCCACCACCATCCGCGTGCTGGACGCCGCCGGCCGCGTGGCCACGGCCACACGCGCGCCCGGTGAGGCGCACTGGGTGGCCGCCCCCACCATGGATGCCCTGGTGCACGCCTGGGCCGAGCCGCTGGCCAGCGAAGGCCGGCTGCACACGCATACCGCCGTGACGCGCATCGAGCGCGACCCCCAGCGCCCCACGGCCTGGCAGCTGCACTGCGAAACGCTGGGCGGCGACACCCACCTGCACGGCGGCTTTGACGCCGTGGTACTGGCCCAGCCGGCACCGCTCGGCCACGCGCTGCTGCAGCAGTCGGGCGTGACGGCCCCCTGGGCGGATGCACTGGAGGCCGTGGACATCGCCCCCTGCTGGACGCTGATGCTGGCCTTTGCCCATGCCGTGCGCCCGGGCCTGACCACGCTGGGCCCGCAATGGAACGCGGCACGCAGCACCCACCACCGCATCGCCTGGCTGGCGCGCGAATCGAGCAAGCCCGGGCGCAAGCAGATCGAGCGCTGGACGGTGCAGGCCAGCCCGGCCTGGTCGCTGGAGCACCTGAACGACGAGGCGCCGCGCGTGCAGGCCAAGCTCATCAAGGCCTTTGCCGAGGTCACCGGCATCCGCGCCACGCCCACCCACGCCGAGCTGCGCCGCTGGCGCTATGCCCAGACGCAAAAGCCGCTGGGCCAAAGCTTTCTGTGGGACAGCGCCGCCGGCCTGGGCGCCTGCGGCGACTGGTGCCTGGGCCACAGGCTGGAGGACGCCTTCATTTCCGGCCTGGAGCTTGCCCTCGCTGCCGCATGAGTGCGGGCTACGTCGGCCGCTTCGCCCCCTCCCCCACGGGCCCGCTGCATGCGGGCTCGCTCGTTGCAGCACTGGCCAGCTGGCTGGACGCGCGCGCGGCCGGGGGGCACTGGCTGGTGCGCATCGAAGACGTCGATCTGCCACGCTGCCAGAGCGGCGCGGCCGAGCGCATATTGGCCCAGCTGGCGGCCTGCGGCCTGCTGCCCGACGAGGCACCGCTGTACCAGTCCACCCGCGGCGCGCGCTACCAGCCGGCGCTGGATCAGCTTGTGGCAGCCGGCCTGGCCTACCCCTGCGCCTGCACCCGGCGCGACATCGAGGCTGCCCTGACGGCCCAGGGCCTGGCGCACGAGCGCCATGTGGAACGCCCTTACCCCGGCACCTGCCGCCAGGGCCTGCATGGCCGCCCAGCGCGGGCCTGGCGCTTCAATGCGACGGACTATCAGGGAAAACTGTCTGATCATGTACATGTCGCAGAAGCCCATCCCCCCTCCCTCTCCACAGAGGGGCGAGGGCGATCAGTCGCGCCGGTATTTCTCCCTCTCCCTCTGGGAGAGGGCGGGGGTGAGGGCTCGCGGCTTGATCTGAAGCATGTCGCCAATCAGGAAAAAATCACCCCAGCCATTGAAGGACAAGCATCAACAGCTTCGATATCAATAGCAAATGATGGTGTCCGCTGGATCGACCGCCGCCTCGGCCCTCAGTTCCAGGACGTAGCCAGGCAGGTAGGCGACTTCGTGCTGCGCCGCGCCGACGGCCTGTGGGCCTACCAGCTGGCCGTGGTGGTGGACGACGCCGATCAGGGCGTGACCCATGTCGTGCGCGGTGAGGATCTGGCGGACAACACGCCGCGCCAGATCCTGCTGCAGGCGGCTCTCGGCGTGGCGACTCCGCTGTACCTGCACACGCCGCTGGTGCGTGCGGCGGACGGCGAGAAGCTCTCCAAGCAGCATGGCGCGCCAGCCATCGACGAAACCCGGCCACTGCAGGCACTGGCAGCCGCCGCCCATGTGCTGGGACTGCCGCCGCCTCTGGCTGGAGATGGCGTGGCGCCGGCGCTGGCCCTGTGGGTCAGGGCCTGGGCAGGAATCTACAATCCGCCGCTGTGACTGAAACGCTTTCCCCACAAGACAACCATGGCAGCGCCCCTGCCGAGGTCGCCCACCCCAAGGGCATCAAGAGCTACGTGCGCCGCGCCGGCCGCACCACCACCGGCCAGGCCAAGGCGCTGGAAGACCTGGGGCCGCGCTATGTGCTGGACTATGCAAGCGCCCCGCTCGACGCCCGAGCCGCCTTTGGCCGCAGCGCGCCGCTGATCCTGGAGATCGGCTTCGGCATGGGCGACGCCACCGCCCATATCGCCGGCGTGCGCCCCACCGACAACTTTCTGTGCTGCGAGGTGCACGAGCCCGGCGTGGGGGCGCTGCTCAAGCGCATCGGCGAGCAAGGCATTGAAAACATCCGCATCCTGCAGCACGACGCGGTGGAGGTGCTGGAGCACATGCTGGCGCCAGCCAGCCTGGATGGCGTGCACATCTTCTTCCCTGACCCCTGGCACAAGAAGCGCCACCACAAGCGCCGCCTGATCCAGCCGCCGCTGGTCGCCAGGCTGGCGGATCGCCTGAAACCCGGCGGCTACCTCCACTGCGCCACCGACTGGCAGCCCTACGCCGAACAGATGCTGCAGGTGCTGTCGGCCGAGCCGCTGCTGGCCAACAGCGCGCCCGGCTATGCGCCCCAGCCCGCCTACCGGCCGCTGACCAAGTTTGAAAACCGCGGCCTGCGCCTGGGCCATGGCGTGTGGGATCTGGTGTTCCGCCGTTGCTAATCCAAACCCAAAAAAATAGCGCTTGCCCTTATCAGGCAAGCGCTATTAGCTAGCGAAAAAGAAGCTTACAAGCGTTCGGCCACCCACGCTTGCACCGAGGCCAGCGCCTGCGGTAGCGCCTTGGCATCCGTGCCGCCGGCCATCGCCATGTCGGGCTTGCCGCCGCCCTTGCCGCCCACCTGTTGCGCGACAAAGTTGACCAGTTCGCCGGCCTTGACGCGGCCCAGGCTGTCGGCCGTCACGCCGGCGGCCAGCTGCACCTTGTCGCCATCGACGGCGGCGAGCACGATGGCGGCGGTCTTGAGCTTGTCCTTGAGCTTGTCCATGGTCTCGCGCAGCTGCTTGGCATCGGCGCCGTCCAGCTTGGCCGCCAGCACCTTGATACCCTTCACCTCCACGGCCTGGCCGGCCAGTTCGTCGCCCTGGCTGGAAGCGAGCTTGCCCTTGAGCTGGGCCAGTTCCTTCTCCAGCACCTTGATCTGATCCAGCGCGCCGCTGATGCGGGTGTTCAGCTCGGCCACGGGCGCCTTCAGCACGGCGGCGGCCTGGTCTACCGTGGATTCCAGCGACTGCAGGTAGGCCAGTGCGTTCTCGCCCGTCACCGCCTCGATACGGCGCACGCCCGCGGCCACGCCGCCCTCGGCCACCACCTTGAACAGGCCGATGTCGCCGGTGCGCGCTACATGCGTGCCGCCGCACAGCTCGCGGCTGGTGCCGATGTCGAGCACGCGCACGCTCTCGCCGTACTTTTCGCCGAACAGCATCATGGCGCCGGTCTTCTGGGCGCTCTCGATGTCCATCACGCGCGCCTGGGTGGCGCTGTTGGCCAGCACCTCGGCGTTCACCAGGCGCTCAATCCGGGCGATCTGCGCGCTGCTCACCGGCTGGTTGTGCGCAAAGTCGAAGCGCGTGCGCTCGGCATTCACCAGGCTGCCCTTTTGCTGCACATGCTCGCCCAGCACTTCCCGCAGCGCCTTGTGCATGAGGTGGGTGACGGAGTGGTTACGCATGGTGGCGGCGCGCTCGGCGCCATCGACCTGGGCCTGCACCGTGTCGCCGACGTTCAGCGTGCCCTCTTGCAGCACGCCATGGTGGCCGTACACGTCGGCCTTGATCTTCTGCGTGTCCTGCACGGCAAAGCGCGCGCTGCCTGCGCCGATCACGCCCTGGTCGCCCACCTGGCCGCCGCTCTCGGCATAGAACGGCGTGCTGTCCAGCACGACCACGCCGCTTTGACCGGCTTTTAGTGCTGCAACGCTTGTCCCATCAGCGTAAAGCGCTACGATTTTTGCTGCGCCTGCAAGATGCTCGTAGCCGGTGAACTGGTTCGCCGCACCGCCGTACTCCAGCGCCTTGTCCATCTTGAACTTGCCGGCCGCGCGGGCGGTGTTCTTCTGGTGCTCCATGGCGGCGTTGAACCCAGCCTCATCCACGCTCACGCCGCGCTCGCGGCACACGTCGTTCGTCAGATCCAGCGGGAAACCGTAGGTATCGTGCAGCTTGAAGGCCACGTCGCCGGGAAGCTGCTTGGCGTCAGCGGCCAGGGCGCCGTCAAGAATCTCCATGCCGTTGGCCAGGGTCTCGAAGAAGCGCTCCTCCTCCACGCGCAGCACTTCGGTGATGCGCTCCTGCTGCTCGCGCAGCTTGGGGTAGGCATCGCCCATCTGCGCCGCCAAGTCCTGCACCAGCTTGTGGAAGAACGGCGTCTTCTGCCCCAGCTTGTAACCATGGCGGATGGCGCGGCGCACGATGCGGCGCTGCACGTAGCCGCGGCCCTCGTTGCTGGGGATCACGCCATCGGCCACCAGAAACGCCGTGGCGCGGATATGGTCGGCAATCACCTTGAGGGACGGGTTGGCCAGATCAGCCGTGCGCGTCTCGCGCGCGGCGGCCTTGATGAGGGCGTCGAACAGGTCGATCTCGTAGTTGCTGTGCACATGCTGCAGGATGGCGGCCAGGCGCTCCAGGCCCATGCCGGTGTCCACGCAGGGCGCGGGCAGCGGCGTGACGGATCCGTCCTCCTTCATGTCGAACTGCATGAACACGTGGTTCCAGATCTCGATGAAGCGGTCGCCATCTTCGTCCGGGCTGCCCGGCGGGCCGCCGGGGATCTCGGGGCCGTGGTCGTAGAAGATTTCCGAGCAGGGGCCGCAGGGGCCGGTGTCGGCCATCATCCAGAAGTTGTCGCTCTTGTAGCGCCCGCCCTTGTTGTCGCCGATGCGGATCACGCGCTCGGGCGGCAGGCCGATCTCTTTCGTCCAGATGTCGTAGGCCTCGTCGTCCTCGGCATACACGGTGGCCAGCAGGCGCTCGGCGGGCAGCTTGTAGACCTGGGTCAGGAGCTCCCAGCCCCAGTGGATGGATTCACGCTTGAAGTAATCGCCGAACGACCAGTTGCCCAGCATCTCGAAGAAGGTGTGGTGGCGCGCGGTGTAGCCCACGTTCTCCAGGTCGTTGTGCTTGCCGCCGGCACGCAGGCAGGTCTGCACGGACGTGGCGCGCGTGTAGGGACGCTTGTCGGTGCCCAGGAACACATCCTTGAACTGCACCATGCCCGAGTTGGTGAACATCAGCGTCGGGTCGTTGCCCGGCACCAGGGGGCTGGAGGCGACCACCGTGTGGCCCTTGGCGGCAAAGAAATCCAGAAACGTCTTGCGGATGTCGGCAACGGAGAAAGTGGGTGTGCTCATGGTGTGTGCGTGACGAAAGGCGCGCCGCAGGCCCGAAAAAGTAGCGCGCGCCGCCCGGGTGAAAATCAACCAAGCATTATAGATTTGGCCACCGCCCCTGCCCCCTATAATGCAAGGCTTCGCGGGTGTAGTTCAATGGTAGAACGGCAGCTTCCCAAGCTTCATACGAGGGTTCGATTCCCTTCACCCGCTCCACTTCGACTTTCCAGGGTCTTCCGCCGAACGCCAGGGAACGTCGTAAGTCATTGTCAGGATTGAGGATTTTCACCCAATCTCGATCCACTGACATCCAGCGAAATCCACTCACAGCCGGTTCCAACTGGTACGTTGAGTGGTACATTGGCAATGCGGAGGTTCCCAAAACCGTATTGTTGCTGGAGGAGCCGGGGTTCCGTCGGGAACATGGCATACAACTCGTTTCGCAGGAGTTGGGCTCATGCTTTCAGACCTCCAGGTTCGACAGGCCAAGGTGACCGGCAAGGCGTATTCGCTTGTCGATTTCGACGGTCTCTACTTCCATATCTCAGCCACCGGCTTCAAGGCCTGGCACTTCCGCTTCACTTGGGGCGGCAAGCGCGAGCGCATGTCCTTCGGCGGCTATCCCGCGCTTTCCCTGAAAGATGCCCGTCATCTGCGCGACGAGGCCCGGGCCATGCTGGCCAAGGACATCAACCCGCATTCGGAACGCAAGCGCAAACGCCACGTGATCGTCCTGGCGGGCGAGCACACCTTCCAGGCCATCTACGACAAATGGCTGGCCCACCGCAGCCTCTCTCTGGAAAATGAGGGCCGCCAGAGCACGCCCAAACAGATCGGGCGCGTCTTCGCCAAGGATGTGTTTCCCGTATTGCGCCACCTGACCGTCTACGACGTCACCCGCGCCCACCTGCTGGACATCATCGGCAGAGTGGAAAAGCGTGGCTCGCTGTCGGTCGCCGAGAAGCTGCGCACCTGGTTCAGCCAGCTATTCACCTACGCCTCGGTGGTGGTGCCCAACATGGGCGACAACCCGGCCAAGGATTTGGATGTGGTGGCGATGCCGCTGCCGCCGGTGGAGAACAACCCCTTTTTGCGCATGCCCGAACTGCCGGCAATGCTGCAGACGTTGCGCAAGTACAGCGGCCGCCTGAATACGCAACTGGGTCTACGTCTACTGCTGCTCACGGGCGTGCGCACCGGTGAATTGCGCTACGCCACGCCCGATCAGTTCGATCTGGAGCGCGGTCTGTGGATCATCCCGGTTGTCAGGCTCAAGCAACGCAAGCAGCTCACCAAGAAGAAGCGCCAGCGTTTCGCCGACATCCCGCCGTACATCGTGCCACTGTCATTGCAGGCACAAGAAGTCGTTCGTCATCTGCTGGGAAATCTGAAGCCAGCGCAGGTCTATCTCATTCCCGGTGATTGGTGCCTGAAAAAACCTCTCAGCGAGAACACGCTCAATGGCGCGCTCAAGCGCATGGGCTATGAAGACCAGCTCACTGGGCACGGCGTTCGCGCCACCATCTCGACCGCGCTCAATGAATTGGGCTATCCGCCCAAGTGGGTAGACGCCCAACTTTCGCATGCCGATCCGGATCGGATCAGCGCGACCTACAACCACGCCGAGTACGTCGAGCAGCGCCGCGTCATGATGCAAGACTGGGCCGACCGCCTGGACTTGTTCGAGCAGAATCAGGTCGAAGTTGCCAGCACGCACCTGACCATCACGCTGCAGGGTCTGCCCACGATTGCCGGACAGGCGGCAGCGCAGCCGCCCGCCATGAATCCAAACGCCCCTCAGTTGATCGTTGTGCCTGCACCGGATGCGCCAGCGGTTCCAGCTTCCGTCTATCGACTTTCGGCGGTGCATCTGCCCGAGTACGCGCGACCCACGCTGTCAGAGGTGCAGCGCGAGCGCTTGCAATTGCTGGAGATGTTCGAGGCATCCCACA
>JAFEER010000262.1 GCA_018240985.1 Pseudomonadota bacterium
CTGCAGCCACTCTCGCGAGGCCACTTCTGTAGCGGCAAGGCGATCAGGTTGCCGAAGCCGCCTTTGGGCATCGTGTCCTGGTTCGGGAACAGCCGGTCGTAGGATTCCAGCTTCAGTTGCCGGGTACGCGAGCAGGTATGGCTGATGATCGCCGTGCCCAGGCGCCGGGCATCGCGGGCGATAACGCGGCAGGCAAAGAACACCCATGCGTGCGCGCCTTTCCCAGACCGCGAGATTTCCAGCGCCGCCGGAACACCCAGTTCTTCGCAGGACTGCATGAAGGCTTGCGCGTCGTCACGCCAGTCGGCCTCATCGAAGTCTGCAGCGAGGAAGTAACAGGTGTCGTCTTCCAGCAGCGGATAGACACCGACTATGTGCTTGCCTGCCAGATGGTCGTAGATCACCGCGTCGGACAGTGGTATCAGCAGGCGATTGCTGCAATCGCCGCATTTGACTCGGGGCTTTTCGCAGAGGCCGGCACGCCATTCGTTGGCGCAGGCCGGTGCGTAGCCCGACTTGCCCGTGGTTTTGCTTTCCCAGCGGACTGGATAGATATCCGTGCGCCCGCGAAACAGGCGTCGGAACAGGGCTACCTTCTCGGCGGTGGACAGCCGGGAGGATTCTTGTTGTCGGGATGCAAGGGCAATTGGCTTTCGCTGCCGCCACTCGATTCCGTGGGCTTCGAGCAATGCAATCAGGCGAGTGTTTTCTTGTTGGAGCTGCTCAAGCTTTTGAGCACAGCTTGCCAACGGATGAATACCTTCATTCATCACCACCAGGCCCTGCGGCTTCAAGCCGCTTGCAGGTGAGTTGGCAACGCCGTTCGATGAGATCTACGATCTGACCGAGTATGTCGTGATCCAATTCCCGTGTGGCAAACAAAGAACGCAGGGAGGCCGCTTCTGAGGGCAACTGGCGCGCCAGAGCCAGGATCCTTTTTTTGACCTGTGCGGGTGACAGCCCAGCAGCCTGTGCAAACTGTTCCCAGTGCCGCACTTGAACCTCGGTGAATTTGTACTTGCTGCCGATTTTCATCGCCATCTTGTCGGTGAGGTTGTCGTAGACCGCTGTCGATAGCGCGTCGTAGAGCGGTGCCAACACCGTACCGCGTCCGGTGTAGATCAGGGAGAAGTTCTTGGCGTGCGCATCGTGGTTGCCAATCAGGGCGTTGAAGATCACGTAGTCCAGTAAGCGCAAAATGTGCGGAGCGCTTGGGCGTGTGGTTTTGCGTATCAGCGCGAAGCATTGGGCCAGATCCGGGCCGCCCTCGTTTTGGTACTTGTACTCGGGTGCAATACCCAATGCCTGGCAGAAGTCCTCCTGGTGCAGCCGCAGCAAGGCACCTCCGGGTTGGCGCACGCGGTCATATCGATCCACCAGCAAATACACGCGTTCAGCCACGCGATGAATGGCTGCGCTGGCGGCAGTCAGCTTCATCTGCGCGGCCAGTGCCATGCAGAAGCCCTCATTGAACACGCTGCCTTCTACAGCCTGAATGGTTGGCTTGAGAATGTGGGAACTTGGGGTGTTCTGCAGAGGCAGGCCGACGCGTCCCGCGGCAAAGACAACGGGCAGCTTGTCCTGCGCCCCCGCCAGTGACAGGCGCAAGCCTTCCTCCCCAGCCAACATGGGGCGGAGGGGCAGTTCATCCAGGAGCGCGATCAGTTCTGCCTCGTCCAGCCAGCGCACGGCCTGCGCCGAGGCGATGAGATCGGGCCGCTGGCCAGGTTCTAGCAGACTGACCGCCCCAGCGCATTCACCGCCGATGCCATCGAGCAGGGCAAAGTCGTTCTGGCGCGAGACGTGCAAGGTCTGGGCAATCAGTCTGCGCTTATCGCCTTCAGGCAGAAGGCCGGCAAAGAAGGGGCGCGTGGCCTTGTCGTCAAAAGCCTCCGCCTGCAAGGGGAGGTGATGCGACAGTGGACGTGCGTTGGCGGATTGCAGCCATTGCGTTGAGTAGCAAAAACTCAGCCGACCATCGACTTGTGCAAGCTGTCCGACGTGCTGCCCCAGCAGCCAGACTTCCAGGACGCGGCTCATTTCGGGCCAGCCTGTGTCTGGCTGTCTTCTGAACTCGACACGCTTAGCGTTGCACCCAGCGCCTGAAGGACCCGCAGGATGTTCTCCAGTCGGACGGTCGACTTACCTGCTTCCAGATCAACAATAAACCGCACCCCCACGCCGGCTGCAAGCGCTAGTTGGGGCTGCGTCAGGCTGAGTACTTTTCGGGTATGGCGCACCACGTCGCCCAAGTGCTCTGGCGTTTCAATCAGTGTAGGCATGTGAATTTCCTGTTCGGGAAATTATCCTGACTGATAAAGGGACTGTCAAATAAATTACTCGATCGGGAAATTATGCATTTACTCGTTTTGGAGTGCCGAGAAATATCCTGCTCGGGAAATCTCACGCAGTGACTACCGCATCCGATTGATTCACCACCGGCCTCCGCCCCACGACATTCCCCACCACGTTGACCGCCTCGAGTCATGACAGTCTTGGCACTCCCAACCGGTCGAAGTACGCAAGGGTCTCCCTCCTACTGCTTCGGTCGTTCACCGCATGTACGCCGCCTCCGCCTTGGTCACAAGAGCTTTGTGTTTCGTTGCCCACTCGCCCTGCTTGGCAGCGCCTTCTATGCGGTTCTTGTTCATCGACTCACGATTTACGCTCCACGCTTGCCTATCCCACACTCGGTCGCCCTCATGCAGTTGCGCTTCACTTCGCTCACTGTGACCAGCTTACGGGAGGACTTGCACCTCCAGGAGTGCGCCCATGCCGGGCGCACAACAAAAAGGCCCACCGAAGTGGGCCTTAAGGACAAGCTAAGTGCTTGATTTTATTGGTTGCGCGAGAAGGATTTGAACCTCCGACCTTTGGGTTATGAGCCCAACGAGCTACCAGACTGCTCCATCGCGCGACAGACGGAAATTATAACCTATTTTCAGGCTTCGTTATTGGCATCGCCAGAAACTTCGGGGCGATCAACCAGTTCGACGTAAGCCATAGGGGCATTGTCGCCCACGCGGAAACCCATCTTCAAAATGCGGGTGTAGCCACCCGGACGCGTCTTGAAGCGCGGGCCGAGGTCGTTGAACAGCTTGGTCACGCTGTCGCGGTCGCGCAGGCGGTTGAAGGCCAGACGGCGGTTGGCGACGGAGTCCTCCTTGGCCAGGGTGATCATGGGTTCGATCACGCGGCGCAATTCCTTGGCCTTCGGCACGGTGGTCTTGATGGCCTCGTGCTCGATGAGCGAGTTCATCATGTTCTGCAGCATCGCGAGGCGGTGCGAGCTGGTGCGATTGAGTTTACGGAGTCCGTGTCCGTGGCGCATGGTGCTTTCCTTATGAGTAATTAAATCGGGCAGCCGTATCAGGTACTGCCCGAGGCACTGGCTCTAGCAAAAGAGCTGAATATTTTAACTTAACGCTTGTCCAGACCGGCGGGCGGCCAGTTTTCCAGCTTCATACCCAGCGTGAGGCCGCGCGAAGCCAGTACTTCCTTGATCTCGTTGAGCGACTTGCGTCCCAGGTTCGGGGTTTTGAGCAGCTCGTTCTCGGTACGCTGGATCAGGTCGCCGATGTAGTAGATGTTCTCTGCCTTGAGGCAGTTGGCCGAGCGCACGGTGAGCTCGAGCTCATCCACGGGACGCAGCAGGATCGGGTCGAAGGTGGCGCCACTGGCGGCACGGGTGCCCGTTGCCTGGTTGTCGAAAATCTCTCCGCCGTCGAGCTGCGCAAACACGGCCAGCTGTTCGACCAGGATCTTGGCAGACGCGCGCACCGCCTCTTCCGCAGAGATGGCACCGTTGGTTTCGATCTCCAGCACCAGCTTGTCGAGGTCGGTGCGCTGCTCGACGCGGGCGCTTTCCACCGTGTACGACACGCGCTTGACGGGCGAGAACGAAGCATCCAGAACGATGCGGCCAATGGACTTGGTGGGCTCGTCAGCATAGCGGCGCAGGCTGCCCGGCACGTAGCCACGGCCCTTCTCGACCTTGATCTGCATGTCCAGCTTGCCGCCGGCGGACAGCGTGGCAATCACGTGATCCGGGTTGATGATCTCGACGTCATGCGGCGTCTGGATGTCGCGCGCCGTGACGACGCCCTCACCGTCCTTGCGCAGGCTCAGCGTGACCTCGTCACGATTGTGCAGCTTGAATACCACGCCCTTGAGGTTCAGCAGGATATTGACCACGTCTTCCTGCACGCCGTCGATGGACGAGTACTCGTGCAGGACACCGGCGATCGTCACCTCGGTTGCTGCGTAACCCACCATGGACGAGAGCAGGACGCGCCGTATGGCGTTGCCCAGCGTGTGGCCGTAGCCACGCTCGAACGGCTCCAGCTCGACCTTGGCCCGGTTGTGGCCAAGTTGTTCGACGTTGATTGCCTTGGGTTTCAGCAAATTGGTTTGCATGCAAACTTCCTTCTCAATGCCCCCAGCTCGTTACACCGGTAAGGCTGATGAAGCACCTAAACCGCGATGCCTCGCGGTTCAGGAACGGTTGAGGCCAACAGTGACTTAAGGATTAGCGCGAGTACAGTTCAACGATCAGCGATTCGTTGATGTCGGCGCCAAACTGGTCGCGGTCAGGCACTTGCTTGAAGGTACCTTCCACCTTATCAGCGCTCACCTCGACCCAGGCGGGCATGCCGACTTGCTGCGCCAATTGCAGGGCTTCCACGATACGGGCCTGCTTCTTGGATTTTTCGCGCACGGCCACAACGTCACCGGCCTTCACCAGGTAGGAGGCGATGTTCACGCTCTGGCCGTTCACCGTGATGGCCTTGTGGGACACCAGCTGGCGCGCCTCGGCGCGCGTGGAGCCAAAACCCATGCGGTATACGACATTGTCCAGGCGCGATTCGAGCAGGGACAGCAGGTTGGAGCCGGTGTTGCCCTTGCGGCTTTCGGCAGCCTCGAAATAGCGGCGAAACTGTTTTTCCAGCACGCCGTACATGCGCTTGACCTTCTGCTTTTCACGCAGCTGCAGGCCGTAGTCGGAGGTGCGCTGACCCGAGGTGCGGCCGTGCTGGCCGGGCTTGGAATCGAATTTGGCCTTATCCGCAATCGAGCGACGAGCACTCTTGAGGAACAGGTCGGTGCCTTCGCGGCGGGAGAGTTTGGCCTTGGGGCCGAGATAACGTGCCACTTGTATATCCTTGAAAACTATCAGCTACCGCATGGAAATGCGGGAGCCACCATCGCACCAGGCGATCGGTGGCGGTGGGCTTACGAGAAAAATCAGATGCGGCGGCGCTTTTGCGGGCGGCAGCCGTTGTGCGGCACCGGCGTCACGTCCGAGATGGAGGTGATGCGGATGCCCAGAGCGCCCAGGGCACGCACCGAGGATTCGCGACCAGGGCCGGGGCCCTTGATCTCGACGTCCAGGTTCTTGATGCCCTGTTCGATGGCGGCGCGCCCGGCAACCTCGGATGCCACCTGAGCGGCAAACGGAGTCGACTTGCGCGAGCCCTTGAAACCCTGGCCACCGGACGACGCCCACGAAAGGGCATTGCCCTGGCGGTCGGTGATCGTGATGATGGTGTTGTTGAAGGATGCATGCACGTGGGCGATGCCGTCCGACACGTTCTTGCGAACCTTCTTGCGCACACGCTGCGCAGCGTTATTGGCAGGAGACTTGGCCATAGTGATCTTTCAGTCTTACTTCTTCAGTGCTGCTGCGCCCTTGCGCGGACCCTTGCGGGTGCGGGCGTTGGTGCGCGTGCGCTGACCGCGCATCGGCAGGCCGCGACGATGACGGAAACCGCGATAGCAGCCGATGTCCATCAGGCGCTTGATGTTCATCGTGGTTTCACGGCGCAGGTCACCTTCGATGGTGAACTGGGCGATCTGGTCACGAATTTTCTCCAGATCGGCGTCGGTCAATTCCTTGACCTTCTTGGAATAAGCAATTCCGCATGCTTCGCAGATCTTGCGAGCACGGGTACGCCCAATCCCGAAGATAGCCGTCAGGCCAATCTCGGTGTGCTGATGGGGCGGGATGTTGATACCAGCGATACGAGCCATGTGCGTCCTCTAATAGTTCCCAATCAACCTTGGCGCTGCTTGTGGCGCTGATCCGTGCAGATCACGCGCACCACGCCCTTGCGGCGGATGATTTTGCAGTTGCGGCAGATTTTCTTGACCGAAGCCGAAACTCTCATTGCATTCTCCTAAACTCTTGTCCAATCGTCCCGGCCACTTATTCGATGTGCGCGGAACACAAATTACGTGCCCGCGATGGATCGAAGGGCATCAATTAACCGGCGTTTCTCTGGCGAACCCGCGACTATAACGCATTCGCCAGAGACACACCAGCATCAGGTACCTGGTGTCGTCTTGAAGTTGGCCTTCTTCAGCAGCGATTCGTACTGCTGCGACATCATGTAGTTCTGCACCTGGGCCATGAAATCCATCGTCACCACCACGATGATGAGCAACGAGGTGCCGCCGAAATAGAACGGCACGTTGTACTTCAGGATCAGGAACTCGGGCAGCAGGCACACGAAGGTGATGTACACGGCACCGGCCAGCGTCAGGCGCACCAGAATCTTGTCGATGTAGCGCGCCGTGTGCTCACCCGGGCGAATACCGGGAATGAACGCCCCGCTCTTCTTCAGGTTGTCTGCAGTTTCGCGGCTGTTGAAAACCAGGGCCGTGTAGAAAAAGCAGAAGAACACAATGGCGGTTGCATACAGCAGCACGTAGATCGGCTGTCCCGGCGTCAGTGCCGCAGAGATGTCGCGCAGCCAGCGCATGGACTCTCCGGCGCTGAACCAGTTCACGATGGTTGCAGGCAGCAGGATGATGGACGACGCAAAGATCGGCGGAATCACGCCGGCCATGTTGAGCTTCAGGGGCAGATGGGACGATTGCCCGCCATACACCTTGTTGCCCACCTGGCGGCGTGCATAGTTCACCAGGATCTTGCGCTGACCGCGCTCCACAAAGACCACGAAGTAGGTCACCAGGCCGACGACGATCACGATGAAGATGGCGGCAAGAATGCTCATCGCACCCGTGCGCACCAACTCCAGCAGACCACCGATAGAGCTCGGCAGGCCCGCGGCGATGCCAGCAAAGATCAGGATCGAGATGCCATTGCCCAGGCCACGCTCGGTGATCTGCTCACCCAGCCACATCAGGAACATGGTGCCCGCCGTCAGGCTGACCACCGCCGTCAGGCGAAAGCCAAAACCCGGGCTGAGCACCAGGCCGGCGGAGCTTTCCAGCGCCACCGCGATGCCGAGCGACTGGAAAACCGCCAGGCCGAGTGTCCCGTAACGTGTGTACTGCGTGATCTTGCGACGACCGGCCTCACCCTCCTTCTTCAACTGCTCGAACGTGGGCAGCACGTAGGTCATCAGCTGCATGATGATCGATGCCGAGATGTACGGCATGATCCCAAGAGCAAAGACCGTGAAGCGCGACAGCGCCCCGCCCGAGAACATGTTGAACAGGTTGAGGATGCCGCCCTGCTGGCCACTGAACAACTGCTGCAACTGCGTGGGGTCGATTCCCGGAACGGGAATATGTGCCCCCACGCGGTACACAACCAACGCGAGCAGCAAGAACACCAGACGCCGGCGCAGATCGCCGAACTTTCCGGTTTTTGCCAGTTGAGCTGCGTTAGTAGCCACAGATGCCTTTCTTCAGAACCAAATCAGGCCAGGCTGCCACCGGCTGCCTCGATGGCGGCCTTGGCACCGGCAGTCGCGGTGATGCCCGACAGCTTGACGGCCGTGGAGATTTCACCGCTCTTGATCACCTTGACGACCTTGGCGAGCTCGCTCACCAGGCCGGCCTGCTTGAGTGCCAGCACATCGACCTCGGCCAGGCCGAGGCTGCTGAGCGCCGACAGGGAAATCTCGGCGTTGAACTTGAGCAGATGCGACTTGAAGCCACGCTTGGGCAGGCGACGCTGCAAAGGCATTTGACCGCCTTCGAAGCCCACCTTGTGGTAGCCGCCGGAGCGGGATTTCTGACCCTTGTGGCCACGGCCGGCGGTCTTGCCCAGTCCGGAGCCAATGCCGCGACCGACGCGGCGCTTGGCGTGCTTGGCACCCGCTGCAGGCTTGATGCTATTGAGTTCCATCATCAACCTTTCAGAGGACCTTCACCAGATAGGCGATTTTGTTGATCATGCCGCGCACCTCGGGCGTGTCCTTGAGCTCGCTCACGCTGTTGAGCTTGCGCAGGCCCAGGCCACGCGCGGTGGCGCGGTGCGATTCCTTGGTGCCGATCGTGCTGCGCACCAGTTGGATCTTGACGGTTTGTTGCGTTGTCATTGATCGACTCCCAATCAGGCAGCAAACAGGTCTTCGACCGTCTTGCCACGCTTGGCGGCCACTTCGGCCGGCGTTGTGGAATTGGTCAAGGCGTCGAACGTGGCACGAACCATGTTGTAAGGGTTGGACGAGCCATGGCTCTTGGCCACGATGTCGGTAATGCCCATCACCTCGAACACGGCACGCATCGGGCCGCCGGCGATGATGCCGGTACCCTTGGGAGCCGGCGCCATCTGCACCACGGCAGCGCCGTGGTGACCCATCACGTTATGGAAGATGGTGCCGTTCTTGAGCGACACCTTCACCATGTTGCGACGGGCCTCTTCCATGGCCTTCTGCACGGCGGCGGGCACTTCCTTGGACTTGCCCTTGCCCATGCCCACGCGGCCGTCGCCGTCGCCAACCACGGTCAGCGCAGCGAAGCCGAGGATACGACCGCCCTTCACGACCTTGGTCACGCGATTCACCGCGATCATTTTTTCGCGCAGACCGTCGTCACGACCTTCGTCTTGCACTCTGGGGGTAAATTTAGCCATTTTTATCCGCTCCGCTTAGAACTGCAGACCTGCTTCACGGGCTGCTTCGGCCAGGGCCTTGACGCGGCCGTGGTAGGCAAAACCTGCGCGGTCAAACGCAACCTTTTCAACACCGGCAGCCTTGGCCTTCTCGGCAATGCGCTTGCCGATCAGTGTGGCTGCAGCCACGTTGCCGCCCTTGCCCGCGGCGCCCAGCTGGGCACGCACTTCTGCTTCGGCCGTCGAAGCCGATGCCAGCACCTTGGTGCCGCAGCCAGAAATCACGCTGGCGTAGATGTGCAGGTTGGTACGGTTCACCGACAGACGCGCCACGCCTTGCTGGGCAATGCGGATGCGGGTCTGGCGGGCACGACGAAGACGCTGCTCTTTCTTGGTCAACATATTGCAGCTCCTTACTTCTTCTTGGTCTCTTTGATCACGACCTTTTCATCCGCATAGCGGATGCCCTTGCCCTTGTAGGGCTCGGGAGGACGGACGGCGCGGATCTCGGCGGCCAGCTGGCCCACCACCTGGCGATTCGCACCCTTGATCACGATTTCGGTCGGGGTGGGCGTGGCCACGGTGATGCCGGCGGGCATCTCGAAGTTCACGGGGTGCGAGTAACCCACGCTCAGGTTCAGCTTGGAACCGGAGGCCGCGGCCTTGAAACCCACGCCGATCAGCGTGAGCTTCTTCTCGAAACCCTTGCTGACGCCGAGCACCATGTTGTTCACCAACTGGCGCAGGGTGCCGCTCATGGCATTGGCTTCGCGCGAGCCGTCGATCGGCTCGAAGCTCAGCTTGCCTTCGTTGCTGGACACCTTCACCAATGCGTTCTGCGCCAGCGACAGCAAGCCGCCCGCACCCTTGACATTGATCTGGTCGTCCTTGATGGACACATCCACGCCTGCGGGGATGGTCACCGGGGATTTTGCTACGCGAGACATTTCAGTATTTCTCCTTCATGCCGGCGCTTAAGCGACGTAGCACAGCACCTCGCCACCGACACCGGTAGCGCGCGCCTTGCGATCGGTCATCACACCCTTTGGCGTGGTGACAATTGCCACACCCAGGCCGTTCATGACTTGCGGAATGGAATCGCGGCCCTTGTACACGCGCAGGCCGGGACGGCTGACGCGCTCGATACGCTCGATCACGGGACGACCGGCGTAGTACTTCAGGGCGATTTGCAGTTCAGACTTGCCGGCTTCGGTCTTGACTTCGAAGCCGTCGATGTAACCCTCGTCCTTCAGCACCTGCGCGATGGCAATCTTCACCTTGGAAGAAGGCACCGACACGGTGGCCTTGGACACCATTTGCGCATTGCGAATGCGGGTCAGCAAGTCAGCGATGGGATCACTCATGCTCATGTTGTATCTCTCCTGCTGCGCTTACCAGCTGGCCTTGGTGACACCAGGGATGTCACCGGCGAAAGCCAGTTCACGGATCTTGGCGCGACCCAGACCGAATTGACGGAAGGTGCCACGGGGACGGCCGGTGATTTCGCAACGGTTACGCTGACGCGTGGGGTTGGCGTTGCGTGGGAGCTTCTGCAGCCCCAGACGAGCGGCCTCGCGCTCTTCGTCGCTGCGCTTGGCATCGCCGGCGATCGCCTTCAGTTCCGCGTACTTGGCGGCGTACTTGGCGGCCAGTTTTTCGCGCTTGAGTTCGCGCTGGATCAAAGCTACTTTAGCCATACGCTGCCTTTAGTTCTTGAACGGGAAACGGAAGGCCGTGAGCAGCGCCTTGGCTTCTGCGTCGGTCTTGGCCGTGGTGGTGATGCTGATGTTGAGGCCGCGCAAGGCATCGACCTTGTCGTACTCGATCTCAGGGAAAATGATCTGCTCTTTGACGCCGATGTTGTAGTTGCCACGGCCGTCGAAGGCGCGCCCGGAGATACCACGGAAGTCGCGCACGCGTGGCAGGGCGACCGTCACGAAACGATCCAGGAATTCGTACATCTGGGCGCCACGCAGGGTCACCATGCAGCCGATGGCCTGGCCTTCGCGGATCTTGAAGCCGGCGATAGCCTTCTTGGCCTTGGTCACCACGGGCTTCTGGCCGGCGATCTTGGTCAGGTCGCCGACGGCGTTGTCCATGATCTTCTTGTCGGCGACGGCCTCGCTCACACCCATGTTGAGCGTGATCTTGGTCAGGCGCGGAACCTGCATGGGCGAGGTATAGCCGAACTGCTTGACCAGTTCGGGGGCGATCTTGTCGCGATAGATTTGTTGCAGTCGTGCCATGTACTACTCCTTAGGCAGCCTTGATTTCGGCGCCGCTGGACTTGAACACGCGCACACGCGTGCCGTCGGCCTGCACCTTGATGCCCACGCGATCCGCCTTGCCGGTGGCGGCATTGAAGATGGCGATGTTGGACTGGTGAATCGGCATGGCCTTTTCCACAATGCCGCCGGTAGTGCCCTTCATGGGGTTCGGCTTGACATGCTTCTTGACCAGGTTGATGCCGTCGATGACCAGGTGCGAATCATCCTTGCGCAGCGTGACCGTGCCACGCTTGCCCTTGTCACGGCCGGCGATGACGATGATTTCGTCGCCCTTGCGAATCTTGTTCATGGCGTGTCCTTAGAGAACTTCAGGTGCCAGGGACACGATCTTCATGAAGCGCTCGGTACGCAGTTCACGCGTCACGGGGCCAAAGATGCGGGTGCCGATGGGCTCCAGCTTTGCATTCAGCAACACTGCCGCGTTGCCGTCGAATTTGACGAGCGAACCGTCGCCGCGGCGAATACCCTTCGCCGTGCGCACGACCACTGCGCTGTAGATCTCGCCCTTCTTGACGCGACCACGCGGAGCAGCCTCCTTCACGCTCACCTTGATGATGTCGCCAACACTTGCGTAACGACGATGCGAACCGCCAAGCACCTTGATGCACAGGACGGACTTCGCGCCGGTGTTGTCGGCAACCTCTAACCGAGATTCTGTTTGGATCATTTCAATATTCCCAACTTGCACCAGCGGTTACATGCCCCGAAAGCCTTTCAGGACAGCAAACCTGCCAGTCAGTCTTGGGCCCGTCGTCCACGCCGCAAACCATTTGCAGCGCTTCCCGCTGGGCAGAAAACCTCGCGCATATAACGCGAAGCCCATTAGTATCACCGAATCAGCAAGACCCGTCAACCATTTTTTACATCGGGACTCTGGCGTACTGCTGTGCCAACGCCAGGAAGGGCTGCAGGCCCGGGTCGTGGCCTGGCAGTTCCTCAGCCAGAATGGCCGCCACGGCTGGCGCCAGCTGGGCCGCAAGGCCTGCGTCCAGGAACAGCACGCGGGCGCGCCGGGCCAGCACATCCTCCACCGTGCGCGCGTATTCGTGGCGCACGGCAAAGCGCACCATGGCCTCGGTCAGGCCGCCGGCCAGCACTGCATCCGCGCCGGGCAGGCCCGTCACCCAGTCGGCCTCGGCGCCGTAGGAATGCAGACCCTGCGGGGCATTCATGCCAGGCCGCCGGCGCACGCTATTCGCGCCCACCAGCGGCAGCGCCACGGTCACGCCGCCGGGCCTGCGCGCCAGCAGCCGGTCGTCCATGCATTGCTGCAACACATCCTCGGCCATGGCGCGGTAGGTAGTCCACTTGCCCCCGGTCACCGTCACCAGGCCGCTGCGGCTGGTGATCACCGTGTGCTCGCGGCTGATCTTCTTGGTGCTGCCGCCATCGTCGTGCTGGGGCTTGACCAGCGGCCGCAGTCCCACCCAGATGCTGCGCACATCGGCCGCCTGGGGGGCGCGGCGCAGGTAGCGTGCCGACTCGCCCAGGATGAAGGCGACTTCCTCACGCATCGCCAGCGGCTCGCGCTGCAGATCGTGACGCGGGCTGTCGGTAGTGCCCAGAATCAGCTTGCCCAGCCAGGGCACGGCAAACAGCACGCGCCCGTCGGCCGTCTTGGGCACCATGAGCGCGTGATCCGAAGGCAAAAATTCACGATCAACGACGATGTGAACACCCTGGCTGGGCGCCACCATGGGCTTGGCCTTCTGGCCCGCATGCGCGCCATCGCACTGGCGCAGCTCATCCACCCAGACGCCCGTGGCATTGACCACACAGCGCGCGCGCACCTCGTAGCGCGTGCCGGTCTCGGCGTCCTGGCACACCACGCCGGCAAGCTTGCCGTCCTGGTACAGCAGGTCGCTCACCGGGCAGTAGTTGAGCACCAGCGCGCCCTGCTGCGCCGCGGTGCGCGCCAGGGCCAGGGCCAG
This sequence comes from Pseudomonadota bacterium, assembly GCA_018240985.1. GTDB lineage: Bacteria > Pseudomonadota > Gammaproteobacteria > Burkholderiales > Burkholderiaceae_C > Alicycliphilus. The sequence continues at coordinate 13,026 of JAFEER010000262.1, forward strand.
GCGCGCATCATCGAATTGGCCGTCCCAGTACTTCACCCCGCCCTTGAGGCCATCGGCCATGGCCGTGGGCAGGCAGCGCAGGGTCTCCATGCGCCCCATGAACTCGGTCGGCCCCAGCCCCGCGGCGCCGGCCAGCGCGTCGTACATCTTCAGGCCGGCGCCATAGAACGGGGTCTCCCACCACTTGTAGGAGGGCATGACGAAGGCCAGCGGCTGCGCCAGGTGCGGCGCATTGCGCAGCAGCGTGGTGCGTTCGTGCAGGGCCTCGCGCACCAGGGCGATGTCGCCCTGCGCCAGGTAGCGCACGCCGCCATGCACCAGCTTGGTGGCGCGCGACGAGGTGCCCTTGGCAAAGTCGTGCGACTCGAGCAGCACCACGGAAAAGCCGCGCGCGGCCGCGTCCAGCGCCACACCCAGGCCGGTGGCGCCGCCCCCGACCACGGCCAGGTCGTAGCTGTGTGGCTGGGCCAAGCGTGCGAGTAGCTGTTCACGCTCGGTGTTCTGGGGGGCTGTGCTGGGACTTGTCATTGTGCGGATTGTCCATCGTTCCAATGAAGAATACAGGGTTAACCCTGAACCCTCCCTTGGGTTTCTAACGGCGGGGGCGCCAGTCACCAGCCCCCAGCCATTTGCCCTGGTGCCGGGCTTGGGAGGCTGAGATCAGCGCACCTTGCCGTTCTTCCAGGCCTGCAACAGGGTGTCGTAGGCAATGGTTTCACCCTTCGGCTTCTCGTTGACAAGCTTTTTCCAGGGTGCGCTGGAATCCGACAGCCACTTGGACGGGTCTTGCTTCTTGTTGAGCTTGGGTGCGCAATGGCTCATGCCGGCGCGTTCCAGACGGGCCATCACCTGATCCATTTCTTCGGCCAGGTTGTCCATGGCGGCCTGCGGGGTCTTCTCGCCGGTCACGGCCTGGGCCACGTTCTTCCACCACAGCTGGGCCAGCTTGGGGTAGTCGGGCACGTTATTGCCGGTGGGCGTCCAGGCGACGCGCGCCGGGCTGCGGTAGAACTCGATCAGGCCGCCATATTTGTTGGCGTTCTGGGTGAAGTAGTCGCTGCGGATGTCCGAGTCACGAATGAAGGTCAGGCCGTGGATGGATTTCTTGAGCGAAGTGGTCTTGGCCGTGACGAACTGGGCGTACAGCCAGGCCGCTGCCGTCTTGTTCGCGTCCTGGTCCTTGAAGAAGGTCCAGCTGCCCACGTCCTGGTAGCCGTTTTGCATCCCCTGCTTCCAGTACGGGCCGTTGGGGCCGGGGGCCATGCGCCACTTGGGCGTGCCGTCGGCGTTGACCACGGGCAGACCAGCCTTGGTCATGTCGGCGGTGAAGGCGGTGTACCAGAAGATCTGCTGCGCGATCTGGCCCTGGGCGGGCACGGGGCCGGCTTCGCCGAAGGTCATGCCGGAGGCTTCCTTGGGCGCGTATTTCTTCATCCAATCGACGTACTTGGTCAGGGCGTAGACGGCGGCGGGCGAGTTGGTGGCGCCGCCGCGCGCGACGCTGGCGCCTACCGGGGTGCAATGGTCGTCGGCCACGCGGATGCCCCACTCATCGACCGGGAAGCCGTTGGGGATGCCCTTGTCGGCGCTGCCTGCCATGGACAGCCAGGCGTCGGTGAAGCGCCAGCCCAGGCTCGGATCTTTCTTGCCGTAGTCCATGTGGCCGTAGATGGGCTTGCCGTCGATGTTCTTCACGTCGTTGCTGAAGAAATCGGCGATGTCTTCGTAGGCGCTCCAGTTCAGCGGCACGCCCAGGTCGTAGCCGTACTTGGCCTTGAACTTGTCCTGCAAGTCCTTGCGCGCGAACAGGTCGGCGCGGAACCAGTAGAGGTTGGCAAACTGCTGGTCGGGCAGCTGGTAGAGCTTGCCGTCAGGCGCGGTGGTAAAGCTGGTGCCGATGAAGTCCTTGAGGTCGATGCCGGGGTTGGTGTATTCCTTGCCTGCACCGGCCATGTAGTCGGTCAGGTTCATGATCTTGCCGTAGCGGTAATGCGTGCCGATCAGGTCGGAGTCGGAAATCCAGCCGTCGTAGATGCTCTTGCCCGACTGCATCGAGGTCTGCAGCTTTTCGACCACGTCGCCCTCCTGGATCAGGTCATGCTTGACCTTGATGCCGGTGATTTCCTCGAACGCCTTGGCCAGGGTCTTGGATTCGTATTCATGCGTGGTCAGGGTTTCCGAGACCACGGCGACTTCCTTGACGCCCTTGGCCTGCAGCTTCTTGGCCGCCTCGATGAACCACTTCATCTCGGCCAGCTGCTGGTCCTTGCTCAGCGTGGACGGCTGGAACTCGCTGTCGATCCACTTCTTGGCCTCGGCCTCACCGGCCCAGCTGGCCTGGCCCAGCGCCAGCGCGGCGGCTGCGAAAGCGATCGCCTTGAACTGCATCTTCATTGCTGTCTCCTCACATGAAACTCCCCTGGGTGGATGAGGAGCGGCCCCGGGGAAGTAACGGGCCGTCCCTTGGCAACTATCAAAAAGTGAGTGCCTTGCGCTTGTCCATCAATGTTTATCTATTGATTTGCAGTCGATTTGGCGCATGGCAAGCGCAAGCAGCTATGGTTTTTCAGCCCTTGCGCATCGTCAAGACCAACACCAGCATGGACAGCACGAAGCTGATCCACACCGAGGGCTCGGCCTCCAGCGAGAACCACTGCGTCATCTTCTCGCCCAGACCGACCCAGATGAGGTTGATGTAGGCCGCGGTGAGCAGGCCGATGAAGAGCCGGTCGCCGCGCGTGGTGGCAATGGGCAGCCAGCCCTTGCGCTCGGTGCTGGGGCTGCGGATCTCCCACAGCGTCATGCCGATCAGCATGAGGGCGATGCAGCTAAAAAACACGGCGACCGGTGTCGTCCAGGCCATCCAGTCAAACATGCAATCCTCCAATCAGTTGGGGACAGAGCACACTGCGCGCGGTCTGTCCCGCGAGGTATTCACACTCGCCCCATCGCGAAGCCCTTCGCGATGTAGTGGCGCACGAACCAGATGACGACGGCGCCCGGCACGATGGTCAGCACCCCGGCGGCCGCCAGCGTGGCCCAGTCCATGCCACTGGCGCTCACCGTGCGCGTCATGGTCGCCACGATGGGCTTGGCGTTCACACTGGTGAGCGTGCGCGCCAAGAGCAGCTCGACCCAGGAGAACATGAAGCAGAAGAACGCCGCCACGCCCACGCCAGCCTTGATCAGCGGCAGGAAGATGGTGAGGAAGAAGCGCGGGAAGCTGTAGCCGTCGATGTAGGCGGTCTCGTCGATCTCGCGCGGGATGCCGCTCATGAAGCCCTCCAGAATCCACACCGCCAGCGGCACGTTGAACAACAGGTGCGCCAGCGCCACGGCAAGGTGCGTATCCATCAGCCCCACCGTGGTGTAGAGCTGGAAGAAGGGCAGCAGGAACACGGCAGGCGGCGTCATGCGGTTGGTCAGCAGCCAGAAGAACACATGCTTGTCGCCCAGGAACTGGTAGCGGCTGAAGGCGTAGGCCGCGGGCAGCGCCACGGTGAGCGAGATCACCATGTTCATGCTCACGTAAATCAGGCTGTTGATGTAGCCCGAGTACCAGCTTGGGTCGGTGAAGATGGTCTGGTAGTTGGCCCAGGTGAAATGCTGCGGCCACAGCGAGAAGCTGGCCAGAATCTCCTCGTTGGTCTTGAAGCTCATGTTGATCATCCAGTAGATGGGCAACACGGCAAACACCAGGTAGGCGATCAGGAACAGCGTGCGTTTCTGGAAACGGTGCTCATTCATGGCCTGCGCCCTCCTTGGCCGAAGTGCCCACGCGCTGCATCCAGTTGTAGAGGATGAAGCACAGCAGCAGGATGATGAAGAAGTAGATCAGCGAGAACGCCGCCGCCGGCCCCAGGTCGAACTGGCCCACGGCCTTTTGCGTCAGGTACTGCGACAGGAAGGTGGTGGCGTTGCCCGGCCCGCCGCCGGTGAGCACGAAGGGCTCGGTGTAGATCATGAAGCTGTCCATGAAGCGCAGCAGCACGGCAATCATCAGCACGCCGCGCATCTTGGGCAGCTGGATGTAGCGGAACACCGCCAGCTTGCTCGCGCCGTCGATGCGCGCGGCCTGGTAGTAGGCGTCGGGAATGCTGCGCAGGCCGGCAAAGCACAGCAGGGCCACGAGCGGCGTCCAGTGCCACACGTCCATGGCCAGCACGGTGAACCAGGCCTGGGTGGCGTTGCCGGTGTAGCTGTAGTCGATGCCCGCGGTGCTCAGCGCCGCGCCCAAGAGGCCGATGTCCGAGCGGCCGAAAATCTGCCAGATGGTGCCCACCACGTTCCAGGGAATGAGCAGCGACAGGGCGACGACCACCAGCACGGCCGACGACTTCCAGCCCGTCGCCGGCATGGACAGGGCCAGCAGGATGCCCAGCGGAATCTCCACCAGCAGCACCGCCAGCGAAAACCCCAGCTGGCGCAAGAGCGCGCTGTGCAGCTCCTCGTCGCGCATCACGGCGGCAAACCATTCGGTGCCCACGAACACGCGCCGCTCGGGCGAGATGATGTCCTGCACCGAGTAGTTCACCACCGTCATCAGGGGCAGGACGGCCGAGAAGGCCACGCACAGAATGACGGGCAGGATCAGGTACCAGGCCTTCTGGTTCACCGGCTTGGTGGTCGCGCTCATGGCAGCAACTCCTCGTTTTGGTAGAAGCAACTGTGCTCGCCCAGCACCTGCAGCCACACGGTGTCGCCCGCGGCGGGAAGGGCCTCGCCCACGGGACGGCGCGCCTTGAGCACATGGCCATCGATGGCTGCCGTGAGCATTTGATGGGTGCCCAGGTCCTGCACCCGCGCCACCACGCAGGGCAGCGCACCGTCCTGCCCGGTGGCGGCCCGGCCCAGGTATTCCGGACGCACGCCCAGCAGCAGCGCACCTTCGGGCAGCGCGCGCGGAGCCGCCAGGCGCATGCCAGCCACGAGCAGCTGCCCGCCCTGGGCCTGCACCGGCAGAAAGTTCATGCCCGGCGAGCCGATGAAATGGCCCACGAAGGCATGGCGCGGGCGCTCGAACAGATCGCCCGGCGCACCCACCTGCACGGCGCGCCCGCGCGTCATGACCACCACCTGGTCGGCAAAGGTAAGCGCCTCCACCTGGTCGTGCGTGACGTAGATCAGCGTCAGTTTCAGCTCGTGGTGGATCTGCTTCAACTTGCGCCGCAGCTGCCATTTGAGGTGCGGGTCGATCACGGTCAGCGGCTCGTCGAACAGCACCGCCGCCACGTCCTCGCGCACCAGGCCCCGGCCGAGCGAGATCTTCTGCTTGGCGTCGGCCGACAGGTTGGCCGCGCGCTGATCCAGCTGCCCGCTCATCTCCAGCATCTCGGCAATCTGATCCACGCGCTCTTGGATGCGCTCAGGTGCGACCTTGCGGTTCTTCAACGGAAACGCCAGGTTCTCGGCCACGGTCATGGTGTCGTAGATCACCGGGAACTGGAACACCTGGGCGATGTTGCGCTCCTGCGGGCTGGCGCGCGTGACGTCGCGGCCGTCGAACAGTACCCGCCCCTGCGAGGGCACGAGCAGGCCCGACATGATGTTGAGCATGGTCGTCTTGCCGCAGCCCGAGGGGCCCAGCAGCGCGTAGGCGCCGCCATCCTCGAACGTCATCTCCAGCGGCAGCAGCGCGTAGTCGCTGTCCTGCTGCGGGTTGGGCCCGTAGGCATGCGCCAGCTTCAGTTCGATGCGCGCCATCTCAAACCCCTCCCTGGCGCCGCGCCGCGCGCAGCAAGCCGCCGTCGGCGCCAAACACGTAAGCCTGCGCCGGATCGACATGCAGCGTCACCCCCGCCCCCAGCGCCAGGTAATGCACGCCGGTGATTTGCGCCACCAGCCCGCCCCAGGGCGTGGCGGCATGCACGAAGGTGTCGGAGCCGGAGATTTCCACCAGCTCCACCACGCCCTGCACGGCCAGGTCGCCCGGGCGCGCCGCCAGGCGCAGCGCGCTGGCACGCAGCCCCAGCGTCAGGGCGCCGGCAGGCGTGCCCTCGGGCAGGGCCAGGGGCCAGGCCTCGCCGCCAGGCAGCAGCAAGCCGGCGGCATCGGCCCGCACGGTCACCAGGTTCATGGGCGGGTCGCTGAAGGCGCGCGCCACGCGCAGCGATGCGGGGGCGTGGAACACCTCGGCCGTGGGGCCGTATTGCAGCAAGCGGCCCTCATCCAGCACGGCTGTGTAGCCGCCTAGCAAGAGCGCCTCGCCAGGCTCGGTGGTGGCATAGACCACGGTGGAGTCCCCCGTGGCAAACAGCTGCGCAAGCTCCTCGCGCAACTCTTCGCGCAGCTTGTAATCCAGGTTGACCAGGGGCTCGTCGAGCAGCATCAGCGGCGCGCCCTTGGCCAGCGCACGCGCCAGCGCCACGCGCTGTTGCTGGCCGCCCGACAGCTCGGCCGGGTAGCGCTGCAGGAACATGTCGATGTGCAGGCGCTCGGCCAGCGCACGCACGCGCGCATCCACGTCCCGGTCGCCGCGCAGGCGCAGCGGCGAGGCAATGTTGTCGGCCACCGTCATGGACGGGTAGTTGATGAACTGCTGGTACACCATGGCCACGTTGCGCTCGCGCACGGGCATGCCGGTCACGTCCCGGCCATCGACGCGCACGCGCCCGGCGCTGGGCGCATCCAGCCCGGCCATGATGCGCATGAGGCTGGTCTTGCCCGCCTGCGTGGCCCCCAGCAGCACCGTCACGGCGCCACTGTGCAGCAGCATGTCCATGGGATACAACCATGCCTGTGCCCCGACCCGCTTGCTGATTGCGTCCAGAACCAACTCCATTGCTGTCTTTCTCTTTACCCTGTGCGGGCGCTGGATGCTTGCGGCGGCACTCGACCGGTCGCGATAGATGCTTCGAATGTATTCATTTTTGGTTCTTTATTGATCAAATATGCTCAGTGGATACCCTTGATTTTTTCGTTTTGGTTCGTTTTAAAGTAGCTGTTCTCTAAAACACCTTCTTCTGCCGTGCACCACAACCCCCGCCAACTGCGCTTGCTCGAAGAGCTGCGCCGCAGCCACAACGCCAGCGTCGAGCAGCTGGCCGACACCCTGGGCGTGACGCTGCAAACCGTGCGCCGCGACGTGCAGCGCCTGGCCGAGCAGGGCTTGCTGACGCGCTTTCATGGCGGGGTGCGCCTGCCCGGCTCGACGGTCGAAAACCTGGCGCACCAGCAGCGCGAGGCGCTCAACGCCGAGGGCAAGGCGCGCATTGCGCTCGCCGTGGCGGCCCAGTTGCCGCATGGCTGCTCGCTGATCCTGAACATCGGCACCACCACCGAGGCCATTGCGCGCGCCCTGCTGCAGCATCGCGGCCTGCGCGTGATCACCAACAACCTGAACGTCGCCGCCATCCTGAGCGGCAACCCGGACTGCGAGGTCATCGTCACCGGCGGCGTGGTGCGCGCGCGCGACCGTGGCATCGTGGGCGAGGCGGCGGTGGATTTCATCCGCCAGTTCCGTGTGGACATTGCGCTCATCGGCATCTCGGGCATCGAGCCCGACGGCACGCTGCGCGACTTCGACTACCGCGAGGTGAAGGTGGCGCAAACCATCATCGAGCACGCGCGCGAGGTCTGGCTGGCCGCCGACCAGAGCAAGTTCAACCGCCCGGCCATGGTGCAGCTTGCTACCCTGGCGCAGATCGACCGCCTGTTCACCGACGCCGCGCCGCCCGAGCCCTTCCCCGCCCTGCTGCAGGAGGCCCAGGTGCAGTGCACCATTGCCTCTTGAGCTTGGGCGCGAGGCGTAGCGCCTTTCGCGACACTCACCACTCACCACTCACCACTCACCACCCATGCACTACCTGCTCGCACTCGACCAAGGCACCTCCAGCTCGCGCAGCATCGTGTTCGACACGCGCGGGCGCATCGTGGCGCAGGCCCAGCAGGAGCTGCCGCAGATCTACCCCCAGCCCGGCTGGGTGGAACATGACCCGCGCGCCATCTGGCGCACCCAGCTGGCCACGGCGCAGGACGCGCTGCGCCAGGCCGGCATAGCCGCACGCGACATCCGCGCCCTGGGCATCACCAACCAGCGCGAGACCACCGTGCTCTGGAATCGCCAGACCGGCCAGCCGCTGCACCACGCCATCGTCTGGCAGGATAGGCGCGCCGAGCCCGCCTGCGCCCGGCTGCGCGAGCAGGGCTACGCCGGCGCCATCCAGGCCAAGACCGGGCTGCTGGTGGATGCGTATTTCTCCGCCACCAAGCTGCAATGGCTGCTGGACAACATCCCCGGCGCGCGCGCCCAGGCCGAGCGCGGCGAGCTGGCCTTCGGCACGGTGGACAGCTGGCTCATCTGGCAGCTCACGGGCGGGCGGCGCCATGTGACGGACGTCTCCAACGCCAGCCGCACCATGCTACTGAACGTGCACAGCAACCAGTGGGACGATGGGCTGCTCACGCTCCTGCGCATCCCGCGCGCGCTGCTGCCCGAGGTGCTGCCGTCGAGCGGCGACTTCGGCCACACCGACGCACACCTGCTGGGCGATTCAATAGCCATCGGCGGCGTGGCCGGCGACCAGCAGAGCGCACTGTTCGGCCAGGCCTGCTTCACCGCCGGCATGGCCAAGAACACCTATGGCACGGGCTGCTTCATGCTCATGCACACGGGCAGCAGCTTCCAGACCAGCCGCAACGGCCTGATCACCACCAGCGCCGCGCAGCCCACGGCGCAGACCGCCTACGCGCTGGAGGGCAGCGTGTTCGTCGGCGGCGCCGTGGTGCAGTGGCTGCGCGACGGCCTGCACGCCATACGCGCCAGCAGCGAGGTGCAACAGCTCGCGCAAAGCGTGCCCGACTCGGGCGGCGTGATGATGGTGCCGGCCTTCACCGGCCTGGGCGCGCCCTACTGGCAGCCGGAGGCACGCGGCACCATCACCGGCCTGACGCGCGGCAGCACGCTGGCGCACATCGCGCGCGCGGCGCTCGAATCGATTGCCTACCAGAGCGCCGCCCTGCTCACGGCCATGAGCCGCGACGCCGTGGCCGCCGGCGGCGCGCCGGTGAGCGAACTGCGCGTGGACGGCGGCGCCTGCGTCAACGACCTGCTGATGCAGTTCCAGGCCGACCTGCTGGGCATCCCCGTGGTGCGCCCGGCGGTGGTCGAGACCACCGCCCTGGGCGCCGCCTACCTGGCCGGCCTAGCCAGCGGCGTGTATGCCGGCCAGGCAGAGCTGACGGCCCTGTGGCAGGCCGAGCGCCGCTTCGTACCCACCATGGCGCGCGCGCAGGCGCAGGCGCTGATGGCGCGCTGGGAACACGCCGTGGCCCAGGCCGTGCTGCCCGCGCCACCGGCCTAAGAGGGTGAGAGGCAATCCCCCATGCCCGCTTTGCGCGCCAAAACACCCCCACTCTTCGTTGCAAATACTCGCCATAGCCCGAGCTATGGCTGCGTTTTGCGCCTCGATTGGTGGCGTTTTGACGCACCCCTAGGGCACGGGCAATTGCCTCTCACCCTCTGAGCCGTGTTATCTTGCCCGCCCCAATCCTGAAGCCATTGCCATGCTTGCCAAACGCATCATCCCCTGCCTGGACGTGACCGGTGGTCGCGTCGTCAAGGGCGTCAACTTTGTCGAACTGCGCGACGCGGGTGACCCGGTCGAGATCGCCGCGCGCTACAACGAGCAGGGCGCGGACGAGCTCACCTTCCTGGACATCACCGCCACCAGCGACGGGCGCGACCTGATCCTGCCCATCATCGAGGCCGTGGCCAGCCAGGTCTT
>JAFEER010000263.1 GCA_018240985.1 Pseudomonadota bacterium
GCCGAGGTCGTCTCAATCCCCGGGGCGTCAAACGCAAGATGAGCAACTACAACGTGCGTCATCGCGGCGCCGTGTTGCATCAAGTACATGAGCCTCGTCCCGTTATTAATAACTGAACAGTATTGGGCTTAGCCCCGAGGATCAGGAGTTCGAGGGCGCGCGCCGCTTCGTCGAACTTGTGCAGTGCGCAGCCGGCCATGCCGCGGCCAGCCCGCGGCGTGCGCCGCCCGCCATCGCGGCGTGGCTGGCTGCCTTGCGCGCGGCCAGGCAATGTGCGCCGGGCTGGACGGATATGTTGCACACCAGAGTTTCCACCACCGGGCCGTCGCGCCCCCACTTTTCCCGAGGAGTTCACCATGCATGACATCGATCGCACCCAGATGGAATACAGCCCCGAACTGTCCGGCTACGGGGCCAGGGCCGAAAACCTGGAGTTCAATGAGCAGGAGTGGTCGGGAGAAGGCGAAGGCGAGGGCGAAGGCGAGGGCGAATTCGAGTACGAAGGAGCGGGCCAGAGCTGGGAGACCTACGGTGAGACCGTGCTCAACGAGGCCGAGGAGACCGAGCTCGCCGCCGAACTGCTCGAGGTCACCAACGAAGCCGAGCTCGACCAATTCCTCGGCAACCTATTGAGCCGCGCTGCCCGTGCCGTCGGCTCCGCGGTTCGCTCGCCACTGGGCCGCGCCGTGGGCGGCGTGTTGAAGGGTGTGGCGAAGAAGGCGCTGCCGCTGGCCGGGGGGGCGCTCGGCGCCGCCTTCGGCGGGCCGCTCGGCGCGAAGATCGGCAGCGGCCTGGCGTCGGCGGCAGGCAGCGCGCTGGGCTTGGAAGGCGAAACCCTGGAACAGGAAGACCGCGAATTTGAGGGAGCCAAGCAGTTCGTGCGCCTGGGTGCCGATGCCTTGAAACAGGCCGCCGCCGCGTCGCCTGCGATGGATCCTCGTGCCGTGGCACAGAGCGCGGCCATTGCTGCGGCCAGGAAGCATGCGCCCGGACTGTTGGGCGGCGCTGCGGCCAGCGGCGGCGCGCCGCGCACCGGTGTGCGCGGCAGCACGGGGCGCTGGATGCGCCGTGGCAACCGCATCGTGCTGTACGGCGTTTGATGTTGGCGTACGACGCAGACGAGAGAACGGTCATGGCCATCAGTCAATACGCCGTCTGGATGCTCGCGCAAGACGCGCGCGCGTTGTTGACGCGCCTGGAGCGTGTCAAACCGTTTGCGTTGATCGAGCCCATGCTGCCGGCCGCTGCACTTCAACCCGATGCGCAGCGTGCCACCGAGCGCTATCTGGTCGCTGGTCGGCGCGATCTGCGTGACATGGTGGTGGGCTTCCTGGCCTGGCTGCACGGCGCGCCCGGCAAGCGCGCCACGGCCGCCGAGGCGCAGCGCCGCTTTACGCTGTTGCGCCTGAAGTTCAATGCGGTGCTGACGCAGTTTGATCTCTTCAATGACGTCATCTCGCAGCGCAGCGAACGTGATTTCGGCGTCTGGCTGAGCGGCCTCGACGTGGTGGCCATGGACGCGCTGCGACTGCCCGGTGTCTACGAAGCACCGCCACTGATGTGCTATCTGGATCGCGGCATCGGCGCGGCGATCCGGCGCGCGCGCACGCGCCTGCCCGGCGGCGGCGCGAGCCCGGTGGCCATCATCCGCGTGCCGCGCGAACGCATGGTCGGCAGCGGCATTGCGGCGTCGCTGATCCACGAAGTCGGCCACCAGGCATCGGCGCTGCTGGACTTGACCGCCTCGCTGCGCCCGCTGCTGCAAGGCATGCAGCGCAATGGCGGCACCGCCTGGCGGCTGTTCGAACGCTGGATCAACGAGATCCTGAGCGACTTCTGGTCGTGCGCACAGTTGGGTGTCGCGGCCACGCTGGGGCTGATGAATGTGGTCAGCCTGCCGCGGCCGTTCATGTTCCGCCTAAACCTCGACGACCCGCACCCGGTGCCCTGGCTGCGCGTGCGTCTGTCGTGCGCGATGGGCATGGCGATGTTCCCGCATCCTCAATGGCAGCGCCTGGCGCGCTTGTGGAGCGACTACTACCCGCTCGAGGGGCTGGATGTGCAACGGCGGCGCCTTTTTGCCGAGGTGCTGGCGGCCATGCCGGGCTTCGTCGGCCTGCTCGTCAACCATCGCCCGCCAGCGCTGCGCGGCCGCTCGCTGCGTGAAGCGCTGGGCGTGACACAGCGCCAGCCCGCGCAGCTGGACGCGCAGTTCAGTACCTGGCAGCAGCGCCCCGCGGCGATGTACCGCGCCGCGCCATCGCTGGTGTTCGCCGTGCTCGGCCAGGCGCGCGCCAATGCCCGGCTCACTCCCGAGGAGGAGAGCCATCTGTTCGCCAGGCTGCTGACGCACTGGGCGCTGCGCAGCGCCATCAATGACAACCCTAAACCTGCCGTGCGCGCACGGCATGAATCCGGTCTTGTGGGCCACTAAGGAGAAACTCTCATGTCTAAGCAAGCATCTTCCTCCAACACTACGGTCAATGGCAGCATCCGGGTTTGCGTGTTTGACTCCCCCAGCAAGGCGCCGCTTGAAAATGCCACTGTCAGTCTATGGAGCCTGACTGAGGATCAGGCAGAGACGCAGAAGAATGGGCAGTCGACGTATAGGCCCGAAGAAAATAACTTCGTAATCTCCGACGTCACCGGCTATGACGGTCGCGTGCAGTTCGACAACCTGAAGCCGATGCACTATCTGGTCGTATTGCATCACCTGCAGCCGCTCGACGGAGCAAAGCCGCACTGCGTTAAGGTGCTTCCCGGTAGCATGCACGACGCTTGCTTCGATCTCAAACTCAACGTCCAAGAAAGTCAGAAGTTCGCGCTCGACGATTGCAGGCCCACCGGTTGCCCGCGAGAAGGCGACATCTATGAGTCGACGATCGAGATCCCCAACTTCAAGCAGCTCGCCGGCCAGGTCGCACTCGAGCCGCCGCTGAACACGCATCTGGTGCAGGGCGACCCCCTCGCTTACCGCGGCGTGATTGGTCGTGCCGGCCCGCAGGTTCATCATTGGAAGCTGCTCTTCATCTACCAGCAGGTGTTCGATGGCGCGCCGAGCACAGGCGCCAGGGCGGCGCTCGGCGGCGCCACCAGCTTCGATGCCAACGCGCGCACGCCACAACCGGTCTCGGGCAACCTTGGCGTGGCGCTGTCGCGAACCTCGACCGCCTCGACCGCCGATCTCTCGTTCTGGCAGGGCATCCTGAACAGCACCGAGCAGATGTCGTTCAACAACTACCTGCGCTTCATGAACATGTTGTTCTGCGGCGAGAACGATCCGCCGCCAGACCTGCCGCTATTCGAGCAGCAGCGCTTCCGGGAGAAACGCGCCTTCGGTCAGAATCTGAAGTCCAAGCGCCTGTTGCCTTTCACCGACTCGGACGCCTACCGCGCGGTCAAGGCCGCGACCGAAGCCTTCGTCATGATCAATTGCGGCGTGCTCGCGCGGACGCAGCCCTTCGACGACACGCGCGACAACGCGTACCTGCAGCGTCGCGACCTGCCGTTGCCGGCCGGTGGCAGCCCGGCACAGGTCTTCAACAACGAATACCTGGTGTCGTTCCTCGGTAGTGGCGAGGCCGACCGCACGCTGCCCTACCTGGCGGTGATCCGCTCCAAGTTGCCCGACATCTCGATCAAACTCAACTCGCTGGACATCGATCCCGATCAGGTCGGCCAGTGCACCGGCATCCTGCAGGACAAACTGACAAACCCCTGCCTGCTTGAGCTGATCTGGTCGTACTGGCACGAGGAGGGGATGCTGGTGCAGACGATGAATGCGATCACGCGCCGCTTCCAGAACGTGCGCTCGAGCCAGCGCGATCCACTCGTCAACCTCGAGATCGACCCGCTGCGGCCGCTCAACAACGTGTTGTGGGGCTTCGTGCAGGACGAGCAGCATCGCCTGTCGGTGGTGCGTCGCAACTACGAGTACGACCACCACTATGGGCTGCGGCTGGAAGGCCGCGCGGTGCAGCGCATGCTTAGCGCCGACAGCCGCTCGCGCTTCATCGAGGCCTTCCACAACCTGCTGCGCATGGCGGCGGTGTTCTTCAAGCAGGACGACGACACCACGGTCAAGGCCGATGCCTTCCCGGTGCTCAACGCGCTCAAGGAGGTGCACCTGATCCTGTCGCAGGGCGCGCACAACCAGTTCGGCGACCTGCCGTCGACCGCACGCATCGAGATGCTGATGGAGCAGTGGCTGCTGGCGCGGCCCGAGTTCCGCGAGTTCCTGCCCACGCGCCTCATGACTGCCTACCCCGAGCCGTGGATGGATCGGGTCGATGCCATGAAGAAGCTGCAGGGGTGGAGCGACGCGAGTGTGCTGCACTTCCGCAACCTGGCGATCTTTGGCGAGCAGATCCTGCTGTCTATCCGCTGGGGCCACTGGAGCGACGTGCAGGAGCCGCTGCAGGCCTTCAACTGGCTGCGCTTCTTCCGCCCGCAGATCCAGGGTTACAGCCACGCCTACCGCGCGGTCACCGGCGTCGATCTCAGCATCGAGACGACCGATACCAAGGTCGACGCGACGCTGCCCTCGGTGCTGCTGCAACGCCGCCTGGCGCTGCAGGCGCGGACTGCCTGACGAAACGGGAGCAACATCATGAACTTCGAGATCATGTCGTTCGAGACACCCCTTTATGAGGGCGAGCACGAATACGAGGGCGAATACGAGACGCGGGCGCCAGCGCGGGCGCCGCAGTTCGTCAAGGACTTCTCCGGCCCGGCGGCCGAATGCACGGCCGCGCTGCGCCGCGCCCGCAAGACGAAGGCGCAGGCGCTGGCGATCATCAACGCGCGGATCGCGATCGCGATCCGCATGCTGCGCAAGGCGGCGGCAGACCTGAAGCGCGGCAGCGGGCGCAACCAGGCCACCAGCGACCTATTCCTGAGGATCTTCCGCGTGCGGCCCGGCTTCGTGCCAACCTAGCTGAAGACCACCGACAACATCCGCGACCGCGGCGACGTGGTGCGCGTGCGCTGCGAGCGCGTGGCCGACCTGCTGGCCTCCGGGCGCGTCAAGTTCTTCTGCCGCATCACGGCTGCCAACTGCCCAGACTGCGGCGACGACAACAGCCCCTTCGCCTGTTCGAGCTTCGGCAATCACCGCGTGATCTGCCTCGGCCAGCCGTTCTGGGACGACATGCGCGCCGGCCGCCTGGCGTCGATGCTGGCCACGCTGATGCACGAGCCCTTTCACATCTACTTCGGCCGCGAGGTCACCGAGCACCGCGACAACGCCGGCAAGTTCGGCGGCATCAACTGCATCGTGCAGTTCGTGTTCGAGGCCAACCGCCGCACGGCGCCGGCGCGCGTCACCCAGCGCTGCACCGACATGGCGGTGCGCAAGGAACTCGAGTTCGAATGACGCGCCGGGGTGCGAGATGCTCGACTTCACCGATGCACGCTACCTCGGGCTGCGCCATGCCAGCAGCGGGTTGCCCGGCTGGCTGGCGCTGACCCTGGGCCGCCCGGCCGCGCTCGCCGAGCCGCCCGGCGCGCTTGACGTGGCCGCGGCGCTGGCGCGGCTGCAGGGCACTGCCGCGGCGACGCTGCTGCCTTCGACCCTGCACCTGTTCTGGGATTTGCTGCGCCAGCTCGCGCGGCGCGCGCGCGCGGTGCTGCTGCTCGACGCCGGCGCATATCCTATCCTGCACTGGGCCGCGGAGGGCGCCGCTGCTGCAGGTGCGCGCGTGTGGCGCTTCGCGCACCACGACGCGGCCGCGCTCGCGACCCTGGCACGCGAGGCCGTGCGCCGCGGACTGCGGCCGGTGGTCGTTTGCGACGGCTTTTGTCCCGGCTGCAACCGCGCCGCGCCGCTGCGCGCCTATGCCCGTATCGCCGCCGAACACGACGGCTTGCTGGTGTTCGACGACACGCAGGCCCTGGGCGTGCTCGGCCGCGCGCCGGACGACGCCTGCCCGTACGGCCACGGTGGCGGTGGCTCGCTGCGCTGGCACGGATTGGGCGGCGCGCGCATCGCGGTGGGGGCCTCGCTGGCCAAGGGCTTCGGCGCGCCGCTGGCGGTGCTTGCCGGCGGGGACGAATTGATCGCGCGCTTCGTGCACGACAGCGCCGTGCGGCTGCACTGCAGCCCGCCGGCGGTGGCTTCAGTACAGGCCGCGTGTGTTGCTCTGGAACGCAATGCAGCCGAGGGCGATCACTGGCGGGCGCGCCTGCTGCGTCTGGTGCAGCACCTGCGCGCCGCACTGGTGCGCGCCGGTTTGGACGCCGTGGGCACGCTACCGTTTCCGGTGCAGTCATTCATCGCGCGTTACCCATCGGGCACGGCGACGCTGGTGCGATTGATGCGCCGCCTGGCCGACGGTGGCATGCAAGCGCTGCTGACGCGTGGCTGCCAGAGACTGGCGCCGCGCCTGAGTTTCCTCGTCACCGCGCGCCATCGTGCGGCCCATGTCGACCATGTCGCTGCGCTGCTGGCGCGCGGCTGAGGAGCCGTCATGAATGAAACGGAGATCTTTCCTTCGCTGTCGTTCGAACAGTTTGAAGACGAATTCGAAGAAGAGCGAGGTCGAATCGTCGGCACGCGCGCGCCGCTGCGCACGCGAGCACGGTCGGCGCCGCGGCCTCGCCTGGCGCCGAAGGCGCGACCCAGGCTCCAGCCACGACCCCGTCCACAGCCGCGGCCGGTGCCGCTACCGCCATCCTGGCCGCCGTATGGCGCGGGCTACGTGCTGCCGCTGGGCGTGAACCTGGGCGCGGCGCCGTCGGCCGGTGGCAGCGATGCAGCCGTCGGCGGGACTGCTGACGACGAACGCTGGCGCTGCGTGCAGGCCTGCTTCAACCGCGCCGGGGCGGCCTCCGCGCCGGCGCCAACGCCGGATGGCGCTGCCGGCAGCGATGCGCCGGACGGCACTGGTGCCGCGCCAGAGCCGGCGCCTGAGCCGGCGCCAGAGCCGGGGGAGTTTGAGTTCGAGGCTGCTCACGGAGCCAGCGCTGACGGCGTGAGCGACTGCCGTCTCATCGACCTCACTGCGCAGGCCGAGCGCAGCCACCGCAAGGGCAAGCGCGATCCGAAGAGCGTGTACGCGCTGGTGCTGCACCAGATGGCGTGCTGCTTTCACCGGCGCGACCCGTTGCGCAGCTACCTGGGCACCAAGGCGCACTTCGTGATCCTGCCCGACGGCCAGATCCTGCAACTGCACCCCGTATCGGCGCTGCTGTGGGCCTCGAACGGTTTCAACAGCAAGAGCGTCGCGGTCGAGTTCGCAGGCAACTTCCCCGACGTCAGGGGCCGCTGGTGGAAAGGCGAGAACTACGGCCGCAACCGGCCAACCGCAGCGCAGCTCGAGGCCGGTCGCTGCCTAGTGCAGCACCTGGTGCGCACCATGGCCCTGCGCGTCGTACTCGCGCACCGGCAGTCGAGCAACATGCGCGAGAACGATCCCGGGCCCGAGGTCTGGTACCACGTCGGCCAGTGGGCAGTGGACACGCTCGGCCTGTCCGATGGCGGCACGGGCTTCAAGATCGGCACCGGTAAGCCGATCCTCGATGCCTGGCGCACCTGGGACCGCGCCGGCGCAGCCACGCCCGAACTCGAGTACGAGTACGAAGCCCTGTACGAAGACGAAAGGGAAGGCGAGTTCGAACCCTCGGCCGGCCTGCTGACGCTGCCCGCCGCCATCGCCGATGCGCGCGCGGCCGGCCCGGGCGTCTACACGCTGTTCAAGGACGGACAGCGTGTCTACGTCGGCCGCGCCACCCAGTTGCGTCGACGCTTGCAGCAGCACCTGCTGTGCCTGACGCACCTGAAGCTCTCGACGGGGCGCTTTCGCGTCAAGCTGACGCCCTTGCGCGGCACCACACCGGCGAACCTGGCCCGTGTCGAGTCAGCGGTGATCGGTCGCTTCGGCCGTGCCGCGCAGGGCGGGACGCTGGCCAACGTCAAGTCGCGCGAGTTCTGAACCCCATTTGGAACCTCACTCTAGGAGATCACCATGCACAAACCATCCTGCGGTTGCGCGAAGTGCCAATCGGCGCGAGACCGCGTTTTTCCGATCGAATCCTTCGAGACCGACTGGTCGTCGGGCGAGCTGTTGACCGAGGCCGAGGAGACGGAGCTGGCGATGGAGCTGCTCGGCGTCTCGAACGAGGACGAGATGGAGCAGTTTCTCGGCAAGCTGTTTCGCGGCATTGGGCATGGCCTGAAGAAGGCGGGGCGTTTCATCGGCCGCAAGGTGCTGCCCAATATCGGTGGCGTGTTCAAGGGCCTGGCGAAGACGGCGCTGCCCTTCGTCGGCGGCGCGCTCGGCTCGTTCATCCCGATCCCGGGCGTCGGCACCGCGCTCGGCTCGGCGCTGGGCAGCGCGGTTAGCCAAGCGCTGGAGATGGAGTTCGGTGAGTTGGAGAGCGATGAGGCAGAGTTGGAGATCGCGCGCCGGGTGGTGCGCATCGCGGCGACGACGGCACAACACGCGAGCGCCGCGGCGCCTGACGCGCCGCCCGGTGCCTCGCTGCGCGATGCGCTGATGGCCGCGGTGCGCCAGCACCTGCCCGCGTTCGCCGCCAAAGAGGCCGAGCTGATGGCCGAGGCCGAAGCGGAGATGGGCTACGAGGGTGAGGGCGAAGGCGAGTACGAAGGCGAGTACGAAGGGGAGGGCGAAGGCGAGTACGAAGGCGAGTACGAAGGGGAGGGCGAAGGCGAGTACGACGGCGAGTACGAAGGGGAGGGCGAAGGCGAGTACGACGGCGGGCTGAGCGCCGGCAACAACCTCGGCGGCCGCTGGACGCGACGCGGGCGGCACATCGTGCTGCACGGCGTCTGAGACCAGTTCACTCTCAGGAGAATCGAGCCATGAGCGAATTCGAATTCGAGCCGTCGCCATTCGCGTTTCGAGACGACCGCGAGCACTCCGCCTACGAGGCGCAGCAACTCGAAGCGGCCTTCGAGTCCTTCGAGTCATGGGGAGACGCAGCGCTGCTTGAAGAAGCCGAAGCGATGGCGCTGGTCGAAGAGTTGTTCGCCACGGAGGACGCGGAGCAGCTCGATCTGTTCCTCGGCCGGCTCGTCAAGCGCGTCGGCCGGGCAGCCAGCGGCGCCATGCGCGCGGCGGCCAAGGCCGCGCGCTCGCTGCCGCTGCGCGACATCGGCAACGTCGCCTTCAAGGCGCTGCGTGGCGATGTCGCCGGCCTTCTGCTGCCGCTGCTGCCGCCTTCGGTGCAGAAGACGGTGCGCGCGTTCACCACCGATCCGTTCGCGCGCTTCGCGTTGCAGACGACGCGCGCCGCGCTGCGCGGCGAGAACGTGCTGCGCGCGGCGCAGGTGGCTGCGAAGTCCGGCATCAACGACGTGCGCGAACGGATGCGCTTCGCGGCCATGGTGGCGCCGTTCGTGCCCGGCATCGGCAGTGGTGTTGCGGCGGCGCTCGGCGCCGCCTCGGCCCTGGCCGGCGGCGCGCCGATCACCGAAGCCCTGATCTCGGCCGCACGCAGCGCCGTGCCCGGTGGCGCGGTGGCGCAAGCCGCCTTTGATCTCGGCGCCAATCTGGCCCGCGGCAAGAGCCTCAGCGAAGCGGCGCTCGCCACGGCGCGCAACCAGCTACCCGGTGGCCCGGCCGCCAAGGCGGCGTTCGACGCGGCCGTGGCGCTCGGCCAGGGCCGCAAGATCCAGGATGCGGCATTTGCCGCTGCCGGTGGCGTGCTGCCGAAGTCGCCCTTCGCCGCCGATGCCCTGTCGTTCGCCCGCCGCGTTGCCGCCGGCGAAGACATCCGCAGGGCCGCCTTGTCGACGGCGGGCAATGCGGTGATGAACCGCCTGCAACGGCAGGGTGTGAATGTGCTCGGCGCAGCACAGCAGCGTCTGGCGGGCCGCTACGCTCCCGGGCGCCGCAGCGCGCGGGAAGCCGAGCTGTTCGAATCCCTGCCGCTGAACCAAGAAGCCGAATTCGAAAGCACGCGCCGCAGTCCAGCCGTGCTGCCGACGCTGACGATCCGCGTGCGGCCCTTCGTCGTGCTCGACCGCTTCGCGCACAAGGTGGCGACGATGCCTTCGGCGCACGACCCGATCGTCGAGCGCATCGCGCGTCTGGTGGCCGCCAGCCGCCTCTCGCGCCAGCCGCTGACGACGATCCGCCTCGTCGGCCACGCCGATTCCACCGGGCCTGCACCGTTCAACATAGGCATCGGAACCCAGCGCGCGCAGAGCGTGGAGACGCGGCTGCGCGCCGCGCTCGCCGCGCTCGGCGCGGTGCCGGCCGCGCCGCTGAACATCGTGATCCAGTCGTTGGGCGAGACCAAGCCCACGGCCTCGAACGCGACCGCAGCGGGGCGCGCGCTCAATCGCCGCGTCGAAGTGTTCCTCGACACCACCTGCCACAGCTTCTTCGCGCAGTACGACCTGCGCTTCCTGCCGGGCGATTCGGTGTTCGGCATTCCGGCGCATCCGAACCTGCCGGACAAGGTGCAGCGCCAAGCCGATGTCTCCGCGGTGGCCGCCGAACTGGTGCGGCGGCGCGCCCTGCGCGCCGCCGCGGCGCTGGCCGGGAGCGTGCCTAGACTGCTGCCGCTGGCGGCGGGCAGCGCCCTGCGCGCGCGCGTGGTTCGCCTGTCGCGCGCGCAGCTTGAACTGTTCCGAGAGTACTTCGAGGACGGCCGCGGCGGCATCGAATTCAGCGCCTTCCGAAGCTGCTTCGAGCGCTTCGCCAACGGCCAGTTGCGCAGCCCGCTGGCGGCCGACCGGGCCAAGGGCGTCGGCGAACCGAACAGTGACTTCTACTTCCTGTTCGCTGAGTTCGCGTTCCTCTGCGTGGATGCGGGCATCGATGCGGGCCCGTGGACGCAGGCGCTGCGCGTGTTCGTCGGTACGCAGGAGATCTTCATGCATGTCTATCGGCCGGCGCCGCGCCCGCTGCCGCCGGCCGTGGGAGCGGCGTTGCCAGCGTGTCCGCGCGACCCTATGGGCCGGCCGCGCGCACGCCGCGCGCTATCCAGCTACGGCAACCGTAATTTCCGCCCGCGCGGCGCCTCGCCGCTGGTGGGCTTCGGGCAGTCGGGCCCGGCGCGCCGTCGCGCTCTTGCGGCCCGCTATGCCGGCGCCTCGCCGGCCGTCCTGCAACAACGCGCGCGCGAGAACCTGCTGCGCGCGCAGTGCATGCCCTGAACCGCGATGAACGCCGTCTTCACGTCCCATGCGCTGCGCGATCCGCCGCGGCTTGAGCTGCGCACGTCCCACGGCCGCTGGCTGGCCACGCTGACGCGCGGCGCGCGCACCGTCGTCAGCGCCGGATCGCGCCGCAGCTTCAGCGAGTGCGGCCTTACCGTTACGCACGCGGTCTGGGTGCGTGCGCTGCCGCAGCCGTTTGCCGGCACCGTCGACGCCGCCTGGCTGCAACGTGCGCTGGCCGCCAACGCGCGCCACCAACCCGACCTGCTGGCGCTGGCGATGCAGTACCTGGGCGGCGCCCCGGCGCGCCGCGAGGGCGGCCTGCAGATCGCCGGCGACGCGGCCTACGGGCCGCTGGTCGACGGCAAGCGGCAGGAGGGAGCGGACTTCAACGACTACCTCGGCGTCGACTGGATCTATCCCGACGACAGCGTCGATGCCGCCGAACCCGGACAGTTGCGCTGCCTGGACTGCTCGGGCTACGTGCGCATGCTGTGGGGCTTTCGCCGCCATGCGCCGAACGCGGCGCCGGTGATGCCGCTGGCGCGCACCAGCTCCGCCGACGGCCGGGCGCTGCCGCGGCGCGCGGTGCAGATGAACGCGCGCGCGCCCGGCGTGCTGATCGAGCGCGACCGCGGCGTGCAGCTGCGCGACTTCGCGCGGCTGGGCGTGGGCGATCTGGTGCTGTTCGACGCCGACCCCGACGACGGTACGGCGATCGACCATGTGGGCCTGTACCTCGGCCTCGACGACGACGGCCACCACCGCTTCATCTCCAGCCGCAAGGGCGCCAACGGGCCGACGCTGGCCGATGTGCACGGCAAGTCCATCCTGGACGGCAACGGCCTGTTTGCGCGCGGCCTGCGCGCGGTGCGGCGTTTGTGAGGCGCTGCAGCGGCCGCAAGGAGATGTAATGACCACACCGCTCGGTCTACTCAAGGCGCTTGACGTCAACGCAGCGCGCCGCACCCCGTTTCGATGGGTCTGCCGCATCGTCGTCGACCATGGCCGGCAGGTGCTGGCCACACCGGCACAGATCATCGAAGGCGATCCGCACCGGCATCTCGTCGGCCCCACTGTGGCCGGCAGCGGCCTGCTGATCTCGCCGCGCCATGTGCTGACCTGCGGCCACCTGCTGGCGAACCGGCTTGACCCCGACCATCGGCCGCGCCGCATCAGCGTTCACTTCGACGCGAAGGCGCGCCCGGGCGGCCTGGCGCCACGGCCGGAGCTTACGACCTGGTCGGCGCGGACGTTCTGGGTTCACCCGCGCCTGCTGGCGCCGGGGGGCGTCGATCGCGCATCCAGGGCGTGGGAGTCGCGCAGCTTCGACGTCGGCCTGATCGAGCTGGCCAGCAACGCCGGCGAGTTCCCCGGCGAGAGCCTGCTCGAGCAGCCGCGCGAACGCTTCGATTGGTGGGGGCGGGCGGCACCCAACTACTTCATGAACGCGCGCCGCGCGCCCGACTGGCTGCGCTCGCGCAAGGTCAACGCCTATGGCTTTCCCGGCGGCGCGCCGCAACTGCACTGGGGCTTTGGCGCCGTCTCGGCCGTGCTCCGGCGCGATGCATCGATCCACCGGTTTCATCCACTGATCCGCTACGCCGTGGCCACCCGAGCGGGCATGAGCGGCGGCCCGCTCTGGACGGTCGATACCGACCCGCTGCAGCGCCGGCTGGTCGGTATTCACGGTGGCGACTGGGAGGGCCAGGGGGGCGGCGCGCTGCTGCTCAATCCGGACGTCATTGCCTTTCTGCGCTCGCACGGCGTGAACAGCGCGCTGCTGAACGCGGCCGACCGGGCGTACGCCACGCCCTGACCGCCATGATCATCGATTGCCACTGTCACGCCGGCCTGGGCGACGGATTCACAGGCCCCTGGGACACCGAGGCGCCGCTGGGCGCCTACCTGCGGCGCGCTGCCCATGCCGGCATCGCGCGCACGGTGCTGCTGCCGGCGTTCCACTCCGACTACGCGCTCGCCAACCGCGCGCTGGCACGCATCGTGGCGCGCGCGCCGCAGCGCCTGATCGGCTTTGCGATGGTGCACGCCCAGCGCGACCGCGGCCGCGTGCTGAGCATGCTGCGCGCGGCGATCGAGCGCGATGGCCTGGCCGGCATCAAGCTGCACCGCCACGACGCGCCGATCACGCGCGAAGTCTGCGACACGGCGCGCGCGCTCGGCGTGCCCTTGCTGTACGACGTGACGGGCGAGGTCTCGGTGGTCGAACTGCTGGCCGAGCAGTACCCGGACGTGAACTTCATCATCCCGCACCTGGGAAGCTTCGCCGACGACTGGCGCGCACAGCTGGCCTTGATCGATCACCTTCAGCGGCATCCCAACGTGCACGCCGACACCTCCGGGGTACGACGCTTCGACCTGCTCGTGCAAGCGGTGCAGCGCGCCGGCGCGCACAAGATTTTGTTTGGCTCCGATGGGCCATGGCTGCATCCGGCGCTGGAGCTGGAGAAGATCCGCCTGCTGCGACTGAGGCCCGAGGACGAGGCCTTGGTGCTCGGTGGCAATCTGTTGCGCCTGGCACCGCGCGCGGCCCTGTAAGCGTTGATCATGGTGCTGGCGATGGCGTGATGCGCTGCTGCGCGCGTCGCAGTTGCAAGGCGCGGTCGGTCACGCCCAGGCGCATGGCGGCCCGATGCAAGTTGCCCTGTTCAGAGTCGAGTGCTGCCTGGATCGCGCTATCGCTGGCGAGCTGGCCAATTTCCTTGAGTCCAAGGCCCAGGTCAAAGGCTTCGCGCATCGCGGCACCGAAGCACGCCTGCAACTGTGTATGCGTGGAGATCACTGCGGGGTGCGGTCGTTCGTCCGGAGGTACATCGCCTATCGTGATCGATCCGTTGCCAGCATGGCGCAGACACAAGCGCTCGACCACGCGCTGTAACTCGCGCACATTGCCCGGGTAGCTGCGCGTCATCAGGTACTGGCTCACCGACGCGTCGAAGCCCTGGCCGGCATTACTGCCGCCGATATGATCCTGGAAGTGTCGTGCCAGGGGCAGCACATCATCCATACGTTCGCGCAGGGGTGGTGTACGGCATACTGCACCTGCAATACGAAAATACAGGTCGGCGCGAAATAGACCCTCGGCAACGCGCGCATCGAGATCGCGATGCGTTGCCGAGATCAATCGAAAATGCGTGTCCTGCCAGGCATTGCCGCCGACGCGCTTGTACTTGCCTTCCTGCACCACGCGCAGCAGCTGGGCCTGCAGTGGCAACGGCAAGTCGCCAATCTCATCGAGAAAAAGCGTGCCCCCGTGTGCCAGGGCGAAAGCTCCATCACGCGCGCTTAACGCGCCCGTGAAGGCTCCGCGCTCGTGGCCGAAAAATTCGCTGCCCGATAGCTCGGGCGTGATCGTGGTGCAGTCGACGACGACGAAATCCCCCTTGCTGGCACGCGCATCCAGTTTGTGGATGAGGCGCGCGATGAGTTCCTTCCCCGTGCCGCTCTCACCACCGATCAGCACTGGTGCGTTAGCGAACGCCGCCAACTCGACCACTTGGCGCAGCAGGCACTGCCATGCCGCGCTGGTGCCGATGAGTGTGCCATCGGCCTGCGCGCTCACGATCAGCTGTCGCAACGCGTTCAGGCGTTCGAAGCGCGCAAGCACTGCTGTCGCGTCCTCCGGCAGTGTGGGCCAGTGAAGAACGTCAGCCGCACCGGCGTGCAGAAGAGTCCAGTGCTCAGACGAGGGGATGTGGCATCGTCCAACCAGCGCCACCAGCACAACAGCGCCGTGACTGGTCGCACGGACTGTGTCGACCACCCCGTCGTTGAGTGCGTCCGTCACCATCAGGCCAAAACCCTGGGGCTCGCTTGGCATTGACGATGCACCCAGACCGACTTGCTGCAGCAGTGTCCTTACTGCCCCGCGCGTAGCGTCGGCCACCGCTGGGAAAAAGTGAATCCATGCGTTTGACCACATGTCCGTGCAAAACGAAGCTGATCAAACCGGGGGTCTGCGCCGAACAGACCGCAGTGCCCCGAGAAGTGGCTGATCGAGTTCGTTGTACTCGACGCAGGCGAGGCCAATGTGGTGTTGCATCACAGGGCGTGACGCGCGGTCATCCACCGCTGTGTCGACGGTATCCCTATATGGTTTGATATCCGTCGTGCGGCGGCGCCAGTTGCGGGATACATCGCCGCGCCATGCAGGGAATTTCCGGCATGCTCGTACAAGCACAGAGGTCATGCAGCTTACCTCCAAGAAGTACTGCCTCACTTACGCCGCACCCATTTGTGGGTGCGGCGCCAACCGCATCAAGCAGGTCGGAAATCCTAGGGTTGTTTGGAGCGGCAGTCTGTTTCAGACTGCATCAGGCAACGCAGCATGGTGCGCCGGTTTCGGTGTTGGTGAGCGCTGGCGAAGCCACAAGGGTCAGTATCGCCCCCGCTCCAATGAGGGCAACAAACGGTCACATGGGGAGTTCTTCTTGTTGGGCTGCAAGCCCTCATATATCTTCCAGCAGCGTATAGGGCAACGGCAGCAGCGTGAGCGCCACGCCATGGACTTGGAGATGCCCACCCGCAGCCGCGATCTGCAGCGACACCAGCGCATCCACGCCGCCGCCGGGGGCAGCCGCCGCCTGCACCACGGTGCCCACGGGCTGCTCGGCATCGCCCTGGGCAAACACCTCCGCGCCGACGGCCAGGGCCGAGGGGGCATGCGCCAGATAGCAGCGGCGCTTGAGCGTGCCGCGGAACTGGCTGCGCGCCACCACCTCCTGGCCGGGGTAGCAGCCCTTCTTGAAGTTCACGCCGCCCACCGATTCATAGTTCAGCATCTGCGGCACGAAGGCCTCGGCCACGGGGGCGGTGAGGGTGGCGATGCCGCTGTGCACCTCGCTCCACAGCCAAAGCGGCTCGGCCAGCTGCGGGCCGGCCGGGGCGGGGCTGGCCGCGGGTGCCACATACAGCGCACGCGGCTGGCCGCAGGCCGGGTACAGGCGCACCGCGCTGGCATCGCCCCGATCGGCCTTGGCCCAGGGCGCATCGCCCGCGGGCAGGGCGGCGCGCGCGGCCTCGCCGAGCAGGCCGTACAGGGCGAAGTCGGCCGTGGCGTCGCTCAGTTTGGCCTTGGCGCGTAGCACGAACATCGACAGGCGCTTGAGCGTGGGCGCCAGCAGGTCGCGCGCGCACACCAGCAGCACCTCGGTGTCGCTGCGCTTGAAGGCGACAAAGCTCGCCAGCATGCGGCCCTTGGCGTTCAGGAAGGCCGCCAGGCGCGCCTGCTGCAGGTCGAGCAGCGCAAAGTCCTGGGTCAGCTGGCCGTGCAGGTATTTGGCGGCGTCCTCACCGGCGACGCGGATCACGCCGAGGTGGTTCAAGGGGGTCACGCCGCTGTCTGGCAGCTGCGGCGGCATGGGCTTAGCCATCGGTCATGCGCTGAATTATGATGCCCGGTTTTGGTTCCCACGGGCTGCAGGGTTGTGCGTCGTTTGCTTGTCTTGGTGTTGCTGATTGCGCTGGCCGCTGCCCTTGGTGCGGCCTGGTGGCTGCGCGCGCCCATGCCGGTGCGCGCGGGCGTCGCCCAGACGCAGCCGATGGAGCTGGAGATAGAGCCCGGCACCACCCCGCGCGGCGTCGCGCAGGCGGTGGTGCAGGCCGGTTTTGCCACCGATGCGCGCTTGCTCTACTGGTGGTTTCGCCTCTCGGGCAAGGATCGCGGCATCAAGGCCGGCAATTACGAAATCCCGCTGGACACCAGCCCCTACGCCCTGCTGGAGAAGCTGGTGCGCGGCGAGGAGACGCTGCGCGCCGTGACCCTGGTGGAGGGCTGGAACTTCCGCCAGGTGCGCCAGGCGCTGGCGCGCGCCGAGCAGCTCAAGGGCGAGACCGAGGGCCTGTCCGACGCCGACATCATGGCCCGCCTGGGCCGCGCCGGCCTGCCCGCCGAGGGGCGCTTCTTCCCCGACACCTACACCTACGCCAAGGGCAGCAGCGATCTGGCCGTGCTGCGCCGCGCCCTGCACGCCATGGACAGGCGCCTGGAGGCCGCCTGGGCGCAGCGCGCGCCCGATACGCCCTTGAAGAATGCGGAGCAGGCGCTGATCCTGGCCAGCATCGTGGAAAAGGAAACCGGCCGCGCCGAGGATCGCGCCTACATCGCCGGCGTGTTCACCAACCGCCTGCGCGCCGGCATGCTGCTGCAGACCGACCCCACGGTGATCTACGGCCTGGGCGAGAAGTTCGACGGCAACCTGCGCAAGCGCGACCTGCAGGCCGACACCCCCTACAACACCTACACGCGCGCCGGCCTGCCGCCCACGCCGATTGCCATGCCGGGCCGCGCCGCGCTGCTGGCCGCCGTGCAGCCGGCCGATACCAAGGCCCTGTACTTTGTGGCGCGCGGCGATGGCAGCAGCCATTTCAGCGAATCGCTCCAGGAGCACAACCGCGCCGTCAATAAATATCAACGGGGAAAATAATGAACACCCCCCTGAGTCGCTTCGCTCCTTCCCCCCGCTCTCGCTTCGCTGCGCTACGCGGGCAGGGGGACGACGCCAGCGCGGCGGGGCGGCCCTTGCGCGGCGTCCGCTGGCTTAGGGCGCGCCGGTTTTGTGCGTTATGCCATGTGAGCAGTGTTGCGGATGACTGAAATGACTAAAGGCCTGTTCATCAGCTTCGAGGGCATAGACGGCGCGGGCAAGTCCTCGCACATCGACACCCTGGCCCAGGCGCTGCGCGCGGCCGGGCGCAGCGTCACGCTGACGCGCGAGCCCGGCGGCACGCCGCTGGCCGAGAAGCTGCGCGCCCTGCTGTTGCACGAGGCCATGGACGCGCTGACCGAGACCCTGCTGGTGTTTGCCGCGCGGCGCGACCATCTCTGCTGCGTGATCGAGCCGGCGCTGGCGCGCGGCGAGGTGGTGCTGAGCGACCGCTTTACCGACGCCACCTTTGCCTACCAGGGCGCGGGGCGTGGTTTCGATCTGCAAGTGCTCTCGTATATGGAGCGGCTTGCGCAGACTGGGTGCGCCCTGGATGCCGATTTTATGCGCAACCCTGATCTGACCCTGTGGTTCGACGTGCCGCCCGCCGTGGCGGCCGATCGCCTGGCCGCGGCGCGCGCGCCGGATCGTTTCGAGGCCGAAGGCGTGGACTTCTTTGCCCGCGTGGCGCAGGGCTATGCCGACCGCGCCGCCGCCGCGCCGGGGCGCTTTGCCCGCCTGGATGGCGCGCAGGCGCGCGAGCAGGTGGCGGCGCAGATGCTGGCCGCCGTGTCTGCGCGCGGCTGGCTGCCAAAGGTGGCGCCATGACGGCCGTGGCCCCGTGGATCGCCGCCCAGCGCACGCAGCTCCTGGCCCAGCGCGGCCATGCCTGGCTGCTGCAGGGGCCCTCGGGCCTGGGCCAGTACCCGCTGGCGCTGGAGCTGGTGCGCGCCTGGCTGTGCGACGCGCCCACGGCGCAGGGCGCCTGCGGCCAATGCGCCAGCTGCCACGGCATTGACGTGCGCGCCCATGCCGACCTGTGCGTGCTGATGCCCGAAACCCAGATGCTGGCGCTGGGCTGGCCGCTGCCCGAGAAGGCCCAGGGCGAAATCGAGGACAAGAAGCGCAAGGCCAGCCAGGAAATCCGCGTGGACGCCATGCGCGACGCGGTGGAGTTTGCCCAGCGCACCAGCGGGCGCGGGCGCGGCAAGGCGGTGCTGGTGTTCCCGGCCGAGCGCATGAACCATGTCACGGCCAATGCCCTGCTCAAGACGCTGGAGGAGCCGCCCGGCGACGTGCGCTTCGTGCTTGCCACCGAGGCCGCGCATGAGCTGCTGCCCACCATCCGCAGCCGCTGCCTGGGCCACACCATGGCCTGGCCGCGGCCCGACGAGGCGCGCGACTGGCTCGTCGGCCAGGGCCTGGCGGCCGATGCGGCCGCGGCCCTGCTGCGCGCCGCCGGCGGGCGCCCCGACGATGCGCTGGCCCTGCACCAGGCCGGGCGCAGCCCGCAGGCCTGGAGCCTGATCCCCAAGGCCATGGCGCGCGGCGATGTCTCGGCCCTGGCGGATCTGCATCCGGCGCAGGCCGTGGATGCGCTGCAAAAACTTTGCCACGACCTGCTGTCGCGCAGCGTGGGCGCGCCGCCGCGCTACTTTGCCGTGGCCGACCTGCCCCAGGCGCCCGGAGTAGGCCCGCTCACGCGCTGGTCACGCGCGTTGATGCAGGAGGCGCGCACCGCAGACCACCCCTTCAACGCCGGCCTGATGCTGGAAGCGCTTGTGGCACAGGCGCGCCAGACACTAAACTCGCGCCATTGAACCCGCCAGAGCACCTATGAGCAGTCCTCCCGCCGCGCCGCGCCCCAGCGTCATGCAGCTGAACATCAAGGAAAAGGCCGCCCTGTACGCGGCCTATATCCCGTTCTTCGAGGACGGGGGCATCTTCGTGCCCACGGCGCGTGACTACCGGCTCGGCGACGATGTCTACGTGCTGCTCACGCTGCCCGACGACCCGCAGCGTTACCCCGTGGCCGGCCGCGTGGCCTGGGTGACGCCCGCGCGCGCCGGCGGCAACCGTACCCAGGGCGTGGGCGTGCAGTTCCCCAAGGACGAGAAGTCGCGCCAGCTGAAGGCGAAAATCGAGGAAATCCTGGGCACGGCCCTGGGTTCGGACAAGCCCACGCAGACCATCTAATTCTCACCAGCCTGTTGGCCGACCGTGCGCCGGTCGGCCTTTTTGTTTCCCCCATTGCCATGTTCGTCGATTCCCACTGCCACCTGAATTTTCCCGAGCTCATCGACCAGCTGCCCCAGATTCGCCAGGCCATGGCGGCGGCGCAGGTGGATCGGGCACTGTGCATTTGCACCACCATGGAGGAGTTTGCCGACGTGCATGGTCTGGCCTTGCGCTACGACAACTTCTGGGCCACCGTGGGCGTGCACCCCGACACCGAGGACATGACCGAGCCTACGCTGCAGGACTTGCTTGCGCGCGCCGCCTTGCCGCGCGTGGTGGCGATTGGCGAGACCGGCCTTGACTACTACGGCATGGAAGACCGCAAGGGCGGACGCAGCATTGCCGACCTGGAGTGGCAGCGCGAGCGCTTTCGCACCCATATCCGCGCCGCGCGCGCCTGCGTCAAGCCGCTCGTCATCCACACGCGCAGCGCTTCGCAGGACACGCTCGCCATCCTGCGTGAGGAGGGCGAGGACGGCGGCAGCGGCAGCGCCGGCGGCGTGTTCCACTGCTTCACCGAGAGTGCCGAGGTGGCGCGCGCGGCGCTGGACATGGGCTACTACGTGTCGTTCTCCGGCATCATCACCTTCAAGAGCGCGCAAGACCTGCGCGACGTGGCCGCCTTCGTGCCCATGGATCGCCTGCTCATCGAGACCGACAGCCCCTACCTGGCCCCCGTGCCGTATCGCGGCAAGACCAACAACCCGTCCTACGTGCCCTATGTCGCCAAGCAGATCGCGGCCGTGAAGGGCCTGGCCGTGGAGGAGGTGGCGCAGGCCACCAGCCGCAACTTTGAACAACTCTTTTTGCACGGAGAGGCCGCATGAGCACGCGCCGCACCACCCTGGCCTGGCTGGCATTCGCGGCCACCGCCGGCGTCTCGGGCTGCGCCCACGCCGGCGCCTACGAGGACTTCTTCAAGGCCATAGAGCTCGACAACGGCGCCGCCGTCACCGATCTGCTGCGCCGCGGCTTTGACCCGAACGCGCGCGACCCCAAGGGCCAGCCGGCGCTGATCCTGGCGCTGCAGGGCGACTCGCGCAAGGCCGCGGCGGCGCTGATCGCCGCCAAGGGCCTGAAGGTGGAGGCGCGCAACGCCAAGGACGAGAGCGCGCTGATGCTGGCCGCACTGCGCGGCAACCTGAACGCGGCGCGCGCGCTCATCGAACTCGATGCCGACGTCAACAAGACCGGCTGGACGCCGCTGCACTACGCGGCCTCGGGCACCAGCGCTGACGCCAAGGCCATGGTGGCGCTGCTGCTGGAAGAAAGCGCCTACATCGACGCCGCATCCCCCAACGGCACCACGCCCCTGATGATGGCCGTGCGCTACGGCCAGGGCGATGTGGCGCGCCTCCTGCTGGAGGAGGGCGCCGATCCGACGCTGAAGAACGAGCTGCGCCTGACGGCGCTGGATTTCGCGCGCCAGGCCAACCGTGCCGACATGGTGGAGCTGATGGCCCAGGGGATGCGCAGGCGCCAGCCCAGTGCGGGCAAGTGGTGATGCACCTCATTTTTTGAGGGCAATGATTCGTAGAGGGCTGGTCTTACTCCCTCCCCCCTCTGGGGGAGGGCAGGGGTGGGGGCCAGCGACGCTCGCACGTTGATGCCGGCAAGATGCCGGCGCTCCAGCCCCCATCCCAGCCTTCCCCCAAAGGGGGAAGGAGTCTGAGACAGCTTTCTAATCAAGCTAATTTGATAGCTGCTAACGCTTATGGATTAAGCGTTATAACCTGTTTCCATCATTGTTATTAGGGACGGGAAAACCCCCGGCTCTGCCGGGGAGGCAGTAGAAGTTTGACTTTTCAGGGGTTGTCCATCGCAGAGACTTCCAAACGTGAGCCGCCAAGCACACGAAAGGAA